>NZ_JBSSHR010000023.1:0-89872 GCF_059089345.1 Micromonospora sp. BS32
TAGCGTGTTGTGACGGGTGTCGGTGTGTTCAGTGTCCCCGGGCCTCACCTAAATTGCCTTCGCGGAATACCGTTCGGCTGGAGCCGCGTCGTGCCACTCGCCGAGAGGCGACCTGCACACCGACACCCACAGCGCCGCCCCCGACCCGCCAGGGCCGGGGGCGGCGCTGCTCTGCGGCCCGCGGGAAAAAGATCGCCGACTCGAGTCGCGCCGCCCGACACCCTGTCCTATGTTCAGGAGGTCAGCTTCCCGCGGCGTGGTGGAGGAGGTGCGGTCCGCGTGGGTCTGCGTACCTTCATCGAGGGTTGGCCGGTCTACCGGCAGCTCACCGGCACCGACCCGCTGGGTCGGGGCGCCGCGGCGCAGTCCGGGCGCTCGGCGGAACTCACCGCCCGCACCGAGACCGCGGACAGCATGGCCCGCTCGGTCTGCCCCTACTGCGCGGTCGGCTGCGGCCAGCGGGTCTTCGTCAAGGACGGTCGGGTCACCCAGATCGAAGGCGACCCGGACAGCCCGATCTCCCGCGGCCGGCTCTGCCCGAAGGGCTCGGCCAGCAAGAGCCTGGTGACGAGCCCGCTGCGGCAGACCAAGGTCCGCTACCGCCGGCCGTACGCGACCGACTGGGAGCACCTGGAGCTCGACGTCGCGCTCGACATGATCGCCGACCGGATCCTCGCCGCCCGCGAGGAGACCTGGGAGGACGTCGACGACGAGGGCCGGCCGCTCAACCGCACGCTGGGCATCTCCAGCCTGGGCGGGGCGACGCTGGACAACGAGGAGAACTACCTCATCAAGAAGCTGTTCACGGCGATGGGGGCACTCCAGATCGAGAACCAGGCCCGTATTTGACACTCCGCCACCGTCCCCGGTCTGGGGGCCAGCTTCGGTCGCGGTGGTGCGACGGACTTCCAGCAGGACGTCGCCAACGCTGACGTCATCGTCATCCAGGGTTCGAACATGGCCGAGGCCCACCCGGTGGGCTTCCAGTGGGTGATGGAGGCCAAGCGCCGCGGCGCCAAGGTCTTCCACATCGACCCCCGGTTCACCCGGACCAGCGCCGTGGCCGACACGTACCTGCCGATCCGGGCCGGCACCGACATCGCGCTGCTCGGCGGCGTCGTCAACTACATCCTGGCGAACGAGCTCGACTTCCGGGAGTACGTGCTGGCGTACACGAACGCCGCGACGATCGTCAGCGAGCGCTTCTCCGACACCGAGGACGGCGACGGCCTCTTCTCCGGCTTCGACCCGGAGACCGGCAGCTACGTACAGGACAGCTGGCAGTACGAGGGCCACGAGGACTCCTCCGGCAGCGGGCACACCGACAAGGAGCGGGACAGCGCGGCCGGGCTGCGGCACGAGTCGCACGGCGCGCAGGTCGGCGGGGAGACCCTGCGCGACGAGACGTTGCAGCACCCGCGCTGCGTCTACCAGATCCTGAAGCGGCACTTCGCCCGTTACACCCCTGAGATGGTGGAGCGGGTCTGCGGCATCCCGCAGGAGAAGTTCCTGGAGCTGGCCCGCGCCTGGACGGAGAACTCCGGCCGGGAGCGCACCGGCTGCCTGATCTACTCGGTGGGCTGGACCCAGCACAGCGTCGGGGTGCAGTACATCCGTACCGGCGCGATCATCCAGCTGCTGCTGGGCAACCTGGGCCGTCCCGGCGGCGGGGTGCTCGCCCTGCGCGGGCACGCCAGCATCCAGGGCTCCACCGACATCCCGACGCTGTTCAACCTGCTGCCCGGCTACCTGCCGATGCCGCACCACGCCGACCACCCGACCTTCGGCGAGTGGGTGGACAGCATCCGCCACCCCGGCCAGAAGGGCTTCTGGGGCGACGCGCGGTCCTTCGCCGCGAGCCTGCTCAAGGCGTACTGGGGGGACGCGGCGACGCCGGAGAACGACTTCTGTTACGGCTACCTGCCCCGGATGACCGGCGACCACGGCACCTACCAGCAGGTGCTCAACATGATCGACGGGAAGATCAAGGGCTACTTCCTGCTCGGCCAGAACCCGGCGGTCGGTTCGGCGCACGGCCGCGCCCAGCGGCTCGGCATGGCCAACCTCGACTGGCTGGTCGTCCGCGACCTGTTCGAGATCGAGAGCGCCACGTTCTGGAAGAACGCCCCGGAGGTGGCCACCGGCGAGATCGTGCCGGAGGAGTGCCGCACCGAGGTGTTCTTCCTGCCCGCCGCCTCGCACGTGGAAAAGGAGGGCACCTTCACCCAGACGCAGCGGCTGCTGCAGTGGCGGGAGAAGGCCCTCGACCCGCCGAACGACGCCCGTTCCGAGCTGTGGTTCTTCTACCACCTCGGGCGCAAGCTGCGGGAGAAGCTGGCCGACTCGGACAAGCCCCGGGACCGGGCGCTGCTCGACCTGGCATGGGACTATCCCACGCACGGTCCGAAGGCCGAGCCGAGCGCCGAGGCGGTGCTCAAGGAGATCAACGGGTACGACGTGGCCACCGGCCGCCCGCTGTCCGCGTTCACCGAAGCACGCGACGACGGCTCCACCGCCGTCGGCTGCTGGATCTACAGCGGGGTGTACGCCGACGGCGTCAACCAGGCGGCCCGGCGCAAGTCCCGGCACGAGCAGGACTGGGTGGCCGCCGAGTGGGGCTGGGCCTGGCCGGCGAACCGCCGCACCCTCTACAACCGCGCCTCCGCCGACCCGGAGGGCCGGCCGTGGAGCGAGCGGAAGAAGTACGTGTGGTGGGACGAGGAGAAGGGCGAATGGACCGGCCACGACGTGCCGGACTTCGAGAAGACCAAGCCGCCGACGTACCGGCCGCCGCACGGCGCGTCCGGCCCCGAGGGGATCGCCGGTGACGACGCGTTCATCATGCAGGCCGACGGCAAGGGCTGGCTCTACGCGCCGAGCGGGGTGCTCGACGGCCCGCTGCCGACGCACTACGAGCCGGCCGAGTCGCCGATGCGCAACCCGCTCTACGGGCAGCAGGCCAACCCGATGCGCAAGGTCTACGCGCACCCGGTGAACTCGGTGAACCCGAGCCCGCCGCAGGAGCACGGTCAGGTCTACCCGTACGTGTTCACGGTCAGCCGGCTCACCGAGCACCACACCGCCGGCGGGATGAGCCGGACGGTACGCCCGCTGGCCGAGCTTCAGCCGGAGATGTTCGTCGAGGTGTCACCGGAGCTGGCCGCCGAGGCGGGGCTGACCCACCTGGGCTGGGCGCACCTGGTCAGCGGACGGGCGGCGATCGAGGCGAAGGTGCTGGTCACCGACCGGCTCACCCCGCTGCGGGTGGACGGCCGGGTGATCCACCAGGTCTGGCTGCCGTACCACTTCGGGTTCGAGGGTGTGGTCACCGGCGACTCGGCGAACGACCTGTTCGGCATCACCCTGGACCCGAACGTGCTGATCCAGGAGAGCAAGGTCGGCACCTGCGACGTCCGTCCCGGCCGCCGGCCGACGGGCCCGGCGCTGCGCGAACTCGTCGACGACTACCGACGGCGGGCCGGGATCGTGTCGGGCGAGGTCCCGCCGATGGTGACCACCGAGGTCCGGCATCCGGCCGGGTCCAGCGACGACGGGCCGAGGGAGAACGGCGACGATGCCTGACGCCAACAGCCTCTACGGCCCACTCGACCCCGCCCCGGACGCCGGCTGGGTCGAGGCCGGGCCGCGGATGGGCTTCTTCACCGACACCAGCGTCTGCATCGGGTGCAAGGCGTGTGAGGTGGCCTGCAAGGAGTGGAACGGGGTCCCGGACTCCGGCTTCGACCTGCTCGGCATGTCGTACGACAACACCGGGGCACTGACCGCGAACTCCTGGCGACACGTGGCCTTCATCGAGCAGCCGGTCCCGGCCGGTCACCGCACCCCGCCGTTCGCCGGTAACCCGACGGGCGGTTCGGTGAGCGCCTCGTCGGCGGCCGTGGCGGCCGGTACGGGCAACCCGACCGGCACCGATCCGGGAGTGCCCCCGGGTTCGCCGTCGGCCGCCGCGCTGATGGCCGGGGGCGGGCTCGCCGACGTCCTCGGGGCCCCGACGAACGGCGCCGCCCCGACGAACGGCGCCCAGTTCCTGGGCATGCCCGGCGCGCAGCCGCCCGGGCGCGGCACCGGCGTCGAGGAGCGCACCGACTTCCGCTGGCTGATGATGTCGGACGTCTGCAAGCACTGCACCCACGCCGCCTGCCTGGACGTCTGCCCGACCGGGTCGCTGTTCCGCACCGAGTTCGGCACGGTGGTGGTGCAGGAGGACATCTGCAACGGCTGCGGCTACTGCATCTCGGCCTGCCCATACGGGGTGATCGACCAGCGCAAGGGCGACGGCCGGGCCTGGAAGTGCACGCTCTGCTACGACCGGCTCGGCGCCGGCATGACGCCGGCCTGCGCGCAGGCCTGCCCGACCGAGTCGATCCAGTTCGGCCCGCTCGACGAGCTGCGGGAGCGGGCCGCGCAGCGGGTCACTGCCTTGCACGAGCGGGGCGTGCCGGAGGCCCGGCTCTACGGCAACGACCCGACCGACGGGGTCGGCGGCGACGGCGCGTTCTTCCTGCTGCTCGACGAGCCGGAGGTGTACGGCCTGCCACCGGACCCGGTGGTCACCACCCGTGACCTGCCGAAGATGTGGAAGCGGGCCGGGCTGGCGGCTGTGGCCATGGCGGCGGCGGCCGTCGCCGCGTTCGTCGGAGGTTCATCGTGAGTCCGGACCGCGCCCCGGTCGGTGCCCTGTTCCGCCGCTTCCGCGAACGGCTGGAGACGGAGGGCCCCGGACGCCTCGGTGGGCCGGGCCACCGCAGCCAGGGCGGCCACGGCCCGAAGGTCGGCGTCGGTGCCAAGGGCGCCGGTGCCCCGCCGGGCGGGCCGGCCGGCGAGCCCTCGGCCGCACCGGGCGACGACCAGCGTCGGGTCGGTGCCGGCGCCATGACGTCCGCTGCCGCGCCGTCGCCGGAGCAGGCCGCGGCCGACGCACCCGGTGCCGGCCGCCCCGGTGACCGCGGCGCGGGCGCGGCGCGCACCGACTCCGGCGCCGCCGAGGTGCGGCTCGCCCCGCACCCGCCCCGGGACGTCGACCCGGTGGACCGACGGGGGCGTCGCAAACGCGGTGGCCGCGGCGGCGAGGAGCTGCGCGTCCCGGAGGCCGAGTTCACCTCCTACTACGGCCGGCCCATCCTCAAGGCGCCGGTGTGGAAGTGGGACATCGCCGCGTACCTGTTCACCGGCGGGCTGGCCGCCGGGTCGTCGCTGCTGGCCGCCGGCGGGCAGCTCACCGGCCGGCCCGCGCTGCGCCGTGCCGGCCGGGTGACCGCACTCGGCGCGGTCACCGCCAGCGCGTACTTCCTGATCAACGACCTGGGCAAGCCCTCGCGCTTCCACCACATGCTGCGGGTGGCCAAGCCGACCTCGCCGATGTCGGTGGGCACCTGGATCCTCAGCGCCTTCGGCCCCGCCGCCGGCATCGCCGCGGTCGCCGAGGGGGCCCACTGGCTGCCCGAGCGGGGCGTGCTCGGGCTGGCCCGCCGGGTGCTGCCGCCGGTGGGGCAGGCGGCCGGCCTGGCCGCCGCGGTCACCGCGCCGGCCCTGGCCACGTACACCGGGGTGCTGCTCGCCGGGACGGCGGTGCCGTCCTGGCACGAGGCGTACCCGGAACTGCCGACGATCTTCGCGGGCAGCGCGCTGGCCAGCGGCGCCGGCGTGGGTCTGATCGCCGCGCCCTGCGCGCAGGCCGGCCCGGCGCGCCGGTTCGCGGTGGCCGGTGCGGCGCTGGAACTGTTCGGCTCGCACTCGGTCGAGACCCGGCTGGGTCTGCTCAGCGAGCCCTACCGCACCGGCACCGCCGGGCGGCTGCTGCGCGCCGGGCGGGCGCTGACCGCCGCCGGCGTGGTCGGGGCGCTGATCGGCCGGCGAAGCCGGACGCTCTCCGCGCTCTCCGGCGGTGCACTGCTCGCCGCGTCCCTGGCCACCCGGTTCGGAATCTTCCACGGTGGCGTCGCCTCCGCGAAGGACCCGAGGTACACGGTGGTGCCGCAGCGGGAGCGGATCCGCCGCCGGGAGGCCGGCGAGGCCTGACACCTCGCCGCGCGGCCCCCGGTCGGCTGTGGTTGACTCCTGGACGGAGGCGTTCAGGCGGCTGGTGCCCCTCCCGGTCTTCAAAACCGGTGTGGTCCGGGACCCGGGCCAGGCGGGTTCGATTCCCGTCCGTCTCCGCCAAAGCTGTCCCGGGAGATGACGCGCATGGGCGACGGGTCGGTCGACCCGCGGCGGCGGGTGCCGCGCACCGACACGCTGCTCGCCGACCCGCGGCTCGCCGCCGCCGTCGGCACCCTCGGCCGGGACCGGGTAAAGGCCGCGATCGGCCAAGCCCAGCAGCGGGCCCGGCGCGGTGAGATCACCCCCGACGAGGTACCCGACGACGCCCTCGCCGCGCTGCCGGCGCCGACGCCCCGCGCGGTGCTCAACGCCACCGGCGTCGTGCTGCACACCAACCTCGGCCGGGCCCCGCTCTCGCCGGCCGCCGTCGCCGCGGTGGTCGCCGCCGCCGGGCACACCGACGTGGAACTGGACCTGCGCACCGGCCGGCGGGCCCGGCGCGGGCGCGACGCGCTCGCCGCGCTCGCCGCCGCCGTCCCCGACGCGGGCGCCGTGCACGTGGTCAACAACGGTGCTGCCGCGCTGGTCCTCGCCGCCACCGTCCTCGCCGCCGACGCCGAGATCGTGGTCAGCCGCGGCGAGCTGGTCGAGATCGGCGACGGGTTCCGCCTGCCCGACCTGCTGGAGAGCACCGGCGCCCGACTGCGCGAGGTGGGCACCACCAACCGCACCAGCCTGGACGACTACGCCCGGGCCGTCGGCCCCCGGACCGGCTTCGTACTCAAGGTGCACCCCTCCAACTTCGTCGTCACCGGCTTCACCTCCGCCGTCGGCGTTCGCGAGCTGGCCACCCTCGGCGTGCCGGTGGTCGCCGACATCGGCTCCGGGCTGCTGGCGCCCGACCCGCTGCTGCCCGACGAGCCGGACGCGGCGAGCACCCTGCGCGCCGGCGCCACCCTGGTCACCGCCAGCGGCGACAAGTTGCTCGGCGGGCCGCAGGCGGGGCTGCTGCTCGGCGACGCGGCCCTGGTCGAGCGGCTGCGCCGGCATCCCCTGGCCCGGGCGCTGCGGGTCGACAAGCTCACCCTCGCCGCGCTTGCCGCCACCCTGCACACACCGGACACCCCGACCCGGGCGGCGCTGCACGCCGACCCCGCCCGGTTGCGGGCCCGGGCCGAGAGTCTGCGCGACGCCCTCGGTGCCGACGGCTGCAAGGCCGAGGTGGTGCCCAGCGCCGCCGTGGTCGGTGGCGGCGGTGCCCCGGGGGTGGAGCTGGATTCGTGGGCGCTGAGCCTGCCCGGCGCGTACGCCGAGCCGCTGCGCCTCGGCGAACCGCCGGTGCTCGGCCGGGTGGTGCGGGGCCGGCTGCTGCTGGACCTGCGCTGCGTACCGGCCGCCGCCGATCCGGTGCTGCGCGACGCCGTGCTGCGGGCGGTCGGCTGAGATGTACGTCGTCGCCACCGCCGGGCACGTCGACCACGGCAAGTCCACGCTGGTCCGGGCGCTGACCGGGATGGAACCCGACCGGTGGGCCGAGGAACGCCGCCGGGGCATGACCATCGACCTCGGCTTCGCCTGGACGGCGCTGCCCGCCGGCGGCACGGTGGCCTTCGTCGACGTGCCGGGGCACGAACGGTTCGTGCCGAACATGCTCGCCGGTGTCGGCCCGGTCCCCGCCGCGCTGATCGTGGTCGCCGCCGACGAGGGCTGGATGCCGCAGTCCACCGAACACCTGGCCGCCCTGCACGCGCTCGGGGTGTCGTACGGCCTGCTGGTGGTGACCCGCGCGGACCTGGCCGACCCGGGCCCGGCCCTCGCCGACGCCCGGCAGCGGATCGCCGCGACGTCGTTGGGCGCGGTGGAGGCGGTGGCGGTCAGCGCGGTCACCGGCGCCGGCCTGCCCGAGGTGCGTGCCGCCCTGGACCGGCTGGTCGCCCGGCTGCCCGCGCCGGACCTCGCCGTGCCGGTACGGCTCTGGGTGGACCGCTCGTTCACCATCCGGGGCAGCGGCACCGTCGTCACCGGCACCCTCGGCGCCGGCCGGCTGCGCGTCGGCGACGAGCTGGAGCTGGCCGGCACCGGCGAGCCGGTCCGGGTGCGGGGCCTGCACTCGCTCAACGCCGCCCACGACCGGGTGGACGCGGTGGCCCGGGTCGCGGTGAACCTGCGCGGAATCGCCCGGGACCGGCTGGGGCGCGGCGACGCGCTGCTCACCCCCGGCCGGTTCCACCACACCGACCTGCTGGACGTGCGACTGGCCGGCGACCCGGCGGCCGACCTGCCGGCCACTCTCACCCTGCACGTGGGCTCGGCCGCGGTGCCCGCCCGGGTCCGGCCGCTGGGCGTGGACACCGTACGGCTGCGGCTGGACCGACCGTTGCCGCTGCTCATCGGCGACCGGGCGCTGCTGCGCGACCCGGGTCGGCACCACGTCGCCGGCGGGGTGACCGTGCTCGACG
This sequence comes from Micromonospora sp. BS32, assembly GCF_059089345.1. Taxonomy (NCBI): domain Bacteria; kingdom Bacillati; phylum Actinomycetota; class Actinomycetes; order Micromonosporales; family Micromonosporaceae; genus Micromonospora; species Micromonospora sp. BS32. Next base: position 8,520 of record NZ_JBSSHR010000023.1, read on the forward strand.
TGGACCCGCCGCTCCTGCGCCGGCGCGGGGCCGCCGCCGCCCGGGCGGCCGTCCTGGCCGACCTGGACGGGCGGCCGGACCTGGCGGGGGAGCTGCGCCGCCGGGCGCTGGCGCGGGCCGGCACGCTGACCCGGATGGGTGTCGCCGCCACCGTCGCCCCGGTGGCCGGGGACTGGCTCGCCGACCCCGAGCACTGGCGGCGGCTCGGCGCCCGGCTGGTCGAGGAGACCACCCGGTGCGCCCGCGCGCACCCGCTGGAGCCCGGCGTGCCGGTGGAGGTCCTCCGGCAGCGTCTCGACCTGCCCGACCGGGCCCTCGTCGAGGCGCTGGTCCGCCCGCCGCTGACGCTACGGGCCGGCCGGGTCACCGCCACCGCCGCCGACGCCCTGCCGGAGCCGGTGGCCCGGGCCGTGCAGCGGGTCCGCGCCGAGTACGCCGACCACCCGTTCCGCGCCCCCGAGGCCGACCGGCTGGTCACCCTCGGCCTGGGTCCCCGGGAGATCGGCGCGGCCGTCCGCGCCGGCGCGCTGCTGCGGCTGGCGGAGAACGTCGTGCTGCTGCCCGGCGCCGTCGACGACGCGGTCCGGGTGCTGGCCCGGCTGCCCCAGCCGTTCACGCTCAGCGCCGCCCGGCAGGCCCTGGACACCACCCGCCGGGTGGCGGTGCCCCTGCTGGAGCTGCTGGACCGGCGGGGCGCCACCCGCCGGCTGCCCGACGACGCCCGCGAGGTGGTCGGCCGGCCGGCGTGACGCCGCCCCCACCCCCTTGCCGGCGGGTGGCATGGTGAGCCGATGAACGATCTTCCGGAGGTCCGGACCGCGCCCGTCGGTGAGGACCGGCTGGGCCGGGTGCTGCGCTGGGTGATCCTCGGCGGCTGGGTGCTCTGGGCGGCGCTGGCCTGGTGGTCCACCCCGCGTCAGGTGGACCTGGGGCAGCTCGACCGGGATCTCGCCGCCGACCGGGTGGTGACCTGGCAGCGCGCCGACGGGTGGGGCGACGGGACCTGGGAGTTCCGGGGCCGGCATCCCGAGCCCGCGTCGGCGGAGCACGGCCGGATGTTCGTCTGGACGGTGCCGACGGGCCAGACCCGCTACGTCGACGCGATCGTCGACGCCGACGCCGTGCCGGCGGACCGGTACGCCGAGCGGCTCGCCGCCACCGCGCTTCCGTGGCGTGCCGAGCGGGTGCTCGCGCACCGGGTGGCCGACGCCGCCGGCCTGCTCGGCGTGCTGACCGGACTGCTCTGGCTGACGATGCTCGTCGCCGGCCCGCCGCCGCGCCGGGGCACCCGCTGGTACTGGTTCTGGCTCGGCCTGCTGCCGTACGGGGTGGGCATGCTGGCGTGGCTGTACCAGGAGAAGTGGCGGCCGCCGGCCGACCGGGCGAACCGGCACACCGGCTGGCTCGGGGTCGCCTGGGGGATCGCTTTCGGCCTCGTGATCGGGGCGGCCGTCGTCGGCGCCCGGTACCTGCTCGGCGGGAGCGTCGTGCCCGGATGAGCACGGCGGCGGCACCCCGTCGCCTACCGTGACGCCATGGACCCTTCGGCGGTCTGGCGGGACAAGAACCACCGCTGGCGGATCGAGGCGTACCGGGCGCCGGATCTGCGCTTCGCCATCTTCGCCACGAACGGCACCACCGAGTCCGCGCCGCTGTGGCTGTTCGGCATGGCGGCGCTGGCCCGCTGGCTGATGACCCACGCCATCTCCCTGGACGACCTGGAAAACGACTGAGCGCGCCCGCGGCGGCCGGTGCTGCGGTTGAGTGGTCGGCAGGGGAGAGGGGGTCAGGTGGGCGCTCAGCTCGTCCTGGTGGGCGTCCTGGTGCTGGTCAACGCCGTGCTCTCCGGCAGCGAGATGGCCATGGTCACGCTGCGCGAGGGGCAGCTGCGCCGGCTGGGGCGGCGCGGCCGGGCCGGGGCCCGGGTGGCCCGGCTGGCCCGGGAACCCAACCGGTACCTGGCGACCATCCAGCTCGGCATCACCCTGGCCGGCTTCCTCGCCTCGGCCGCGGCCGCCGTGTCGCTGGCCGAGCCGCTGATCGCGCCGCTGGGGTTCCTCGGCGGGGCGGCCCGACCGGTCGCCGTCGTCCTGGTCACCGTGGTGCTGACCTTCGTCACCCTGGTCGTCGGGGAACTCGCCCCGAAACGGCTGGCCATGCAGTGGGCGGAGCGCTGGGCGCTGCTCAGCGCCGCCCCGCTGGACGTGGCCGCCCGGCTGTCCCGCCCGGCGGTGTGGCTGTTGAGCCGCAGCACCGACCTGCTGGTGCGGGTGGCGGGCGGGGACCCGCGGGCCAAGGGCGAGGAGGTGACCGAGGAGGAGCTGCGCGAGCTGCTGGTCAGCCAGCGCGGACTGTCGGCGCAGCAGCGGGAGATCCTCTCCGGCGCCTTCGACATCGCCGGCCGGACGTTGCGGGAGATCCTGGTCGCCCGGCGCGACGTGATGATGCTGCCGGCCACCATCACCGCCCCGGAGGCGATGCGCCGGCTGGCCGCGGCCAGCCGCTCCCGCGCGCCGGTGACCGGCCCCGGCGGGCTGGACGACGTGCGAGGCGTGGTGCACATCCGGGACCTGGTGGACGGCGAGGGGACCACCGTCGGCGAGCGGGCCCGGGAGGCGTTGCTGCTGCCCGGAACCCTTCCGGTGGCCGACGCCATCCGGCAGCTGCGCCAGTGCCACGAGCAGCTCGCCCTGGTCGTCGACGAGTACGGCGGCATCGACGGCCTGATCACCATGGAGGACCTGCTCGAGGAGGTGGTCGGCGAGCTGTACGACGAGACCGACCGGGACGTGACCGGGGTGGTCCGGGAGGCCGACGGGGCGCTGCTGCTGCCCGGGGACTTTCCGCTGCACGACCTGCCCGACGTGGGCGTACGGGTCACCTTCCCGCTGACCCGGGACTTCACCACGGTGGCCGGGCTGGTGCTGGCGGGGCTGGGCCGGCTGCCCACCGGGCCGGGGGACAGCGTGCGGTTGCCCGGGCTGACCGTCGAGGTGGTGACGGTGGCCGACCGGGCGGTACGCCGGGTCCGGCTGCGCGGCCCGGCCGTCGGCGGGTGAGCCGTACCCCGGTCGGGGGATTCCGGTGCGGATCGTCCGTTCCGCGGCGACCCGGCACCGTAGCGTGCGGGACGTGAAGGATCGGGGGATGCGGACGTTCCTGGCGGTGCTCGCCGGACTCGCGGTGATCTACTTCGGGGTGACCGGGCACAGCTCCACCGAGGAGGGCGGCGGGATCTCCGGCGGGGTGCTGTTGCTGGCGGTGCTCGCCGCGCTGGGCGTGTGGTACCTGACCAGGCCGAGGGACAAGCCGGCCAAGTGAGCGTCAGCGGGCCGCCGCGGAGGCGGTCCGGTTGACCTCACCGGCGGACTCCTCGCCGAGGGCCACCCGGACCAGCGCCGAGGCCAACCGCCCGAAGTCCGCCTCGCCGACCAGCCCGGCCAGACCGCGCGGGTTCGCCGGTAGGCCGAGTCGCTTCGCCCCGGCCAGGGCCCGCTTGTCGGCGTACGGGCGCACGTCGGGCCACACCGTTTGTGCCTCGCGCAGGAAGATGTCCGCCCCGGTCGGGCCGATGCCGGGAAACGCGGTCAGCAGCCGGCGCAGCGCGGTGGGCTCCCCGCCGGCCTCCCGGTGCAGCCGCCGCAGGTCGCCGTGCCAGCGGTCCAGGCAGAGCCGGGCCCCGGTGCCGAGCATCGTCGCGGTCCGCTCGTCGTATCGGCGGTAGTGGCCCCGGCCGAGCGCGTCGACCCGCTCCTGCCAGCCCGCAGCCTCCATCGCCTGTGGCGTGCGCCAGCCGGCGGCGAAGAGTTCCCGCGCGGCGGCCAGCGCCACCCCCGCCCGGATCCTGGTGCTCAGCAGCGTCGTGAGCACCAGCAACTGATACAGCGGACCCGGCCGGTCCGTCAGTCGGATGCCCGCCTCCTCGGCGTAGGTGCGGCCCTGCCGGTCCAGCAGGACCCGGGCCACCCGTCGTTCGTCCCCCATCGTCGAGGTGTACCCGCCGCAGCGCGGATCAGCCTGGTCGGCGGTGGTCGAATGCGCGGCACCCGCGCGGGTAACCCGGGATCGGGACGGCGCACGCCGGGCCCGGAAGACCGGGAGGAGACAGTCGTGGTTCAGCCGCAGCAGGAGGAGTTCCGTCGCAACGACAAGGGCGCCACGAGTCAGGACAGCAAGGGGCCCCGGCCGAGCGCCCATCCGGCCAACAGCAGCCACTCGACCGGCGACCAGGGCAGGCCCGTCCCGAAGGGACAGGCCTCCCCGTACGGGCCGGGCGGCAACACCGCCGACGACGAGAGCACCGACCGGGGCTAACGCCCCCGTCCGCAGGACGGCCGCAGCCGGTTCCAGGTGGCTGCGGCCGTCATGCCGTACGCCAGGTGCGGGACGATGTCGGCCAGCCAGTCGGTTCGCCGCCACGTGCGCGGGTCGGAGACCCCGAGCACCGTGAACGACCCGTCGGACATGGCCATCACCCCGCCGCCCAGCAGCACACTGGCCATCGGCAGGGCGAGCCGACGCTGGGCAGCCAGCACGCCGAACCCGGCGCCGGCGGCCACCCCCAGGGCGTAGCCGAGCAGGGGGCCGAGGCCCGAGCGGCGGTTGGCCGCCCGGTCCTCGGGCCCCAGGTCCACGTGGGCCACCCCGGCCAGCCGTCGCGCGCTCTCCTCCGGGGTGCTGCTCGCCGGCCGGGCCCGGATCACCATGTCCAGGTAGCTGACCACGTTCAGCGCGACGCTGCCGACCGCACCGGCGATCGCCCCGTCGACCACGGCCGGCGCCCTCACTTCGGGTCGCCGGGTTCGCGCTCACCCTTGGGGCCGTACGTCCGTTCGCCCCGGACTATGCCCCGCTGTCCGCGATCCTCCTGGAGGATCCGGTTGGCGACCTGGTTGGCCTCCTGGTCGGCCGCCCGCCCCGACTGCTCGACCAGATCGCGCAGTCGGGCCCGTTCCTTGTCGTACGCGTTGCTTCCCGGCCGTGGTCCTGGCATCGCCGCCTCCTCGGTCGTGTCACCGCGTGTGCGTTCCCGCGCCGTCTACCCGTCTGCGCGCCGGCCAACCGCCCGCTCAATCGGGGGCGCGGACCACGGCGACCGGGCAGGCGCTGCGGTGCACCACCGCGTGACTGACCGAGCCGAGCAGCAGGCCGGCCAGCTCCCCGTGCCCGCGACCGCCGACCACCACCAGCCGGGCCCGCCGGGACGCGGCGGTGAGCGCGGCGACCGGCCGTTCCCGGACCGCCTCGCGGTCGATCCGTACGTCCGGGTACCGCTCGGCCGTTCCGGCGAGGGATTCCACGAGGAGCCGCTGCTCGTCGGCGCGGAGCTGCGACTCGTCGTGCACCAGCGGCTGCATGTCGCCGGGGCCGGTGGAGACGGGGTGCGTGTAGGCGTGCAGCGCCGTGAGCGCGGCGCCGTGCAGGCTGGCCTGTTCCGCGGCGAACTCCACCGCCGCGTCGGAGGCCGCCGAGCCGTCCACGCCGACCACCACGGGACCACCGGCGTGTTCCTCGCCGCGGGCCACCAGCACCGGGCATTCGGCGTACGTGGCGACCTGGATGGCGACCGAGCCGACCACCAGGGCGGTGAATCCGCCCAGCCCCCGGTCGCCGAGGACGATCAGCGCGGCGGTGGGGGATTCACCGAGCAGCACCGCGGACGCCTCGCCGTCGATGATCTCGCCGCTCACCCGCAGCCCGGGGGCGTGGCGCTGGGCCGCTGCCACCGCCTCGTCGACCAGCTGCTCCGCCTGGTGGCGCAGTCCGCCGCCGGGTGGCGCGCCGGCGATCGGCTCGACGGGCACCCGCAGCAGCGGCCAGATGAACCCGTGCACCACCCGCAACGGGCGGTGGCGTACGGCCGCCTCGGCCGCGGCGAGCCGGACGGCCCGCAGCGCCGGCTCGGAGCCGTCCACGCCCACCACCACGGCCGCGCCGTTCGCCGAGTTCACCTCATCGCACCTCCTGGCCGCCAGTATCGCGGGCCGGGCACTGTCGTCGGGCCGATACCGCCAGCGCGGTCCTGTCGCTGCGCTGTCGGCCAACCACGACAGGGAGGTTTGTCGATGGCCGAGCCGACGGCGCCGAGCACCGCCCGCATGATCGACTTCTGGCTGGGTGGCACCCACCACCTTCCGGTGGACGTGGCCGGGGCGCGGGCCTTCGAGGAGGCGTACGGGCCGTGTGCGGCGATCTTCCGAGAGCTGCGGGCGTTCCTCGGCCGTGCCGTCGGCGCGATCGCCGACGCCGGTGTCGACGGGTTCCTGGTCCTCGGCGCCGGGCTGCCCACCCGGGGCAACGTGCACGAGGTGGCCACCGACGCCACGGTGCTCTACACCGACGTCGACCCGGTCACCGTCGCGCTGGGCCAGCTGATCCTGGCCGGCGACGATCGCGCCGGCTACGGCTACGGACGCCACCGATCTGGGCACCGTCGATCCGGCCCAACTGCACCGGTTCGTACTGGGGTGGGGGAGGCGCCCGGTCGGGGTGGTCTTCCTCGGGCTGGCCGCGTTCCTCGACGACGAGACCCTGGCCCGTACCCTCGATGAGCTGTACGACGCGGTCGCGCCGGGCAGCTTCCTGGCCTTCGACTTCGACGGTGAGGAACTGGCCGGCCACCCGCGGGCGCTGGCCATGATGGGGCCGCAGTTCCGAATGCGCGCGCCGGCGTCGTTCCCGGCACTGCTGGGCCGGTGGCGGCCGACGGAAGACGGCGTGCTGCCGGTGTCCCGATGGCGTCCGCACGGCGAGCCCGCCGTGGTGCCGGACGCCTTTTACGGTGGACTGGCCACCAGGCCGGCCGACTGACCACCGGTGCGCCGCCCGGCAGGGGCCTCCGTATGATTCTTGCCCTACAGCAAGAATCCCCTCGGAAGGACCAGCATGCCGGAGGCGCCCGCAGTGGTGGCCCGTGCCTTGCACGACGCCCCGCCGGACCAGCTCGTCGAGGCCGTCGACCGGGCCGTCCGGTCGACCCTCGCCGCGTCCCGGGTGGACGTCTTCCTCGCCGATTACCGGATCAGCGGCCTCTGGCCGGTGCTCCACCCGGAGCTGCCCGACGCGGGCTTCCTCTCCTGCCCCGGCGTCGTCCAGCGCTGCTTCAGCAGCCAGCAGCCGGTGCTGGACAGCCGGGAGGACGGCGTCTGCCGGATCTGGGTGCCCCTGACGAGCTGGGGTGAGCGGATGGGGGTGTTGCTCGTCGAGCTGCCCCGGCACCCGGACGACGCCACCGTGGGCTGGGTGGAGGAGATCGCGGGGGTGCTGGCCACCGCGCTGCGCGCCGCGGACCGGGAGACCGACCGGTACCGCCGCGCCCGGCGCCGGGAGCGACTGAGCATGGCCGCCGAGATGCAGTGGGACCTGCTGCCCGGCCGCAGCGTCACCCACAACGCGTTCCTGCTCGCCGGGCAGCTGGAACCGGCGTACACGGTGGGCGGGGACCACTTCGACTGGTCGGTGGACGGCGACCGGCTGACCCTGACCGTGCTCAACGGCACCGGCACCGGCCTGGCGGCGTCAATGCTCACCGCGCTGACCGTGAACGCGATGCGCAACGCCCGCCGCTCCGGCGGTGGCCTGGTGGAGCAGGCGGAGCTGGCCTCGGACACCATCTTCTACCAGCACCGTGGCGAGCGGCACGTGGCCACGCTGCTGCTCGCGGTGGACACCGTCACCGGCCGGGTCCGCGCGGTCGACGCCGGCTCTCCGCACGTCCTGCGACTGCGCGGTGGCACGGTCACCGAGATGCCGCTGGAGCAACAGCTGCCGCTCGGCATGTTCGCCGAGACCCGGTACACCGTCCAGGAGTTCGACCTGGAGCCGGGGGACCGGCTCTTCGTGGTCAGCGACGGCGTCTACGCCGCGGAGCCGGGTGGTCAGGAGGCCTACGGCGTACGGGCGATGGCCCGGTCGATGCGGTCCACGCGGCTGCAGCCGGCGGCCGAGGCGGTTGGTACGGTGATGCGCGAGCTGTTCGCCTATCATGCCGACACCGATCTGCGCGACGACGCCGTCGTCGTGTGCCTGGACTGGCACGGGGTCAGCGGTCGGGACGGTTAGTGCGGATGGTCACCGGGTCGGAAGCGGCACAAGAGCGGGACAATCGCAGAGGACAGCTGGTGGAGCGACCTCCGGATCTTGCCGCGGCGATTGACGCTGCGGCTGAGGCCCTCATCGGCGTGCTCGATTCCGCCAGCCCCCGACATCATGTGACGGTCCCGCCGACCCAGCTGCGGGTGCTCGCGCTGATCAGGGACCGGCCGGAGACGAACGTCAACCGGCTGGCCGAGCTGCTGGACGTGGTCCCGTCCTCCGCCAGCCGCCTCTGTGACCGGCTGGAAGCGACCGGCCTGCTCCGGCGGGTGGCCGATCCCCGCGACCGGCGGGAGGTCCGCCTGGTCCTCACGGCTGCGGCGGAGAGCCTGCTGGGGGAGCTGAGGGACCGGCGGCACCGCGCTGTCCAGGCGGTGCTGGACCGGATGCCGTCGCGCACCCAGCACGAGCTGCTGCTCGCCTTGCTGGCGTTCGCGCAGGCCGCGGAGGCGGGAACGTCGGCGCCGCGGACGGATGCTCCCGCCCGCACCGCCTGAGAGGCGCCCCGGATAGGACTCCTTAGCCGCTTCCTGCGCTCAACTAGTGTCCTAGGATGCCTTACGGGTAGTGGCGCAGCGCACAGAAGCGAAGAGCCGCCGACGCCGACGCGGGGCTCGGGGGCGCGGACGTGAGCCCGATATAGTGGCTGCGCAACTCACCGGCCCGGGGTCGCCAGCCCGCGGGCCGCATCAGGGGGAGGTCCCGGCCCGGGATCGCCGAGGTGCCGGCGTTCGCCGGCCCGGTAGCACGCACGTACCGCCGTGGTGCCTGACAGGCGCCCGGATCGTGCTGCGGAGGGAGGATCGGTGTCGCGTCGGCCGGCAGAGCACCCACAGGGATCCGCCGACGCCGCACGCGACCGGGTGTGGACCCTGCCGAACGTGATCAGCTTCTTCCGGCTGCTCGGCGTACCCCTGTTCCTCTGGCTCTTCCTGGTGGTGGAGGCCGACGTCGCGGCGGTCGTGGTGCTGGCCATCGGCGGCACCACCGACTGGGTGGACGGCTGGATCGCCCGCCGGCTGGGTCAGGTCAGCCGCCTGGGCGAGCTGCTCGACCCGTTCGCCGACCGGCTCTACATCCTGGCCACGCTGCTCGCCTTCACCGCCCGCGAGGTGGTGCCGTGGCAGTTCACGGCCGCGTTGCTGGCCCGGGAGCTGCTGCTGGTCGGGTCGCTCGCGGTGCTGCGACGCCACGGGTACGGCCCGCCGCCGGTGCACTACGTCGGCAAGACCGCCACGTTCCTGCTGCTCGCGGCGTTCCCGCTCCTGCTGCTCGCCGCCGCCACGCCGGCCGCGGCGACCGCGGCGGGGGCGATCGGCTGGGGGCTGGCGTGGTGGGGTCTGGTGCTCTACTGGGTCGCCGGCGTCATGTACGTGGTGCAGGCCTCCCGGCTGGTCCGCGCGGTGCGCCGGCGCTCCGGGGGAGTGGCGGCATGACCACCGGTCAGGGCGAGGAGAAGCGCGCCGGGCGGGTGTACGCCCCGGACTTCCTCACCGAGCTGTTCCGTAACCCGCTGGACCCGGGCTACGCCGACGCGGCGGCCCGACGGCGGGACGCGCCGGCGCCGGCGGGGTGGCGGGGGAGCTCCGCCCGGGCGGTGGCGGCGGTGGTCCTCGCCGTGGTCGGGTTCCTGTTCGCGGTGGCGTACCAGGAGACGATGGCCGACGAGCCGAGCCGCAGCCAGGCGCGGGCCGGGCTGATCGCGCAGATCAAGCAGCGTGAGAGCGAGACCGACGAGCTGAGCGTCCGGGCCGACCGGCTGCGCGAGGAGGTCGGCCGGCAGCGGGACGCGGCGCTGAGCGGCTCGCGGGCGGCGCGGCTGCGCAACCTGGAGGCGGGGACCGGTCTGGGTCGGGTGCGCGGCGACGGCGTGGTGGTGGAGCTGGCCGACGCGGCGCCGAAGGACGACGACGCGGTGACCGGTGACTCCGACGTGGGGCCGCCGCGGGTGTACTACTCGGATCTGCAGAAGGTGGCCAACGATCTGTGGGCGGCGGGGGCCGAGGCGATCGCGATCAACGGGCAGCGGTTGACGGCGACGTCGACGATCCGCTCGGCGGGTGCCGCGATCCTGGTGGACTTCCGGCCGGTGACCAGCCCGTACAAGGTGACGGCGATCGGCCCGGACACGATGCGCGACGACTTCGAGGAGAGCCGGGCGGCGTACCTGATGCGTCGGGTGGCGGAGAAGACCGGGTTGTCGTTCAAGGTGCGGGAGGCGGAGGACGTCACGCTGCCGGCCGCTCCGGAGCCGCGGCTACGCTACGCGGAGCCTTCGGTCAGTCCGAGCCCGTCGCCGTCGGGGTCGGCCGCCGATACCTCGACCAGTCCCGAACCGTCCGGTTCGGGAGCCTCTCCCCGCCCCTCCGGAGGTGTCCGATGATCGCGGTGCTGGCGCTGCTCGTCGGTGTGGTTCTCGGGATCTATCTCGATCCGACCGTGCCCTCGGCGTTGCAGCCGTACCTGCCGATCGCCGTGGTGGCCGCGCTGGACGCGGTCTTCGGCGGGGTGCGGGCGAAGCTGGACCGGATCTTCGACGACAAGCAGTTCGTGGTGTCGTTCATCTCGAACGTGCTGGTGGCGGGTCTGATCGTGTACCTGGGTGACCAGTTGGGGGTGGGCGGTCAGCTCTCCACCGGTGTGGTGGTCGTGCTCGGGGTGCGGATCTTCGGCAATGTGGCGGCGATCCGTCGTCACCTGTTCCGGGCGTAGGTTTGTGGCGATGAGCGATGAGCATCGGGAAACCGGCACCGGATGGCCGGAGCCGGCAGGGCCGGGCCGGCCGTCGGGGCCGGCGGGTGAGCCGGATCCTCGGCCGGACGCGCCGGACCCGGACGAGTTGAGTCCGTTGGTGCCGCCGGCGGAGCCGGACCCGGACGAGTCGGCGGTGGCCGACGACGGCGGGGAGACGGTGAACCTGGCCCGGGTGGCGGCGGGGCGGCCGGTGAGCGGCGATGACGGCGGCGCGACGGTGAACCTGGCGCAGCCGCCGGTGGAGGAGCGACCGGAGGCGGTGGGGTCGACCCCGGAGCCGGTGGCCGCGCCTGCGCCGGGCCGGCGCCTCAGCTCGGCCGGGGTGATGATCGCGGTGCTGCTGGCGTTGCTGGGCTTCACCCTGGTGGTGCAGTTGAAGACGACGTCGACGGATCCGACGTTGGCGGCGACCCGGCAGGAGGACCTCGTTCGGATCTTCTCGGATCTGGATTCGCGGGAGAAGCGGCTGCAGCAGGACATCGCCGGGCTGGAGGAGAGCCAGCGGCAGCTGCGCTCGGGTGAGCAGGGCCGGCAGGCGGCGCTGGAGGAGGCGACGCGTCGGGCGGACGAACTGGGCATCCTGGCGGGGACGCTGCCGGCGCGGGGTCCGGGGTTGACGGTGCGGTTCGAGCCGGGCGTGAAGGGGATCCGGGCGGACCGGATCCTGGACGCGGTGCAGGAGTTGCGGGGCGCGGGCGCGGAGGCGATGCAGGTTTCCGGTGCTGATCGGGTGACGGTGCGGATCATCGCGTCGACGTACTTCCTGGACGGCAGGAACGGGGCGTTGCAGGTCGACGGGCGGACGTTGACGGGTCCGTTCACGATCACGGTGATCGGTGATCCGGAGACGATGCGTACCGCGTTGAACATTCCCGGCGGGGTGGCCGCAGTGGTGCAGGGTGACGGCGGTAACGTGATCGTCGAGGAGCGTGAGGTTGCCGAGGTTTCGGTGCTGCACGCGCCGATGAAGCTGGAACACGCCCGTCCGGTCTCCTGACCGGCGCGGCCGCGCCGGGTACCGCCCGGCGCACCGATGGATGAAGGACGCGTCTGGTGATTCCTGAGGATCTGCGTTACACCGCCGAGCACGAGTGGGTGGTGGGTGCCGAGGCCGGCGCCGTCCGGGTTGGCATCACCCACTTCGCGCAGGACGCGCTGGGTGACATCGTGTTCGTCCAGCTGCCGGAGGTCGGTGCGGTGGTGGCGGCCGGTGAGCCGTTGGGTGAGATCGAGTCGACCAAGAGCGTGTCGGAGATCTACGCGCCGCTGAGCGGTACGGTGGCGGCGCGCAACGACGCGCTGGGTGACACCCCTGAGGTGATCAACTCGGATCCGTACCGCGCCGGTTGGTTGCTGGAGATCACGCCGGACGACCCGGCGGCGGTGGACGGTCTGTTGACCGCTGACGCGTACCGCGAGCTCACCGAGAGCTGACTTGCCCCGGGCGGGCGTGGGTGATGTTCTGCGCGCGTCCCGGTTGCCCTGCATTTCGGCGCTGGCTAGGCTCGCCCAGTCGACCGAGAAAACAACAGTTGAGCGTTGTGTAATTGCCTTCCCTGGCACGGGGAGCCAGCCGCCGGGTGTGTGACCTGCCCGGCGGCCAGACCCGCCATTACCCCGACGCTGACCGAACAGATCCGTGAGGTGGTCCCATGACGCGCCCAGGCGACGAGTTCCCCCCGCTCGACGTCACTTCGACGCTCAATCTCGGTTCGTTGGACGAAGTGCTGGAGGGCCCGGACACCGATGTGGTGCCGAGCCGCATGTCCGGCTCTCTGCCGCCCGGGATGGCGCTGCTGGTGGTTCGTCGGGGCCCGAACGCGGGTGCCCGGTTCCTGCTGGATCACGATGTGACGACGAGTGGCCGGCATCCGGACAGTGACATTTTCCTCGACGACGTGACGGTGTCGCGGCGGCACGCGGAGTTCCACCGGGACGGTGGCACGTTCACGGTGCGGGACGTGGGCAGCCTGAACGGCACGTACGTGAACCGGGAGCGGGTCGAGGCGGCCACGTTGAGCAATGGCGACGAGGTGCAGATCGGCAAGTTCCGGGTGGTGTTCATCGCCGGTCCGCGCCCGGAGGAGGGGGCCGGCCGGGGGTGAACGAGCCTGCGGCCTCCATGCCATCCGGGGCGGCCCGGTCGCACCCGCTGATGAGTATCGGCGAGGTGCTGGGTCAGTTGCGGGTGGAGTTCCCGGACGTCACCATCTCGAAGTTGCGCTTCCTCGAGGCCGAGGGTCTGGTCGAGCCGCAGCGGACGGCGGCGGGTTACCGGAAGTACAGCTGGGACGATGTGGCCCGGCTGCGGTTCGTGTTGACCGCGCAGCGGGATCAGTATCTGCCGTTGCGGGTGATCCGTGACCAGTTGGCGGAGTGGGACTCCGGCGGTGGGGCGCCGGGGCGGCCGCGGCCGACGTTGGTGGCGGTGGGTCCTGGTGGTGAGGTGCCGGGCCGGTCGGTGGAGGAGCCCGAGTCGTCGCAGGTGCGGCTCGGGCGGGCCGATCTGGTGGCGCGCAGTGGCATCGACGAGTCGACGTTGGGCGAGTTGGAGCGGCTGGGTGTGCTGGTGCCGGATCCGCCGGGTTGGTACGACGCGGACGCGTTGATCATCGCGCGGGCGGTGGCGGGGTTGGCGGCGTACGGCTTGGAGCCGCGGCATCTGCGGGCGTACCGGTCGGCGGCGGATCGTGAGATCGGTCTGTTCGCGCAGTTGGTGGCGCCGTTGGCGCGGCAGAGTGATCCGGCGGCGCGGGCGCGGGCGGCGGAGACGGCGCGGGAGTTGGTGGCGTTGTCGCAGCAGTTGCACGCGGCGTTGGTGCGGGTGGGGTTGCGGTCGACGTTGGGTCGGTGAGCCGGCCGGTGTGGTGTTGTGCGGAAAGATCTGCCCCGGGGAGCGTGCCGTAGGCTTGCCGGGGTAACCCCTTTCTGGCGCGGGGCGTGGTGCTGGTGCGCATGGGACGACCGTGTCGCGGTCCGTGTACCGTGCAGGGAAGGGCGCGGTGCGTAGGTGACGACGACACGGAGGCGGCGGTGCGCGAGCTGAGCGTGGTCGGAGTTCGGGTGGAGCTGCCCAGCAACCAGCCGATCGTCCTGCTCAGGGAGGTCGAGGGGGACCGCTATCTGCCGATCTGGATCGGCGCGGTCGAGGCCACGGCCATCGCTTACGAGCAGCAGGGGGTCAAGCCGGCCCGGCCGTTGACGCATGATCTGTTGCGGGACGTGCTGGCGGCGTTGAAGGCGCCGTTGCGGGCGGTGGAGATCACCGAGTTGAAGGAGAACGTCTTCTACGCGGATCTGCTGCTGGGCGACGGGGTGCGGGTGTCGGCCCGGCCCAGTGATTCCATCGCGTTGGCGTTGCGGGTTGGTGCGCCGATTCGTTGTGCGGAGCAGGTCCTCAGCGAGGCGGGGATCGTGATTCCCGACGAGCAGGAGGACGAGGTGGAGAAGTTCCGCGAGTTCCTGGACCAGGTGCGTCCGGAGGATTTCGCCGGCTGAGTGGCCGATCCTTCTCGGTGGCCGGCGCGGTCACGGTGAGTGACCTTCCGATGGGTGTGGTGGTTCGTCGTGTCGTGGCGCGGCGTGTCGCGCCCCTTTCTCCGCGGTAACTCCTGAGCACGGCGATAGGGTTGCCGTGTCGAGGGGTGCACGTTCCGGAAACGACGTGTCACCGCACTGACGGGGAGGTTGTCGGGATGCACGAGCCGCGGGATCCTGAGCCAGGTGTGGAGCGGGGCGAGCCGGGTGCGGTGCCGCCGCCGGTGGCGACTGACGGTGACGGTTCGGTCGGTTATCGGGGTGTGACGGCCTGCCATGCGGTGGGGATCAGCTACCGGCAGTTGGACTACTGGGCGCGCACGTCGCTGGTGGTGCCGAGTGTGCGGGACGCGTCGGGTTCGGGGACGCAGCGGTTGTACTCGTTCCGGGACCTGGTGGTGCTGAAGGTCGTGAAGCGGTTGCTGGATGCCGGGGTGTCCCTGCAGAACATCCGGAAGGCGATCGAGGCGTTGCGGTCGCGTGGGGTGGAGGATCTGGCGGGGATCACCCTGATCTCGGACGGTACGACGGTGTACGAGTGCCGGTCGCCGGAGGAGGTGGTCGACCTGTTGCAGGGGGGCCAGGGCGTGTTCGGCATCGCGATCGGTGGGGCGTTCAAGGAGATCCAGGGTTCGTTGTCGCATCTGCCGGCGGAGCCGGCGACGGCGGCCGGTCCGGCGCCGGAGCCGGAGTCGGACGTGGTGGGTGACGAGTTGGCGGCGCGGCGGGCGCGGCGTCGCGCGGGTTGACGTTGTCGTTGTCCGGGGCGCCGTGGGCCGTATGGTTCGCGGCGCTTTCGTGTGTGGGACTCGCCTGAGTCATCGGCCTTGATGGTTGCGAGGGGCGGGTGTTCGGGCCCGGGTGCGGGACGCCCGCGGGCATGGTCCATTGTGAACACTCCCACGTGGAGTCAGCTTGTTGACAGTTGTGTTCTTCCCAGGAATCCTGTGCAAGGCGATCACCATGAAGCCGGTTCGTCACTCTCAGTGATGGCCGGTGGTGGTGTCGAGCTGATGCGCGGAGGACGGTGCGAGGGCCGCACCGGAGTCTGCCGGAGGACGGGGAAACGAGCGAAGTGCACATTGATCACCATGTTGGCCTTCCCTCCGTACGGGCCGGCAGCGCCGTCGCCGAGCATTCCGATGTCACCGGTTGTCCGGTCACGGGCGCCCCGGGTCGGCGGGAGCCGCACGCCGCGGTGCCCGTCGTCGGGCCGGTGGACGACATCGCCGACGAGGCCGAGGAGTTCCTCGCGCTGTACCACGACGAGCGGAAGCTGCCCGGGCTGGCGGCGCGGTTGGCGGAGGTCCGCGAGGAGATCGCGCTGACCGGGTCGTACCGGCACACCCGCGACGAGCTGGTCCACGGCGCGAAGGTGGCGTGGCGGCAGTCGGCGCGGTGCGTGGGGCGGATCCGGTGGGCGGGGTTGAAGGTGCGCGACCGCCGGCACGTGGCGACGGTGGCGGGGATCGTGCGGGAGCTGACGGCGCACCTGGCGGCCGGGGACAACGGCGGGCGGATCCAGTCGGTGATGACGGTGTTCGCGCCGGATCGTCCGCGGGTGGGTCCGCGGGCGCGGATCTGGAACGACCAGTTGGTGCGCTACTGCGGGCACCGACTGGACGACGGCGCGGTGCTGGGTGACCCGGCGCAGGTGGGGATGACGGAGGCGGCGAAGCGGTTGGGTTGGCGGCCGCCGCCGGTGCCGGGACGGTTCGACCTGCTGCCGTGGGTCATCGAGACGGCGCACGAGGATCCGACGGTGGTGGACGTGCCGCGGGAGCTGGTGCGGGAGGTGGCGTTGAGCCACCCGAGCTATCCCTGGTTCGCGGATCTGATGCTGCGTTGGCACGCGCTGCCGGTGATCAGCAACATGCGGATGCGCGTCGGTGGGGTGGACTACAGCTGCGCCCCGTTCAACGGTCACTACCTGGGCGACGAGATCGGCACCCGCAACATGGGCGACCGGGAGCGCTACGACCAGTTGCGGGTGGTGGCGGCGGCGTTGGGCCTGGACACCGACCAGGAGGACACGCTGTGGCGGGAGCATGCGGTGCTGGTGATCAACCAGGCGGTGCTGCACTCGTTCAAGGTGGCCGGGGTGCGGGTGTCGGATCCGCACACCGAGTCGGAGCTGTTCATGAAGTTCTGCGCGCAGGAGGAGCGGGCGGGGCGGGCGGTGCACGGGGACTGGTCGTGGCTCAACGGCAGTGTGGGTTGGGCGGCGTTGCACGCGGTGCACCACCGCTACTACGACACCCACGTACCCAACCCGAATCTCTGGCAGACTGACCGCGCCTACGACCCCAGCGGCGCGGTGGAGCTGACTCTGCGGCAGCGTCACGACATCGCCCGCGCGCAGGAGGACTGACGATGGACAACGCGGCGCTGCGCCAGAGTTGGAGCCAGTTCTCCGCCGCCGGCCCGGAGGCGGCCAAGTACTTCTACGCCACGCTGTTCATGGTGGCGCCAGAGGCGCGGTCGATGTTCCCGACGAACATGCAGTACCAGGAGGACAAGCTCCTCGCGGCGCTCGGGCACATCATCACCAATCTGGACGATGCGAGCGCGTTGACGGCGTTCACCCAGCGGCTGGGCGCCGACCACCGCCGGTTCCACGGCGAGGATCAGCGCGGCAATCCGGTGATGTTGGGGGAGCGGCACTACATCTGGGTGGGGCAGGCGCTGCTGACCACTTTGGAGCGGTTCCTCGGGCCGCGCTGGACGCCGGCGTTGAGGGCGGAGTGGGCGGCGGCGTACGAGGCGGTGGCGAAGCTGATGCTGTCCGGTGCGGCGGAGGCGGAGCGCAGCTCGCCGCCGTACTGGGAGGCGGAGGTGCTGGGCGCGGAGCGGCGACGCTCGGACGTGGCCGTGTTCACGGTGCGCCCGAACTACCTGTGCAACTACCTGCCGGGGCAGTCGTTGCCGGTGCAGGTGCCGCAGCTGCGGACGTGGCGGTACCTGTCGCCGGCGAACGCGCCGCGGGCGGACGGGACGATCGAGTTCCACGTGCGGGCCACCGGCCGGTTCTCCACCCATCTGGTGCGCAAGCTGCGCGCCGGTGACCGGCTGCTGCTGGGCCATCCGACGGGTACGGCGCTGTCGTCGTACGACCGGTCTCCGCACCTGCCGCTGCTGCTGATCGCCGGGGGTACCGGTCTGGCGCCGCTGCGGGCGGTCATCGAGGCGTTGCAGCAGGGTTCGGGGCGGCGCACCACCCTGGTGGTGGGCGGTCGTACCCCGGACGACCTGTACGACGACACCGCGTTGGCGCAGCTCGCGTCGATGCCACCGGCGGCGGCCTGGCAGAACGGCGGCGCGGGCTGGCTGCGGTACGTGCCGACGGTGGAGACGGGTTGGGGTTGGCAGGGCGCGATCGGCAAGGCCGCTGACACGGCGGTGCGGCTGGGCCCGTGGGGGGACACCGAGGTGCTGGTGTGCGGTAGCCCGGAGATGATCCGGGAGACCATCACGGTCCTGGGTCGCTCGGGTGTGCAGCCCGAGCAGATCCTGACGGAGAGCTACGATCACTCCCTCTACCCGCCCCTCGCCGAGGCCGGCGCCGCTGCCCCGCGCGACTTCAGCTGGACAGGTGCCCGATGAGCATCGACCACACCGACCGCGTCTCCATGTCTCCGCTGGCCGACCAGGGGGAGGTGGGACGGCAGCTTTCCCTGTTGGAGGCCCGACGGTTCCGGGGCAGTCACTGGTTGTCCGCCGAAGAGGTGGCCGACGTGATCCGCTCGGCCGACGACCGGATCTCGTTGCTGCTCAACGAGTTGGAGCGGCAGAAGCGGGAGAACCAGGGGCTGCTCAGCCAGGTGGAGATGCTGCGGCACGGCACGCTGCCCAGCAGCGCGCCGCAGGGCCCGGATCCGATGGCCGTGGAGCTGGCGATGCGGGCCCAGGACGAGGCGAACCGGACCATCGGTGAGGCCAGCGCGGAGGGCGCGGAGATCATCGCCGACGCGCGCCGGCAGGCCGATGAGATCCTCTCCGAGGCGCACCGGCGCGCCGGCGACCTGGGCGCTCCCGGGCAGGCCGCCGGCGCGTCGCACGATCTGCAGCGCAACCTGCAGCAGTTGGAGGAGCGGCACGCCGCGGCGCTCGCGGCGGTCGCGGCGGCGCAGCAGCAGTTGAGCCGCTGGCAGGCGTACCTGACGGCGCAGTCGGACCAGCTGCGGGCGGACGCCGCCGCGGCGGGTGGGGCCAGCGCGCAGCTGCGGGCGGTCCTGGGCGGCTAGCCGGCGACGGCGGCGACCGCGTCGGCGATCGGGGTTTCGCCGCCGACGAGTTCCAGGACCTGGCTTCGGCTGGCCGGGTGGTAGAGCAGCGCGACGACGACCCGGGCGACGTCGGTGCGGGTGACCGTGCCGGGGGTGGCCCGCTGGGCGAGCGTGATCCGGCCGGTGGGCGGATCGTCGGTGAGCCGGCCGGGTCGCAGCACCGTCGCGTCCAGGTCCCGGGCGCGGATGTCGTCCTCGGCGGCCTTCTTGGCGCGCAGGTACGCCGCCCACACCTCGTCGGTGCCCGGGGCTGGCGCGTCGTCCACTCCCATGGAGGAGATCAGCAGGTAGCGGCGTACCCCGGCGGCCTGGGCGGCGTCGGCGAGCAGCACGGCGGCGGCCCGGTCGACGGTGTCCTTGCGGGCGGCGCCGCTGCCCGGGCCGGCCCCGGCGGCGAAGACGACCGCGTCGGCGCCGGTGAGGTGCCCGGCGACCTCGTCGACGCCGGCGTGCTCCAGATCGGTCAGCACCGGGTGGGCGCCGAGGGCGTGCAGCGCGGCGGTGTGCGCGGGGTTGCGGATCAGGCCGACGGCGGTGTCGCCGCGGCCGGCGAGTTCCCGTTCCAGCAGTTGGGCGATCTTGCCGTGTCCTCCGGCGATGACGACGCGCATACCTGCCAACCTAGCCCGCCGGGCCGCGGTGGGTGCTCGGTCGCGGTGGGCCGGCGCGACGATCGTCACGGCGCAGCGGTCGCCGCCGGTGGGGTCGCTGAGGCAGCATGGACGGGTGACGGAGACGATCGACGCGCTGGCCGGCCTGGTGGCCGGCGGTGGTGTCGTGGTGCTGAGCGGGGCGGGGCTGTCCACCGAGTCGGGCATCCCCGACTACCGGGGGCCCAGCGGCGCGGCCCGCCGGCACAGCCCGATGACCTACCAGACGTTCACCCGCGACCCGCTCGCCCGGCGGCGCTACTGGGCGCGCAGCCACCTGGGGTGGCGGATGATCGCCCGGGCGGCGCCCAATGACGGGCACCGGGCGGTGGCCCGGTTGCAGTCCGCCGGCCTGGTCGACGGGGTGATCACCCAGAACGTCGACGGGCTGCACACCGCGGCGGGCAGCCCGGGGGTGGTGGAGCTGCACGGCCGCCTCGACGAGGTGGTCTGCCTGGACTGCGGCAACCGCACCTCGCGGGAGGAGCTGGACCGGCGGCTGCGCGAGGCCAACCCGGGCTTCGACGCGGCGGCCGGGGCGGTGAACCCCGACGGTGACGTGGAGCTCGACGACGATCAGGTGGCCGGGTTCCGCATCGTCGACTGCACGTTCTGCGGCGTCGGCATGCTGAAGCCGGACGTGGTGTTCTTCGGCGAGACGGTGCCCGCGGCGCGGGTGTCGCGCTGCTTCGCCATGGTCGGCGGGGCGCGGCTGCTGCTGGTGCTCGGGTCGTCGTTGACGGTGATGTCGGGCCGCCGGTTCGTGCTGCGCGCCGCGAAACTGGACATCCCGGTCGTCATCGCCAACCAGGGGCCGACCCGTGGTGACCTGTACGCCGCGTTGACCCTCGACGCGCCGCTGGGGCGGCTGCTGCCGGCCCTGGCCGACCGGGTCCGCGCCGGTGCCGCGCCGGCGGCGGGTGAGGGCGCGGTGCCGGCGGGAGCGGCCCCCGTCGCCCTGTGACGGGGTACGACATCTGCCGGAAACGGTGACGCTGGTAGCGTTGACGGTGCCGGTACCACCCACGCGGGAGAGACCGCCCAGCAGTATCCGGGCGGCGCCGAAGGGGCAGCTTCCTCCCCGGAACCTCTCAGGCAAAAGGACCACGTGGGCAGGCACTGTGGAGCGCTTGCGCGTGACTCAGGGGGAGGCCGACTTGTCGACCTCGCCCCTGTAGGAGCGCCGCTCATGACCGCAGAGCAGTTCGCCGACCGTCACATCGGCCCCGACCCGGCCGACGAGCGCCGGATGCTGGAGGCCGTCGGCTACGGCTCGATCGACGAGCTGATGGACGCGGCGATCCCCGAGGTGATCCGCTGGCACGGCACCCTGGACCTGCCCGCCCCGGCCAGCGAGCAGGAGGCGATCGCCGAGCTGCGCGCGTTGGCCGCCCGCAACACCGTCGCCGTGTCGATGATCGGGTTGGGCTACCACGGCACGCACACCCCGGCGGTGATCCGCCGCAACGTGCTGGAGGACCCGGCCTGGTACACGGCGTACACGCCGTACCAGCCGGAGATCAGCCAGGGCCGGTTGGAGGCGCTGCTGAACTTTCAGACCATGGTCACCGACCTGACCGGGCTGGCCACGGCGAACGCCTCGATGCTCGACGAGGGCACCGCCGCGGCCGAGGCGATGACGCTGGCCCGCCGCGCGTCGAAGAGCAAGAGCCCGGTGTACGTCGTCGACGCCGACGCCCTGCCGCAGACCATCGCCGTGATCACCAGCCGGGCCGAGCCGCTCGGCATCGACGTGCGGGTGCTCGACCTGGACGCCGACGAGCTGCCGGGTGAGTTCTTCGGCCTGCACCTGCAGTACCCGGGCGCGTCCGGGGCGGTACGTGACCACGGGCCGCTGATGCAGGCCGCGCACGCCGCCGGGGCGCTGGTCACCGTCGCCGCGGACCTGCTGGCGTTGACCCTGCTGCGCGCCCCCGGTGAGATCGGCGCGGACATCGCCGCCGGCACCACCCAGCGCTTCGGCGTACCCATGGGCTTCGGTGGGCCGCACGCCGGCTACCTGGCGGTGCGCGCCGGCCTGGAGCGGATGCTGCCCGGCCGTCTCGTGGGGGTGTCCCGCGACGCCGACGGCAACCCCGCCTACCGGCTGGCGTTGCAGACCCGCGAGCAGCACATCCGCCGGGAGAAGGCGACCAGCAACATCTGCACCGCGCAGGTCCTGCTGGCGGTGATGGCCGGCATGTACGCCGTCTACCACGGCCCGGACGGGCTGCGGGAGATCGCCCGGCGTACCCACGATCACGCGGCGCGGCTCGCGGCCGGGCTGCGCGCCGGCGGCGTCGAGGTCGCCGACGTGGCGTTCTTCGACACGGTGACGGTGACCGTGCCCGGCCGGGCCGCCGAGGTGGTCGCGGCCGCCGCGGAGCGGCGGGTGAACCTGCGCCTGGTCGACGCCGACCGGGTGGGGGTCTCCTGCGACGAGACCACCACCGGGGCGCACCTGGACGCGGTGTGGGCGGCGTTCGGGGTGGACCCGGTGGCCGGCGAGGTGGACGCGGCGCTGCCGCGGGAGCTTCGTCGCACGTCGGACTTCCTCACCCACCCGGTGTTCCGCACGCACCACTCGGAGACGGCGATGCTGCGCTACCTGCGCCGGCTGTCGGACTTCGACTACGCGCTGGACCGGGGCATGATCCCGCTCGGGTCGTGCACGATGAAGCTCAACGCCACCACCGAGATGGAGCCGGTGAGCTGGCCGGAGTTCGCGCACATCCACCCGTTCGCGCCCGACGCGCAGACCGCCGGGTACCGGGAGATGATCGCCCAGCTGGAAAGGTGGCTGGCGGAGGTGACCGGCTACGACGCGGTCAGCGTGCAGCCCAACGCCGGTTCGCAGGGCGAGCTGGCGGGGCTGCTGGCCATCCGGGCGTACCACCGGGACCGGGGCGAGGGGCACCGGGACGTGTGCCTGATCCCGTCGTCGGCGCACGGCACCAACGCGGCGTCCGCGGTGATGGCCGGCATGCGGGTGGTCGTGGTCGGCTGCGACGCCGACGGCAACGTCGACCTGGTCGACCTCGACGCGAAGATCGAAAAGCACCGCGACGCCCTCGCGGCGATCATGGTGACCTACCCGTCGACCCACGGGGTGTACGAGACGGGCATCGCGCAGCTCTGCGCGAAGGTCCACGACGCCGGCGGGCAGGTGTACGTCGACGGGGCGAACCTCAACGCGTTGGTCGGCTTCGCCAAGCCGGGGAAGTTCGGCGCGGACGTGTCGCACCTGAACCTGCACAAGACGTTCTGCATCCCGCACGGCGGCGGCGGCCCGGGTGTCGGTCCGGTGGCGGTGCGCGCGCACCTGGCGCCGTTCCTGCCGGGTGACCCGCTCGGCACGCACGCCGACGCGCAGCCGGCGATCTCCGCGGCGAAGTACGGCTCGGCGGGGATCCTGCCGATTCCGTGGGCGTACCTGCGGATGATGGGCGCCGAGGGGCTGTCCCGGGCGACCGGGGTGGCGGTGCTGGCGGCGAACTACGTGGCGGTGCGGCTGCGCGGGCACTTCCCGGTGCTGTACGCCGGCAACAAGGGCCTGGTGGCGCACGAGTGCATCCTGGACCTGCGGCCGCTGAGCAAGGCCACCGGGGCGAGCGTCGACGACGTGGCGAAGCGGCTGATCGACTACGGCTTCCACGCCCCGACGATGTCGTTCCCGGTGGCGGGGACGCTGATGGTGGAGCCGACCGAGAGCGAGGACCTGGCCGAGCTGGACCGCTTCTGCGATGCCATGATCGCCATCCGGGCGGAGATCGACACGGTGGGCGCCGGAGAATGGCCGGCGGGGGACAACCCCCTGGCCAACGCGCCGCACACCGCGGCGATGGTCAGCGGCGACTCGTGGCCGCACCCGTATCCGCGGTCGGTGGGGGCGTACCCGGGGTCGGTGGACCGGATGGCGAAGTACTGGCCGCCGGTGCGGCGCATCGACGGCGCGTACGGCGACCGGAACCTGGTCTGCTCGTGCCCGGCGCCGGAGGCGTTCGAGGACTGACCCGTCGCGGGGCCGGGGCGGCCGTCGTGCCGCCCCGGTGGGTCCACCTGGGGAGGGCTTGCCCCGGTTGGGGGACTAGCCTGGTGCGGGGTGACCAGCTCCTGTTACGGAACGTGATCGTTCAGGCGACGAGGGCGTGCCGGGCGGGGCCGCGGTGCGGGGCGATGGTGCTGCCGTCGGGGAGCAGCTCCCCGGTGTCCTCGAAGACGATGACACCGTTACAGAGCAGGCTCCAGCCCTGTTCACGGAAGCAGGCGATGACGCGGGCGGCTTCCCGGTCGGTCGCCTCGGCGGAGGGGCAGGTGGGTTGGTGCAGGCACATCGGGTTCTCCGGACTGTGGGGGCACTGTGTCATGGTTCACATGACCAGTGACGCACAGTACCAAGCGGAAGCGCGCCGAATCGAGCAGGCATCCGTCTTGTTCACCGGAAATCCGCTGAACGGATGAGGAAGAATGGTCCAGACGGCGTGGAAACGCTCCCACAACCGCTGATCGACGTACCGGCGGTGCCGGCGTCCTGCCGCAGCGTGCTCGTCGAACGGGAACGGTTCGAGTGGCGGGTCACCGACGGTGGCGATCCGGCCGCGCTCGCCCAGGAGTTCCTCACCTCGCACGGGCTCGGCGTCGCCGACCTCGCCCGGCCCGGCCGGCACGACCCGTACGGCGTCTGCGGGGCCGCCCTGCACGTCTCCGCCGCCGCCGGGGCCACCATGGTCGGCGCCCGGCCCGGCGCCCCCACCCCGGCACCGGCGCTGCCCGACCTCGCCGTGGTCGTTTTCGGCCACGGCCCCGCGGCGCCCCGCCCGGCGCCGCCCGCCGTCGACACCGGGACGTGGTGGCTGGGCCACTGGCGGGAGAGCTGGACCGCCGGGCAGCACGCCGACGCGGTCCAGGCCGTCCGTGCCGCCATCGGCCGCGGCGACGTCTACCAGGTCAACGTGGTCGGGCACGCCGCCGCCCGCTACCACGGCGACCCCCGCCCGGCGCTGGCCCGGCTCGCGGCGCTGCCCGGGGCCCGCTACGGCGGCACCCTGCACGGCCAGGGCTGGGCCATCGGCTGCGCCTCTCCGGAGACCCTGGTCGAGGTCACCGGCGGCCGGGTGGTCACCCGGCCGATCAAGGGCACCCGCCCGGCCACCGCCGCCGGCCGCCGGGAGCTGCTCGACTCGGCCAAGGAACGCGCCGAGCACGTCATGATCGTCGACCTGGAGCGCAACGACCTGGCCCGGGTGGCCCGGACCGGGTCGGTCCGGGTCGACGAGCTGTTCGCCGTACGCCGCTGGTGCGACCTGTGGCAGGCCGAGTCGACCGTGTCGGCGGCTGTCGCCGACGGCCTGGGCCTGGCCGACCTGCTGCGCGCGGTCTGCCCCGGCGGGTCGGTCACCGGTGCGCCGAAGCTCGCCGCCCTGGACCGGATCGCCGCCCTGGAACCCGTCGGCCGGGGCGCCAGCATGGGCGGGCTCGGCTGGGTCGGCGCCGAGGGCATCGACCTCGGGCTGACCATCCGCACCGCCGCCGCGGACGCCGACCGGCTGCACGTCTGGGCCGGCGGCGGCATCACCTGGGACAGCGACCCGGCCGCCGAGGTCGCCGAGGCCGCGGCGAAGGCCGCCCCGGTGCGCGCCCTGCTCGCCACCGCACACCACAGCCGTACGCCATACGCCACCGGTCCGTAGGGTGGCGGCATGACCGTCGAGTACAGCGGCACCGGGGACCCCGCGCGAAGCCTCGCCCTGCTCTGGCGCACCAGCGAGAAGGCCAGCCGCCGGGGCGGCGACCTGAGCGTGGACCGGATCGTGCGGGCCGCGATCGAGGTGGCCGACACCGAGGGGCTGGCCGCGCTGTCCATGCGCCGCGTCGCCGAGCGGCTCGGCGTGGGCACCATGTCGCTCTACACGCACGTGCCGGGCAAGGGTGAGCTGCTCGACGTCATGCTCGACACCGTCTACGGCGAGACGGCCCGCCCGCGGGAGGTCCCGGGCGGCTGGCGGGCCCGCCTGGAGCAGATCGCCCGGGAGAACTGGGCGCTCTACCTGCGGCATCCCTGGCTGCTGCAGGTGGCCACCACCCGCCCGCCGCTGGGCCCCAACGTCACCGCCAAGTACGACTACGAGCTGCGCGCCGTCGAGGGGATCGGCCTGACCGACCTGGAGATGGACGCGGTCGTCACCCTCGTCGACGGCTACGTCCACGGCGCGGTGCGCGGCGCGGTGGAGGCCGCCCAGGCCGCCCAGCGCACCGGGATGACCGACGAGCAGTGGTGGCGGGCGCACGCCCCCTACCTGGAGCAGGCGATGGACCCGCGACGGTTCCCCACCGCAGCCCGGGTCGGCGCCGCCGCCGGGCAGGAGTACCAGGGGCCCTCGGACCCCGCGCGGGCCTTCGAGTTCGGGCTGGCCCGCATCCTCGACGGGGTCGCCGTGCTGATCGCCGACCGGTGACCGCCGGGGTGGGGCCGCCGCCGCCGTAACGCCCGGATAGCCTTCTGCGCATGACCGTACGCCCGATCCGGATCATCGGTGACCCCGTGCTGCGCACCGCCTGCGAGCCGGTGACCAGCTTCGACGCCGAGTTGCAGGACCTCGTCGACGACCTGATGGACACGCTGCTCGGCGCGCCCGGGCGCGCCGGAGTGGCCGCCCCGCAGATCGGCGTGGGCGCGCAGGTCTTCGTCTACGACGCCGACGGGCACCGTGGGCACATGGTCAACCCGAGCATCGAGTTGTCCGAGGAGTCGCAGGACGACGACGAGGGCTGCCTGTCGATCCCCGGGCTGTACTTCCCGACCTCCCGCGCGATGCACGCCACGGTGCGCGGCTTCGACCGGCACGGGGAGCCGTTGACCATCTCCGGCAGCGGGTTCCTGGCCCGGGCCCTGCAGCACGAGACCGATCACCTCGCCGGCCGGCTCTACGTCGACACCCTGCGGGGGGAGGTGCGGCGTCGGGCCCTGCGCGAGGTGCGCGCCGGCCGCTTCGACTCGCCCAGTCGCCGCCGCTGATCCACCCGGGTACGCGCGACGGGGGTGACCGGCGTGCCGGCCACCCCCGTCACTCATCGTCGGGTCACTTCGGCGGCGGCGCCACCAGGCAGGTCGCCGTGGACTTGTTGCCGTAGTCGTCCACGGCGGTGATCAGGGCGTCACCGCGCAGGGTGACCTTGTAGTCGATGTCCCCGGTGCCGTCCTTGACCTTGGACTGGGCGCCCGGCGCCTGCACCAGCTTGATCTTGGTGCCGGCGGGGAACGGGCCGAACGTCACCGTCGGGTCGGCGGCGTCGGCGATGAAGACCTGCACCGCCGTGTCGACGATGTCGGTCGCGGTGAGCTGGTAGAACCCGTCCGGGTTGTACGAGCCGGGGGTGTTGTCCCCGCTCGGGTTGTTCGTCGGCACGCACTGGGTGACCGGCGCGGTGGTGTCGACCACCCGCATCACCGCGGTGTCGCTGCCGGTGTTGCCGGCCGCGTCGGTGGCCGAGCAGGTGACCGTGGTGGCCCCCAGCGGGAACGTGCCGCCCGACGGCGGCGCGCAGGTCGGGGTGAGCGGGCCGTCGACGTTGTCGGTGGCCGTGGCCGGGTAGTTGATCACCGCTCCGGCGGGGCTGGTCGCCTCGACGGTCCTGTCGTCGACGACCACCACCGGCGGGGTGACGTCGTTGACGGTGACGGCGATCTGCTCCACGAACGCCGGCCCGCCGGACAGGCCGTTGAGCAGGAAGTCGACGGTGCAGTGCAGGGTTGCTCCCTGCGTCGCGTCGCCGGCGACCGTGATGGTCTCGGCGAACGGCACGTCGGTGCCGCTCTGCTGGGTGCGCGAGGCGGCGTCGAAGGTGACGGTCAGCCCCGGGTCGCAGGAGGTCACGGTCGGGGTGACGGTGACGTCGAGATCCCGCAGGCCGCTGAGGATGGCCGCGGTGACCGTGTCCGGGGCGCTGTCGACCAGTTGGCCGCCGGTCGCGTCGGTGACCGCGGTGGCCTGACCGGTGACGTCGAGGCCGGGACCGCTGCCCGGGCCGGTGACGCTGACTGCCAGCACCTTGGCCTCGTCGGCCTGCAGGGCCGCCGTGGCCTGGGCGAGGGTGTGCCCGGCGCTCGGGTCATGGCTGGGCGCGTCGCCGATCAGGACCACCAGACGGCTGCTGCCGGAGCGGTAGGCGATCGCGCCGTCGGAGACCTGGAACAGCGCGTTCACCCACGCCTCCGGCTCGTCCCCGCCGCCGCCGGCGGCGAGGCCGTTGACCGCGGTCTGCAGGGCGGTGGCGTCGCCGGTGAGGTTCTGCCGTACCCGGAACAGCTCCGCGCCGTCGCCCTCGTCCCGGTAGGAGGCCACCGCGAACTGCGCGCCCGGCTGCACCCCCCGGACGTTGCTGATCACCTGCTGGAGGTTGGCCTGCACGTCGACGATCGGGTTGTTCATGCTGCCGGTGGTGTCGACCAGCAGCACGATGTCGGGCTTGGGCGGGATCGGCGGGGTGTGCACGACCTTGCTGATCGGGATGGCCGTACCCGGATTCGCGCTGCGGTCCACGATGGCCGGGTCGACGCCCGGGGCGGCGACGGCCGGGGCGGCCGCCACGATGACCAGCGCCGTCGTGGCGGCGGCGATGACCGCCCACCGACTCCGGCGCTGTCCTGCGCTGATTGCCATACGTACTCCTTCGGCTCCGCCGCGTAATGACGCGGCCTCTGCCGGGAGACGCTAGGGGGCCGCAGGCCCGCGGCCGGTCCGACACCGGCCCAGGTCAGGGTCGGGTTGTTGACCCGGCGGGGCGGCTGGACATGGCAGACTTCCGCGCGCGATCGAAAGCGGTCAACGGGTGTTCGCCGAAGTCGGCCACCCGGGTGAAGCCGAGCCGTTCGTAGAGGCGCACGGCGGCGGTGTTGTCGGCCTTGACGTTGAGCGTGACGTGGTCGACGTGCGGGCGCAGCCGGGCGCAGAGCGCGGCGACCGCGGCGGCGGCGTGGCCCCGGCCGCGTACCCGGGGGTGGGTGGTGACGTTGCCCAGCGCGGCGACCCGGTACGCGGGCGAGTACACGTGCACCCCGGCCACTGCCACCAGGTCGCCGCCGTGCCGGATCCCGACGTACTGGCCGGTGTCGAGCATCCGCGGGTCGAACCAGTTGCCCGGGTAGGCGGCGGCGTAGAGGGCGCGCAGGGTCGGGAGGTCGGCACGGTCGAGCACGTCGCCGGCCGGGGTGACGGTGGCCAGGCGGGCCGGGTCGGTCAGAGCCATCCGGTGGTGCGCGCCGCCACCTGGCTCGACGGCAAACCAGCGGCCCAGCACCTGCAGCAGGCCGGGGGTGAGGTGGGCGTACACCCGGGTCGGCAGCATCGGGGCCAGATCCGCCAACAGGGCGGCCATCTCCGGCAGGTCGTCCGGGGCGGCGAAGGCGAGCAGCACCGGCGGCGTCACCCCGTGGTAGAGCAGCGCGACCTGGTCGCCGCGGCGGAACCACGAGGTGTACGGCCAGAAGAAGTCGTCCAGATCGCCCAGCTGGTAGGCGTGCAGCACCGGGTCGCGGCGCAGCAGGGCGGCCAGGGCGTCCCGGTCGTGTTCGGCGCGGACCGGCATCGGGTCAGCAGCCCCCGGCCGGCTCGGCGGGCAGGTTCTCGTCGGCCCAGCGGGCCAGCGCGTCGAGGGCGGGCAGCAGCGCGGCCCCGCGTTCGGTTAGCCGGTAGCTGACCCCCAGCGGCGGGCCCTCCCGCACGGTGCGGCTGACCAGGCCGACCCGGGCCAGCTCGCCCAGCCGGTCGGACAGCACCGACTCGCTGATCCCGGGCAGCGCCCGGGTGAGTTCGGCGAAACCGGCCGGACCGTGCGACAGGGTGCCGAGGATCACCCCGTTCCACCGCTTACCGAGGAACGCGAAGGCCCGGGCCACGCCCCCGGCACAGGCGCGGGGACCGCCGTCGGCCGGGGGGCAGGCTGTCATGTGCCCAGCATACGTGGTCCTACCATCGCGTTAGGCACTTCTAAAAAGCTAGCTGCTACCGTTGCAGCAGCACCTTTCCCGCGAGTCGGAGGAAACCGATGACCGACGTTCTGCCCGAACACCTGATCACCCTGAGCCCCGAAGCCCAGGCCCAGCTGTTCACCGAAGCGCGCACCGCGAACACCTTCACCGACCAGCCGGTCGACGACGCCCAGCTGCGCGCCATCTTCGACCTGGTCAAGTACCCGCCGACCGCGATGAACATCCAGCCCCTGCGGGTGCTGTTCGTCCGCCCCGGCGAGGGCCGCGACCGGCTGCTCACCCACGTCGCCGAGGGCAACCGGGCCAAGACCGCCACCGCCCCGGTGGTCGCCGTGCTCGCCGCCGACACCGACTTCCACGAGCACCTGGACACCGTGTTCCCGATCCGCCCCGGCATGCGCGACCACTTCGCCGGCGACCCGGCCGGCCGCGAGCAGATGGCCCGGTTCAACGCCGGCCTGCAGGTCGGCTACTTCCTGCTCGGCGTGCGCGCCGCCGGCCTGGCCGCCGGCCCGATGGGCGGCTTCGACGCCGCCGGCGTAGACAAGGAATTCCTCGCCGACACCGGCTGGAAGTCCCTGCTGCTGGTCAACATCGGCCACCCCGGCCCGGACGCCTGGTTCCCCCGGCTGCCGCGCCTCGGCTACGACGACGTGGTCCGGCACGCCTGACCCGCCCACGGCTGGCCGGCCGGGCGATCCCGCTCAGCCGGCCAGCCACTGGTCGTAACCCAGCTTCGCCACCAGCGCCAGCACCACCACCAGCAGCACCACCCGCACGAAACCCGCACCCCGGCGCAACGCCATCCGCGCCCCCAGCACCGCCCCGGCGATGTTGCACACCGCCATCGCCGCGCCCAGCAGCCACCACACGTGCCCGGTCGCCGCGAACACCACCAGCGCGCCCAGGTTCGTCCCGGCGTTGACCAACTTCGCCATCGCCGAACCGTGCACGAAATCCGCCCCCACCAGGGCGGTGAACGCCACCACCAGGAACGTGCCCGTACCCGGCCCGATCAGCCCGTCGTACAGGGCGATGGCCACCCCGGCCACCGCCACCGCCGCGGTCACCCGCAGCCGGGTACGCCGCTGCGGCACCGCCACCACCCCCAGCCGGGGTCGCAACACCACGAACAGCGCCACCGACACCAGCACCAGCAGCACCACCGGCCGGTACGCCCCCGCCGGCACCGCACCCGCCAACGCCGCGCCCACCCCCGCGCAGAGCACCGCCAGACCCGCCGACGGCCCCGCCACCGCCCAGTCGACCTTCGTCCGGCGCGCATACGTCACCGCCGCCGTGGAGGTGCCCGCGATCGCCGCCAGCTTGTTGGTGCCCAGGGCAGTAGCCACCGGCACCCCCGGCGCCGCCACCAGCAGCGCCGGCAACAGCAGCAACCCACCCCCACCGACCACCGCATCGACCCAGCCCGCCATGGCGGCCGCGGCGAGCAGGGTGGTCAGCGACAGGGGATCCACGGGCGGCCATTCTTCCCACCCACCCCGACACACCGCCGCACCCTGTGGCCGACCTCACCGCCGGCCACCGGCCTCAACGCCCCCGACGCCGGCGCAGCCACAACCCCACCGAGGCGACCGCGACGAACAGCAGCACCGAACAGAGCAACGCCTTGACCATCGGGCAACTGTGCCACGGGGACGTAGGGTGCAGGAGTGCGCCTGGCGACCTTCAACCTGCTGCACGGCCGCTCCCTCACCGACGGCCTGGTCGACCCCGACCGGCTCACCACCGCCGTGCGCGCCCTCGACGCCGACGTACTGGCCCTGCAGGAGGTCGACCGCGACCAGTCACGCAGCGGCAACCTCGACCTCACCGCCATCGCCGCCCGCGCCCTCGACGCCCCCGAGCACCGCTTCGCCGCCGCCGTGGTCGGCACCCCCGGCGAGCAGTTCCGCCCGCTGCGCCACGACGACGACGGGCACGGCGAACCCTGCTACGGCATCGGCCTGGTCAGCCGCCACCCGGTGCGCTCCTGGCAGGTCACCCGGCTGCGCCCCGCACCGGTGCGATCCCCGATCTACGTGCCCGGCACCGGCGGCGGGGTGGTCCTGCTGCGCGACGAACCCCGCGTCGTCCTCGCCGCCGTACTGGACACCCCACACGGCCCACTGACCGTCGCCGCCACCCACCTGTCCTTCGTCCCCGGCTGGAACATCCTCCAGCTACGCCGCGTCGTCCGCGCACTGCGCGCCCTGCCCGCCCCGCGGATCCTGCTCGGCGACCTCAACCTGCCCGCCGGCCCCGCCCGGCTGCTGTCCGGCTGGCGGCCACTGGGCCGGCGCCCCACCTACCCGGCCGCGGCGCCCCGGGTGCAGCTCGACCACGTCCTGGCCGACCGGCAGGGGCTGGACCGGCTGCCGCCGGTCACCGCCGTGAACACCCCTCGCTCGACGATCTCCGACCACCGGCCCCTCGTCGTCGACCTCGGCTGACCCGCCCCCCGCGGCGGAACCGGCCGGCCCGTCCGCTCGGCGCTCAGCCCCGCCCGGCCGCCCCCTGCGCCGCCCGCAGCGCGTTGCGGAACAGCATCGCCACCGTCGTCGGGCCCACCCCGCCGACCCGCGGCGTGATCGCCCCCGCCACCTCCGCACACGACTCGTCCACGTCGGGCAGCAACCGCCGCCCCTCGTAGCGCACCCCACCGCCGACGACCACCGCGCCCGGCCGCACATGCTCCGGCCGGACGATGCCCGGCACCCCGGCCGCCGCCACCAGGATCTCCGCCCGCCGCGTGTAGCGCGGCCAGTCCGCCACCCCGGTGTGTACCACCGTCACCGCCGCATTCGCCGTCGGCCGCTTCTGCGCCAGCAACATCGCCAGCGGCCGACCCAACGTGGCACCCCGACCCAGGATCACCACCTCCCGACCGGACACCGGCACCCCGTGGTACGCCAACAGCGCCTCGATCCCCGCCGGCGTGCACGGCAGCGGCCCCGGAAGCCCCAGCGCCAACCGGCCCATGTTCACCGGGTGCATCCCGTCCACGTCCTTGTCCGGGTCGAGGACCTGCAACGCCCGGTCGTAGTCCAGATGCCCCGGGATCGGATACTGCAGCAGCACCCCGTGCACCCGAGCGTCGGCGTTGAAGTCCTCCAGCACCCGGTGCAGGTCCGCCTGCGTCGCCGACGCCGGCAGGTGCACGTGCGGCGACTCGAACCCCAGCTCCGCGGCCTGCCGCTGCTTGATCCGGATGTAGCCGGCACTCGCGTCGTCGTCACCGACCAGCACCGTCGCCAACGCCGGGGTCACCCCGGCCGCCCGCAACGCCGACACACCCTCGGCCACCTCGGTCAGGATCTTCTCCGCCACCGGCTTACCCGGCAGCAGCCGGGCCGTGGTCGTCGTCGCGGAAGGGGAAACAGACATGACTCACCTCGTCCGCGGAGGCCCAGGCGGTCGACCCCCGCGACGAGCTCCCCGATGGTTGACCCATCCCCGTGCCGCCAGTCGCGTCCGACCTCAGCCTGCCACATCCCGACGGCGGATCGCATCCGCCACCTCCCACCACCGGGGCAGCCACCCGAGCACCGCGTCCGCCCGCCGCCGATCCGCCGCGCCGACCGCCCCCGCGTCGGCCAGCGCCGCCACGAACGCCGGTCGCGCCCGGCAGCCTCCGTACCGGTCGAGGCCGGCACCGGATCCTCGCCCGCGCGATGTCGATCCCGGGCGGTGGCGTTCGTGTAGCTGGAGAGAGGCCGGCGAAGGGCTGGCCGCTACGCGAGGAGACCGTCATGGGCAAGGTCGTCGTGGTGCAGAACGTATCGCTCGACGGGGTGATGCAGGCGCCGGGTGGGGCGGACGAAGACGTACGGGGAGGATTCGCGCACGGCGGCTGGGCTCGTCCGTATGCCGACCATGTCATGGCCGAGACGATGGGCAGAAGTATGAGTCAGGACGGCGCGATGCTCTTCGGCCGCCGCACCTACGAACAGTTCCACAGCTTCTGGTCCACGCAGACCGACGGCAACCCGTACACCGAGGTCCTCAACCGCAAGCCCAAGTACGTCGCCTCGCGAACGCTGAGCGAACCACTGCCCTGGCAGAACTCGTCGCTGCTGCACGGCGGCGCGGCCGAGGCCGTGGCCGCGCTCAAGCGCGACGTCGAGGGCACCCTGGTCGTGCTCGGCAGCGGCGAGTTGGTGCGGTCGCTGGCCAGGGCCGGCCTGGTCGACGTCTACCTGCTGTCGATCCACCCACTCACACTGGGCGCGGGGACCAAGCTGTTCGCCGACGGCGAGGACGGCTACGCCACGATGGAGTTGGCCGACTGCGTGCCGACGACAACCGGTGTGATCATCGCGACGTACCGGCCGACCGTCCGAGGCAATCACGTGGCATGAGGCATCCACCAGCCTTACGGCGACCCCGCCGGCCGAGGTCCCGCCCACGGTCACCTGACGGTCGGGCCCTCCAACGCGGGCCCGACACCAGGGAGCTCGGCGTACCTCAGGAGTCCTGAGCGGACGGCAGCAACCCGGCCAGCGCCCGGTTCGTCCGGTTGGACCGCACCGCCGCCCGCTGCTGACCCGCCGTCACCTCGATGTACGTCTGCGACGACGCCAACGACGCGTGCCCCAGCAGCCGCATGATCTCCGCCGCGCTCGCCCCGTCCTCGGCCAACCGGGTCGCGAAGGTGTGCCGCAGCGCGTGCAGCCGCGCCCCCCGTGGCACCCGGTCGGTGATCCCGGCCCGCCGGTAGCAGGAGTCCACCAGGTACTGCAGCCCGCCCCGGCGCAGCGGCTCACCCCGCCGGTCCACCAGCAGCGCCGAGTCCGGCCGTACGCTGCGCGACCCGAAGCGGCGACCCCGACTGGCGAGGTAGGCGACCAGCACCCGGTCCAGCTCCGGCTCAATCGGCACCACCCGCGGCCGGCCGCCCTTGCCCGCCACGCCCACCCGGCGCTCACCGGTTCGCCCGGACAACGACGACACCCGCAACGCCAGCAGCTCCGACAGGCGCAGCCCCGCGCAGAGCGCCAGGGCCAGCACCGCCAGGTCCCGCTCCGGCCACGGGTCCCGCTGCCGCTCGTCCTCCCGGGCCACCGAGGCGAGCAACTCCTCCGGGGTGTCCTCGCCGCGCAGCGGCTTGGGCTGGGGGAGCGGGGCGCGCGGACGCCCGACCGCCGGCATCGGATTACCCGCCACCACGCCCTCGGCGACCAGGAACGTGAAGAAGCTGTTCCAGGCCGACCAGGCGCGGTGCACCGACGACGCCGCGCGGGGAGCGGCGTACCGGGCGAACGCCGCCCGCATCACCCGGGGGGAGAGCTCCGAGATCATCAGCTCATCGAGGGGGAGGGGAGTGGCGGTGCCCGCACCCACCAGCGCGGCGACGCCGCAGAGATCCCGTCGGTACGCCTCCAGGGTGTGGGGGGAGGGCTTGCGGGTGGCCCGCGCGGTCAGGAACTCCTCGATCAGCCGTCCTACCGATTCGTCCTGTTTGTCATGCATAAGGCATATTATGCATCTTTCTCAGGTTCCGGGCTACCCGCAGAGGAGGGGAGCGGGAGCGGCCAGCGCCCGTCCGATGGGACCCTGCTGCGCCCCGTCGCGAACTCGCTCACCGCGTTCTCCTCCACCACGTTGGTGTGGCTGGGGCTGGCGGCGGTGACGGTGAGCGGCGTGCCGGGCGCGGTGGTGCTGGTCGCCACGCTGCACCGCCTGCAGACGGCCGCGCCGGACGCGGTGCGTGGCCGGGTGGCCGCCACGTTCTACGCCAGCGACGCCACGGCGGCGGTCTGCGGCGCGCTGGTCGGCCCGGCGCTCGTCGGTGCGTTCGGTCTGGGCGCGGCCCTGCCTGCGGTGAGCGCGTCGGTGCTGCTGGTCGCCGTGCTGGCGCTGCTCGTGCTGCCGGCACGGGACGCACCCGTGCCCCTCCCGGAGGAGGCCCCCACCCGATCAGCTTTACATAATGTGCATTATCGAATCCGGACTAGCAGGTGAGCGACCCGCGGTCAGGCGCCGACGTAGGCCGCGAGGTGCTCGCCGGTGAGGGTGGCGCGGGCGGCGACGAGGTCCGCGGGTGTGCCCTCGAAGACGATCCGGCCGCCGTCGTGGCCGGCGCCGGGACCGAGGTCGATGATCCAGTCGGCGTGGGCCATGACCGCCTGGTGGTGCTCGATGACGATGACCGACTTGCCGGAGTCGACGAGCCGGTCGAGCAGGCCGAGCAGCTGCTCGACATCGGCGAGGTGCAGGCCGGTGGTCGGCTCGTCGAGGACGTAGACGTCGCCCTTCTCGGTCATCCGGGCGGCCAGCTTGAGCCGCTGCCGCTCGCCGCCGGACAGCGTGGTGAGCGGCTGGCCGAGGCTGAGGTAGCCGAGCCCGACGTCGGCGAGCCGGTCGAGGATCTTGTGGGCGGCCGGCGTGCGTGCCGCGCCGTTGTCGAAGAACTCCTCGGCCTCGGTCACCGACATCGCGAGCACGTCGGCGATGTTCCGGCCGCCGAGCGTGTACTCCAGCACCGACGCCTGGAACCGCTTTCCCTCGCACTCCTCGCAGGTGGACTCGACGGTGGCCATCACGCCCAGCTCGGTGTAGATGACGCCGGCGCCGTTGCAGGTGGGGCAGGCGCCCTCCGAGTTGGAGCTGAACAGCGCCGGCTTCACGCCGTTGGCCTTCGCGAATGCCTTGCGGATCGGGTCTAGCAGTCCGGTGTACGTCGCGGGGTTGCTGCGGCGCGAACCCCGGATCGCGCCCTGGTCGATGATCACCACGCCGTCGCGACCTTCGACGGAGCCCTGGACAAGCGAGCTCTTCCCGGAGCCGGCGACGCCGGTGAGAACGCAAAGCATCCCGAGCGGGATGTCGACGTCCACGTCCTGGAGGTTGTGCGTCGACGCGCCGCGGATCTCCATCGCGCCGGTCGACGACCGCACCGATTCCTTGAGCTTCGCCCGGTAGTCGAAATGGCGGCCGGTCGTGGTGTCGCTCCCCCGCAACTCCTCCACTGTGCCCTCGAAGCAGACGGTGCCTCCGGCGGTGCCGGCGCCGGGGCCGAGGTCGACGACGTGGTCGGCGATCGCGATGGTCTCGGGCTTGTGCTCCACGACGAGCACGGTGTTGCCCTTGTCCCGCAGTTGCAGCAGCAGGTTGTTCATCCGCTCGATGTCATGGGGGTGCAGGCCGATCGTGGGCTCGTCGAAGACGTAGGTGACGTCGGTGAGCGACGAGCCGAGGTGGCGGATCATCTTGGTGCGCTGTGCCTCTCCCCCGGACAGGGTGCCCGCCGGACGGTCCAGTGAGAGGTAGCCCAACCCGATCTCGGCGAACGAGTCGAGCGAGTGCTGCAGCCCGGCGAGCAGCGGGGCGACCGAGGGTTCGTCGAGGCCCCGGACCCAGTCGGCCAGGTCGCTGATCTGCATCGAGCAGACGTCGGCGATGTTCCTGCCGTTGATCTTCGACGAGCGGGCCTCCTTGCTGAGGCGGGTGCCGTCGCACTCGGGGCAGGTGGTGAAGGTGATGGCCCGCTCCACGAAGGCGCGGATGTGCGGCTGCATCGCGTCGACGTCCTTGGCGAGCATCGACTTCTGGATCTTGGGGATCAGGCCCTCGTAGGTGAGGTTGATGCCCTCGACCTTGATTTTGGTCGGCTCGCGGTAGAGAAGGTCGTGCAGCTCCTTCTTGGTGAACTTCTTGATCGGCTTGTCCATGTCGAAGAAGCCGGAGCCACTGAAGATGCGGCCGTACCAGCCGTCCATGCTGTAGCCGGGGATCGTCAGCGCACCCTCGCTGAGCGACTTTGCGTCGTCGTACAGCGCAGTCAGGTCGAAGTCGGTGACCGACCCCATGCCCTCGCAGCGGGAGCACATGCCGCCGAGACGGTTGAAGGTCGCCTTCTCGGTCTTCGTCTTGCCCTCACCGCGGTCGACCGTGATCGCCCCGCTCGCCCGTACGGAGGGGACGTTGAAGGCGAAGGCGCTGGGCGGGCCGATGTACGGCTGCCCGAGCCGGCTGAACAGGATGCGGAGCATCGCGTTGGCGTCGGTGGCGGTGCCGACGGTGGAGCGTGGGTTCGAGCCCATCCGCTCCTGGTCGACGATGATCGCGGTCGTCAGCCCTTGGAGCACGTCGACCTCGGGCCGCGACAGCGTCGGCATGAAGCCCTGCACGAAGGCGCTGTAGGTCTCGTTGATGAGCCGCTGCGACTCGGCGGCGATCGTGTCGAACACCAGCGAGCTCTTACCGGAGCCGGAGACGCCGGTGAACACCGTCAGCCGGCGCTTCGGGATCTCGACGTCGACGTCCTTGAGGTTGTTGACGCGGGCGCCCTGCACGCGGATCAGATCGTGGCTGTCGGCCGCGTGCGGCGCGGGCGGCGGGGTGTCCGTCCTGTTGGCCGTGCTCATCGTGTCTCCATCTGTCACGCGGGGCCGCCTTCGCGGTCGTCGCCGGCGCCGTGCGCGGG
The DNA here is from genome assembly GCF_059089345.1 of Micromonospora sp. BS32. Taxonomy (NCBI): domain Bacteria; kingdom Bacillati; phylum Actinomycetota; class Actinomycetes; order Micromonosporales; family Micromonosporaceae; genus Micromonospora; species Micromonospora sp. BS32. The sequence goes on from NZ_JBSSHR010000023.1 coordinate 46,257, forward strand.
CTTGTTCACGACGCCGGCTGTGCAGGTCGTGACGGTGGTCACCGGACGGCTCAGCGCAGTTCCTGGATACGGATCAGGTTGCCGGCGGGGTCGCGGAAGGCGCAGTCGCGGATGCCGTACGGCTGCTCGGTCGGCTCCTGGACGACCTCGGCGTCGCCGGCTGCCTGCAGCTTGTCGAAGGTGCCGTCGAGGTCGCGGGTGGCCAGCAGGATCCAGCCGTAGGTGCCCTTGGCCATCATCTCGGCGATGGTGCGGCGCTCGTCGTCGGTGACGCCGGGGTCGACGGCCGGCGGCGCCAGGAGGATGGACGTGTCGGGCTGGCCGGCGGGGCCGACGGTGATCCAGCGCATCTTGCCGTGTCCGACGTCGTTGCGGACCTCGAAGCCGAGGGTGTCGCGGTAGAAGGCCAGGGAGGCGTCCGGGTCGGTGTGCGGGAGGAAACTGGTGTGGATGGTGATGTCCATGGCAGTCACGCTAGTTGCGGCTCGGTGACCCGTGCTTCTTGATTCCTGATCGGTCTGGTCACCTGTTTCGCCACACACGGCGGCATTTCCGCCGCGCCGCCCGCCGTGCGCCGGTAGGCGCTGGGCGGCATGCCGACCAGTTCGGTGAAGCGGGTGCTGAAGGTGCCCAGGGACGAGCAGCCGACCGCGAAACAGACTTCGGTGACGCTGAGGTCGCCACGACGCAGCAGTGCCATCGCGCGCTCGATGCGCCGGGTCATCAGATACGCGTACGGCGACTCGCCGTAGGCCAGCCGGAACTGGCGGCTGAGGTGCCCGGCCGACATGTTCGCGCCGCGGGCGAGCGCCTCGACGTCCAGCGGCTGCGCGTACTCCCGGTCGATCCGGTCGCGGACGCGGCGCAGCCGCGCGAGGTCGCTCAGGCGCTGGGCCGCGGCGGCGGGTGTGCTGGTCACCTGCGTGATCGTGCCACATCGCGCCGGGGTTGCCGATTGTCGCTGGCGTCTCGGCCCCTCTGCGCGTCGCGTGGCTCGGTGGCTGATCGGGCCCCGCTGCCCCGTCGCATCCTGGTGTCGCCGGGCAGGAGCGGGGCGGGTGTCAGGCGCGCGGTGCCGGATGGCGGCCGAGGAAGGCGATGAAGCGGTCGTTCGGGGTGGCCGTGGGCGGGACCTGCACGGGTTGGCCGAACCGCGGGGAGCGGGCGTCGTCGTCGATCAGTGACCGGGACAGGTCGAGGAGTGCGACGGCGAGTCCGGTCGGGATCTGGTGGTCCGCGCCGCGGGCGGGTGCTGATGTCCCAGCCGTGTGCGGCGAGTTCGATCGCGCCGGCGTGCGCGGCGGTGGTCGCCCATCGGGTCTGCTCCGCGGTCTGACTGCTCGGGTCGCGCTGGGCCGCGGAGGTCAGGGTGTCGCGCAGCCGGTGGATCCGGTCTCGCGCGGCGGCGACCGGGTCGACGCGCGGTCGCGGCGTGGTGGTGAGGTTCAGGTTGCCGGTGGTGACGAGTTCGGTGAGGGCGTCCGCGGTGCCGGCGAGGTGCAGCAGGAGCGTCCGCAGGTCCCAGCCGGGGCACGGTGTGGGGCGGTCGAGGTCGGCGTCGGTGAGGTCCGACAGGCTGTCGAGCGCGTAGCCGGCGGATTGTTCGCACAGTGTGACGGCGTCGGCGAGCGGGGTGGTGGTTGTTCCCGTCATGACCGTTCCTCCGGTGAGGGTGGGCTGGCCGTCGTGACCGAGCGGGTGCCGGCCACGACGGCTGCCGGGGTTGGTGAGGAGTTGGGCGATGGGGTCACCCTCGGGACGGGCTGCTGCTCCACTCGGTGACGCACGCCCGGGACATCTCCCACGGGTCGCTGGGCAGCACCTCGCCGGTTTCCAGCAGCGACTTGAGGTTCGCGAGCACGGCGGGCCACCCGTGCGAGATTCCGGCGTACATCCCCTGGTCGGTGAGGTTTTCGTGGGTGACGGTGAGGCGGACGATGTCGTGGTGCGGTTCGACGAGGAAGGTGACGACCGACGGTCCGGCCGGTGGTGTCTCGTCGGGGCCCTGGAAGGTGATGACCAGGCGCGTCGGGGGCTGGGTTTCGAGCACTCGTCCGACGATGTCGACGCCTGATCCGTCGAGGCGTCGGTGTTCCCAGGTCGAGCCGGGTTGCCAGTCGGAGACGTTGGCGTGTGCCCAGTAGCGGGCCGTCAGGTCGGCGTCGGTGAGGGCTTTCCACACCTGCTCGGCGCTGGCCCGGATGTAGGTGACGTAGACGTAGGTCGGGAGGGTCGTGGTTGCGGTGGTCATGGCGTACTCCTCTGCCTGGTTCTTGATGGCGCTGATCGCGTGCAGGCGGGGCTTGTCGAACCGGGAGATCCAGCGCTCCTCGATCTCGTTGATCGGTACCGGGTTGAGGTAGTGGAGTCGTTCCCGGCCGCGGCGTACGACGGTGACGAGGTTGGCCCGTACGAGGATGTCGAGATGCTGGGTCGCCGACTGGCGTGCCATCCCGAGGTGTTCGCAGAGTTCGCGCAGCGTCTGGCCGTTGTGCTCGCGGAGGCGGTCGAGCAGGAGCCGTCGGGTGGGGTCGGCCAGGGCCTTGAAGACCGGGTCCGTTCCTGTTGCATCGTGGCTCACCCGACGATTATGCAGGCGTTTACCTGCCTAAGTCAATGACGGGCACGTCCGCTTCACGCGTCCGTGCTCAGCCGGGCGTGCAGGTGCATGTCGTGCCAACCGTCGGCGTGCCGCCCGGCACCGCGCGCGGTGCCCTCGGCGGTGAAGCCGGCGTGCGCGGCAACCCGGCAGGACGCCGGGTTGGCGGTCGAGTGCCGCAGCTCCACCCGGTGCAGGCCCAGCTCGGTGAGGCACCAGTCGGCCAGCGCGCGCAGCGCCCGGGGGGCGACGCCGCGGCCGCGGGCGGCGGGCAGCACCCAGTACGACACCTCGGCGAGGCCCTCGTGCAGGTCGAGGTGGCGCAGGCTGATCTGCCCGAGGACGCCGGACGGGTCGGTGATGGCCCAGCCGGCGCCGGTTTCGGCCCGCCACCGCTGTGCCCAGGCGCTGATCCACGCGCGGGCCTCGGGCTCGTTCATCGCGCGGCAGTGCCAGCGTTGGATGGCCGGGTCGGCGTAGCCGGCGATTACGTCGGCTGCGTCGTCAAGCTGCCACGGACGTAGCCGCAGGCCGGCGGTGTCGATCTCGGTCTGGGGTCGGCGCGCCAGGGCGCCGGGCGCGACGGCGGCGGGTACGAGCAGCGGCATGCCGTGATTCTGCCGGTCCGCTCCCCGGTGGCGGACGACGTGGCAGGTCGCCGGACCAGCTACCTGGGGTTGTGCCGGCGTGACCGTACGCATGGTCGGAGCGGCGCCGGGGACCGTTCGGCTCAGCGGATCGACCGTCCGGCGCGGGGCTGGTTTCGGGGCAGCGTGGGCTGCGGGCAAGGAAGGGGAACGTTTCTCGCCATGCTCCGGAGAGGAAGCATCATGCTTTCCGCACTCGATCGTCGGCACACCGTCGCGCCGCCCGGGTACAGCCGTTGGCTGATTCCGCCGGCGGCGTTGGCCATCCATCTCTGCATCGGGCAGGTCTACGCGACCAGCGTGTACAAGAACTCGCTGATCGCGCACTTCGACGCGAGCCAGACGGCGATCGGGGTGATCTTCAGCATCGCGATCGTGATGCTGGGGCTTTCGGCGGCGGTCGCGGGGACGTGGGTGGAGGCGAACGGGCCGCGTAAGGCGATGTTCGTCTCGGCGTGTTTCTGGGCGGCCGGTTTCCTGGTGGGCGCCGCGGGCATCGCCACGAAGCAGCTGTGGCTGCTGTACCTGGGGTACGGGCTGCTCGGCGGGATCGGGCTGGGGATCGGGTACATCTCCCCCGTCTCCACGTTGATCAAGTGGTTCCCGGACCGGCCGGGTCTGGCCACCGGGTTGGCGATCATGGGGTTCGGGGGTGGCGCGATGGTGGCCTCTCCCCTGTCGAGGCAGCTGCTGTCGTTCTACGACCCGGGCTACGACCCGACGAACGCCGGGTCGACGGCGTCGGGGTCGGCGCTGGTGTGGTTGTTCGTGACACTCGGCGTCGGCTACTTCCTGATCATGATGTTCGGTGTGTTCAACGTGCGCGTGCCGGCGCCGGACTGGCGGCCGGCGGGCTTCGACCCGGCGCGGGTGGCCGCGAAGCCGATGGTGACCACGGCGAACGTGTCGGCGGCGAACGCGGTGAAGACCCGCTCGTTCTGGCTGCTGTGGGTGGTGCTGTTCTGCAACGTGACCGCCGGGATCGGGATCCTGGAGCAGGCCAGCCCGATGATCCAGGACTTCTTCCGCGCCGGCGGCACGTCGGCGGTCACGGTGGCCGCGGCGGGTGGTTTCGTCGGCCTGCTGTCGCTGTTCAACATGGCGGGGCGGTTCGTCTGGTCGTCCACGTCGGACCTGATCGGCCGCAAGCCGATCTACATGGTGTACCTGGGCGTCGGGATGGTGCTGTACGCGCTGCTGGCCCTGTTCGGGCAGACCGCGACGGCGCTGTTCGTGCTGCTGGCGTGCGTGATCCTGTCGTTCTACGGCGGTGGGTTCGCCACCGTGCCGGCGTACCTGCGGGACCTGTTCGGCACGTTCGAGGTGGGCGCGATCCACGGCCGGTTGTTGACGGCCTGGTCGGCGGCGGGCGTGGCCGGGCCGCTGATCGTCAACGCGTTCCTCGACGCGCAGGGCAAGCCGGGAACGTTGACGGCGGCGGCGTACCGGCCGGCGCTGTTCACGATGGTCGGGGTGCTGGCGGTGGGATTCATCGCCAATCTGCTGATCCGGCCGGTGCCGGAGCGGTTCCACGAACCGGCCGATGGCCGGGACGACGAGGGTACGGGCGCGCGGAAGGTGGGCGCGGAGAGGAGTGGTTCGCGATGAGGGACGACGTGTCGCGCGGCGGGCAGACGGCCCGACTGTGGATCTCGTGGCTGATCGTGTCGGCGCTGCTGGGGTACGGGGTGGTGCAGACGGTGATCACCGCGGCGAAGCTGTTCACCAGCTGATCGTCGGGCGGCCCGGGGCGATGCTCCGGGCCGCTCGTCACAGGCCGCCGGCGACGCGCAGCACCGCGCCGGTGGTGTAGCCGGCGTCGGGGCCGAGCAGCCAGGCGACGGCGCCGGCGACCTCGTCGGGTTCGCCGGCTCGGCCGAGCGGGATCCGCCCGACGGCGGTGTCGGCGCGGTCGGGCACCCCGGAGTCGGCGTGGATGTCGGTGCGGATGATGCCGGGGGCGACGGCGTTGACCCGGATGCCGCGGGGGGCGAGTTCCTTGGCCAGGCCGATGGTGAGGGTGTCGGTGGCGGCCTTGACCGCGGCGTAGTGGACGTACTCGCCGGGGCTGCCGAGGGTGGCCGCGGCGGAGGAGATGTTGACGATGGCGCCGCCGGTGGTGAGCCGGCGGGCGGCCTGCTGGGCGCAGAGGACGTACCCGATGAGGTTGACGTCGACGACGCGGCGCAGGTCGTCGGCGCGCAGCTCGGTGAAGGGGCCGATCGGGCTGGTGACGCCGGCGTTGTTGACCAGGCCGGTGAGCGGCCCGAGGTCGGCGGCGGCGTCGAAGAGGCGCTGGATCTGGTCGGCGTCGGTGGTGTCGGCGGGGACGGCGACGGCGCGTACGCCGAGACGGGTGACCTCGGCGACGACCGCGGCGGCGGCGTCGTGGTCGCGGCGGTAGCCGATGGCGAGGTGGTGCCCGTCGGCGGCGAGCCGCCGGGCGGTGGCGGCGCCGATGCCGCGGCTGCCGCCGGTGATGACCGTGACCGGATTCAATGTCCCGCTCCCCCGTGCCGTGTGGGCCGACGCTACCGTTTCCGACACGCGACGGTCTCGGAGAGGGTGGTCACACATGACGCGGGCGTTGGTGCTGGGTGGCGGCGGGGTGACCGGGGTGGCCTGGGAGTGGGGGCTGCTGGCGGGGCTGGCGCGGCGGGGGGTGGTCCTCGCCGACGCGGACCTGGTGGCGGGCACGTCGGCCGGGTCGGTGGTGGGCGCGCAGTTGTGCTCGGGGCGGCCGGTGGCCGAGTCGTACGAGGCGCAGTTGGCGCCGGCGCACGGTGAGCTGGCGGCGCGGTTCGGGTGGGCGGCCGTGGCGCGGCTGGTGTGGGCGGGTGGCCGCAGCCGGGACGCGGTGCGGGCGCGGGCCCGGGTGGGGGCGATGGCGGTGGCGGCGCGTACCCCGTCGGAGGCGTCGCGGCGGGCGGTGATCGAGGCGCGGTTGCCGGTGCGGCAGTGGCCGGCGCGGCGGTTGCTGGTGACGGCGGTGGACGCGGCCTCGGGTGAGTTCGTGGTGTTCGACGCCGACAGCGGGGTGTCGCTGGTGGACGCGGTCGGGGCGAGTTGCGCGGTGCCGGGGGTGTGGCCGCCGGTGACGATCGGGCGTCGCCGGTACGTCGACGGTGGGGTGCGTTCGGCGGTGAACGCCGACCTGGCGGCGGGGGCGCAGCGGGTGGTGGTGCTGGCGCCGGTGACGTCGGCGTTCGGGCCGATGCCGCGGTTGGCGGCGCAGGTGGCGGCGTTGCGGTCGTCGGCGCGGGTGGCGGTGGTGTCGCCGGACCGGGCGGCGCGCACGGCGATCGGCCGCAACGTGCTGGATCCGGCGCGGCGGGCGGACGCCGCGCGGGCGGGGTTCGCCCAGGCGGCGTCGGTGGCCGATGAGGTGGCCGCGGTGTGGGGGTGATCGCTTACGCTCACCGCGCGTCGGACGGCTCTGTGGAGGTGCGCGGTGGGTGTGGGTGTCGGTGACCTGGTCGAGGATTTCGAGCTGCCGGATCAGACGGGTACGCCGCGGCGGCTGTCGGAGCTGCTGGCGGCCGGTCCGGTGGTGTTGTTCTTCTATCCGGCGGCGATGACCCGCGGGTGTACGGCGGAGAGCTGCCACTTCCGGGACCTGGCGGCGGAGTTCGCGGCGGTGGGTGCGCAGCGGGTGGGGATCAGCCGGGATCCGGTGGAGAAGCAGGCGGAGTTCTCCCGGCTGCACGGGTTCGACTATCCGCTGCTGTCGGACGTCGACGGTGCGGTGGCGCAGGCGTTCGGGGTGCGGCGGCGGTTGCCGCTGGGGCCGTTGAGCACCCGGCGGATGACGTTCGTGATCGGCCCGGATCGGCGGGTGCTGGCGGTGGTCCACAGCGAGCTGGGCATGAACGAGCACGCCGACGCCGCGTTGCGGGCGTTGGGGGGTTGATCTTCCGGTTGTCGCAGCCGACTGGTATCAAGGCAGGAATCAAACAGGTGTACGGAAGAGGGCTGTGATGGCGGGCGACGGTTTGTCCACTGACGAGGTACGGAACTTCCGGGAGGCGTTGGCGGCGGGCCGCAAGCCCAAGGTGGTGTTCACCGCTTCGGCGGGTCAGATCGCCGGGCAGGTGGGGCAGGTGGTGGAGCTGACCGACCCGGAGGCGTCCGACGAGTTCGTGGTGGTCCGCTTCGGCCGCGACGAGCTGCCCTTCTCCCCCGCCGACCTGGCCGTGGCGCCACGCGGGGCGGGCCGCCGGGTGGCGGAGCCGAAGCCGGAACCGCCGGTGGAGGAGCCGGCCGCGCCGGCGGAGCCGGAGTTCGTGCTGGACACCCCGCGGGTGCCGGCGCCGCGTCGGGAGGAGCCGAAGGTGGAGCAGCAGCAGGTGGAGAAGGCGCCGGCGCGGCGGCCGGTGAAGGCCGCGAAGCCGAAGGGCCCGGCGGGGCTCACGGTGACCCTGGCGTACGCCGACGGCGAGTGGACGGTCGCCGCGCAGCAGGGCGCCAAGGCCCTGGCGAAGCCGTACGTGGTCAGGCCGGCGGAGGCGTTGAAGATGGTGGCGCTGGTGGACGTGCCGGGCGTGCAGGAGGCGGTGGAGCAGATCCTGTCCTCCGAGCGGACGGAGGCGGAGCAGCAGGCCCAGAAGCTGCGCGCCGAGCTGGCCGAGATCGAGGCGCGCCTGGCGGAGCTGCGCGAGGCCCGCTGAGCCGTTGTCCGGCCGGCATCATGGCACGGCCTGCCACGGGTGGCTGCCGGTGGCGCGGGCCGTAGCGGGCCGCGCCACCGGGTCCGGGTCAGAAGTAGTCGTGCAGGTGTGCCGGTCCGCCGGCGGCGAGCAGGTCCAGGGCGCGCGGGTCGGCGCCGGCGGCGTGGCGCAGCAGGCCCGCCTCGGCGACGGCCGGCGCGGTGGCCACGCCGGCGTAGAGCAGGGCGAAACCACGCACGCTCAGGTGCAGGTCTGCGTCGGAGTCGCTGCGGCGCAGGTCGGCGGCGCCGTCGGCGACCTCCAGCCGCCAGGTGCCGGTGTTCCAGTCGGCGAGCGGGTCGTCGAGGGTGAAGGTGACGCTGCGGCGCACGTACGGCGGCCAGCCCCGGTCGCGCACGGCGCGGGTTACGTCGACGGGGCGGTGCATCCAGGTGTCCTGCTCGTGTTCGCGGACGCTCTCCACCGGCAGTTGGGCGTTGACGGCGTCGCCGGGCAGCAGGGTCAGCCGCAGGGTGGGGGCGACGCTGTGCCAACTGGCGAGGACGCCGACGAGTTCGCGGGCGGCGTCGGCGGTGGTGGCGACGACGTCGTCGACGGTGAGCACGCTGTCGTGGCCGTAGCCGCGGCCGCGCTGCCAGCCGGCGTAGCCGACCAGGCGGCCGTCGTCCTCGACGAGGGTGAGCCCGTCGTAGGGCAGGTCCTCCCGCTGGGCGCGGAAGTGGTCGTACAGCGCGCCGCGGCGGGTGAGTGGACCGTTGCGGTGGCGGGTGACGCTCTCGTAGAGGTCGAGGGTGGCGGCCAGGTCGGCGGGGCCGCCGGAGCGGACGGTAAGCCGGTCGCTGGGCCGGTGCCGGGGCAGCGTCGAGGTGGGCAGCGTGACGGTGCGCAGCGTCCCGCCGATCTCCCAGCCGCAGGCGCGGTAGGGGGCGCTAACGGTGGGGAACAGCGCGCTGACGGCGGCGCCCCGGTCGTGGGCGCCGCGCAGCAGCGTGCGCAGCAGGGTGCGGGCGACGCCCCGGCCGCGCGCCTCGGGCGCGACGGCGACGCCGCCGACGTCGGCGGCGCTGACCGCACGGCCGGCCCACCACTGGTGGTGGTGCAGGTCGACGGCCTTGCCGACGAGCCGGCCGGTGTCGTCGAACGCGCCGTAGCGGATCATGCCGGGCGCCGGCGCCTGGGTCTGCGGGGGTGGCTGGGGGTCGGAGCCGAAGGCCAGCCGGCCGAGCTGCCAGGCGTCGGGCAGCTCGGCGGTGGTGAGTTCGCGGACGGTGACGGGCATCGGCACACCCTAGGCGGTCGCCCCCGGCGGGCGCGCCGGGTTTTCACCGTCCGGCGTGGTGGTCCAGCAGGGTGGTCAGCAGGCGGGTGAGCTCCGCGCGGTCGGCGGCGGACAGGGGCGCGAGGAGCCTGTCCTGGACCCGGTCGAGGGTCTCCCCCATCCGGCGCAGCTCGCGGCGGCCGGGGTCGGTGAGGGTGACGACGTTGCGGCGCCGGTCGGCCGGGTCGGGCGCGCGGCGGACGAGGTCGCGGGCGGCCAGCTCGTTGAGGGCGGCGACCACGTCGCTGCGGTCGATGCCGCAGCGCCGACCCAGGTCGGCCTGGCTGGCCGGGCCGACCTCGGCGAGGGCGGCCAGGAGCCGGTAGTGGTAGCCGCGGGCGTCGACCGCGGCGAGGCCGTCGGCGACGAGGCGGGAGGCGTGCGCGGCGGTCTGGGTGAGCAGCCAGCTCGGCAGGGCGCGCGGGCCGGGGGTGGAGGCCATGGTCGGACCCTACCAGCGATCGTTGGCCGCACCCACGATCTCTGATATGTTGGCCGGGCCAACGTTGGCGTCCCCAATATCCCGGAGGATCCCATGTCGACCGTGCTCAACGGCCAGGTCATCGGCCTGGCCCACTACGCCACCCGGGCCGTCCTCGAACGCGAGCTCACCCGGTGCGGAGTCTCCTTCCACCAGTCGGTCGCGCTGAACGCCGTCACCGCCGAGGGTGGCGTCGCCACCCGCACCGACCTCGTCGCGCGGCTGACCGGCGCGCTCAAGGTCGACGAGGCCACGGGGCGGGCCACGCTCGACGAGCTGACCGCCGCCGGGCTGCTACGCGAGCTGCCGGCGGGCGGCTCCGGGCTCGCGCTGACCGACGCCGGCGCCGCCCGGCAGCAGCGCATCGCCGACACCGTCGCCGACCTCACCGCCCGGCTGTACGCCGACATTCCCGCCGCCGACACGGCCGCCACGGCCCGCGTCCTGACCCTGCTCAAGCGGCGCGCCGACGCGGAGCTGGCCGGGGCGTGAACGCACCGCGGGGCCGGTGCGACCCCCTCGCACCGACCCCGCGCCCTCGCGCCCCACATGCGCGCCCTTCAGTGTTGCGGGATGTTCTGTACCCCGATTCGCTTGCGGAACACCCAGTAGGTCCACCCTTGATAGGCCAGCACGATCGGGGTGAAGACCACCGCCACCCAGGTCATGATCTTCAGGGTGTACGGGGTGGACGCGGCGTTGGTCGCCGTCAGCGTGCCGGCGGCGTCCAGCGTCGAGGGCATGACGTTGGGGAACAGCGCCGCGAACAGGGTCGCCACGGCCAGGGCGATCGCTACGGCGGTGCCGGTGAACGCCCAGCCCTCCCGGCGTACCCGGGCGGCGGCGAGACCGGCGACCAGGGCGAGGGCCGCGCCCACGGCGAGCACGACGGCCGCCGTGCTGGAGCGGATGCTCAACGTCCAGGCCAGGAAGGCCACCGCCACCACGGCGGTGCCGAGGCCGAGCTTCACGGCCAGCGCGCCGGCCCGCTCGCGGATCTCACCGGTGGTCTTCAGCGCGATGAACACCGCGCCGTGGGTGAGGAAGAGCGCCAGCGTGGTCAGGCCGCCCAGCAGGGCGTACGGGTTGAGCAGGTCGAACAGGCCGCCGACGTACTCGTGGTCGGCGTCCAGCGGCACGCCGCGCAGGATGTTGGCGAAGGCGACACCCCACAGGATCGCCGGCACCAGCGAGCCGAAGAAGATCGCCGCGTCCCAGCGGCGCTTCCAGGACGCCTCCGGGCGCTTGTGCCGGTACTCGAAGGCCACCCCCCGGGCGATCAGGGCCAGCAGGATCAGCAGCAGCGGCAGGTAGAAGCCGGAGAAGAGGGTGGCGTACCACTCGGGGAAGGCGGCGAACATCGCGCCGCCGGCGGTGATCAGCCAGACCTCGTTGCCGTCCCACACCGGGCCGATGGTGTTGATCAGGACGCGGCGTTCCCGGTCGTCGCGGCCCAGCACCGGCAGCAGCATGCCGACGCCGAAGTCGAATCCCTCGAGGATGAAGTAGCCGGTGAACAGCACGGCCACGAGGAGAAACCAGATGGTGGTCAGTTCCACGATGCGCTCCGGGATCAGTAGGCGAAGGCGAGCGGACGCTCGGCGTCGTCGCTGTCGTCGGCGGGCTCGGGCTCCGGGGTGAGTTCCGGTACGCCGGCCCTGGCATAGCGGACCAGCAGCTTGAACTCGACCACGGCCAGGGTGGCGTAGATCAGCGTGAACGCGGTGAAGGAGGTGAGCACCTCGGCCAGGGAGACGGTGCGGGAGACCCCGTTGCGGGTGAGCATCTCGCCGAAGACGATCCACGGCTGCCGGCCCATCTCGGTGAAGATCCAGCCGAAGGAGTTGGCCAGCAGCGGCAGCACCGGCATCACCAGCCCGGCCCGCAGCAGCCACCTGCTGGTCGGGGTGCGGCCCTTGCGCTGGCTCCAGAGGACCAGCAGGGCGATCGCGGCGGCGGCCATCCCGAAGGCGATCATGAAGCGGAAGCTCCAGTAGGTGACCGGGATGATCGGGGTGTAGCTGCCGGCGCCGTACTGGCTGGCGTACTGAGCCTGCAGGTCGTCGATGCCCTGCACGGTGCCGTTCGGGTCGCCGGTGCCGAGGAACGACAGCAGGTACGGGATCTTGAGGGCGAAGACCTCGCGGCTGCCGTCGAGGCTGCCGACGGTGAGCACGGAGAACGAGGCGGGGCTCTCGGTGGTGTAGAGGCCCTCGGCGGCGGCCATCTTCATCGGCTGCACGTCCGTCATGATCTTGCCCTGGATGTCGCCGGTGAACATCACCAGGGCCGAGGAGACCAGGACCACCCAGGAGCCGAACTTCGTGGCGAACCGGTACGCCCCGGCGTCGGCGCTGTCGCGATGGCGGATCACGTGGAACAGGCCGACGGCGACGACCAGCGACCCGGCGACCAGGAACGCGCCGGACAGGGTGTGCGGGAAGGTGATCAACGCGACCTTGTTGGTCAGCACGGCGACGAAGTCGGTCAGCTCCGCCCGGCCGGTGGTCGGGTTGATCCGGTAGCCGACCGGGTTCTGCATGAACGAGTTCGCGGCGAGGATGAAGTAGGCGCTGAGGTTGGTGCCGATCGCGGCGGCCCAGATGCTGGCCAGGTGCAGCCGCTTGGGCAGCCGCTCCCAGCCGAAGATCCACAGGCCGATGAAGGTCGACTCGAGGAAGAAGGCGACCAGCGCCTCGATGGCCAGGGGGGCGCCGAAGATGTCGCCGACGAAGCGCGAGTAGTCGCTCCAGTTCATGCCGAACTGGAACTCCTGCACGATGCCGGTGACCACACCCATCGCGAAGTTGATCAGAAAGAGCTTGCCGTAGAACTTGGTCAGCTTCAGGTACCGCTCGTCGCCGGTGCGGTGCCACAGGGTCTGGAGGATGGCGACCAGCACGGACAGGCCGATGGTCAGCGGCACGAAAAGGAAGTGGTAGACGGTGGTGACACCGAATTGCCAGCGGGCGACGTCCAACGCGTCCACCTGAAACCCCCAGCTGTTCATACTACGAGACGTAGTAAATACTACTGCTCGTCGTAGATAATCCGGCAGGGCCGGGGGTCCCGACCCCACCCGGGACCAATGACCCTGATCACCTCTGCCGCCCGGCCCGGGACCGGCCCCACCGTCACCCGTATGCGTGCGACCATCCGTCACTGATGAACACCCCGACCGTGTGGAAGCCGCCGCTGCTGTGGCGCACCGCCCAACTCGTCGCCCGCCTCGCCGTCGGCGCCCTGGCCCGGCTGGAGGTCACCGGCGACGTGCCGGTGGCCCTGCGGCGTGGGCCGCTGATCCTGGCCGCCAACCACATCAGCCCGTTCGACCCGGTGGTGCTCGCCGCCGCCTGCCGGGCCCGTGGCGTCGCCCCCCGCTTCATGGCCACCGGCGGACTGTTCCGCGCCCCCGTCCTCGGCGGGCTGATGCGCCGCGCCGGGCACCTGCGCGTCGACCGGGGCACCGCCGCCGTGCACCGCGCCCTCGACGCCGCCGCCGACGCGGTCGCCGCCGGCTCCGTGGTGCTGGTCTACCCCGAGGGGCGCATCGGCCTGGACCCCGGCATGTGGCCCGAACGCGGCAAGACCGGCGCCGCCCGGCTCGCCCTGGCCTGCGGGGCACCGATCGTCCCGGTCGCCCAGTGGGGCTCGCACGAGGTGCTGCCCTACCGGGCGCCCAAGGGCATGTTGCGCGGCCTCGCCCGGTCCCTGTGGCGCCGCCCCGTGATCCGGGTCCGCTTCGGCGACCCCCTCGACCTGCACGACCTCGACCGGGGCACGCCCGGCGCCGCCCGCATCGGCACGGACCGGATCACCGACGCGATCACCGCGGCCCTGGTGCCGCTGCGCCCCGACGAGCCGGACCGGCCCCGGCACGTCGACCCCGGCCGGCCGATCGACACCAGCCGCTCCCACCGCCGCCGCCCGCCCGGCTGAGCGGGCCGTCGTCGGGTTTGCCTTCGAGTGCGCTCGAACGATGAGACTCTGCCCGTAGCACCCCACCACGGAAGCAGGGAACAGATGAGCGAGCAGACCGTGCTGATCACCGGGACGTCGACCGGCATCGGGTTGGAGATCGCGCTGGGCTGCGCCCGCGCCGGGTGGCGGACCGTGGCCACCATGCGCGACGTGTCCCGCGCCGACCGGCTGCGCGCCGCCGCCGACGCCGCCGGGGTCGCCGACCTGATCGACGTACGCCGGCTCGACGTCACCGACCAGGCCTCGGTCACCGCCGCGCTGGCCGACGTGATCGACCGGTACGGGCGCCTCGACGCGGTGGTCAACAACGCCGGCGCCGGACACGTCGGCACCCTGGAACAGGAGACCGTCGACGACGTGCGCGCCGTCATGGAGGTCAACTTCTTCGGCGTGCTGCACGTCAGCCGGGCCGCCCTGCCGCACCTGCGCGCCTCGCGGGGGCGACTGGTGAGTGTCACCAGCGTCGGCGGGGTGATCGGGCAGCCGTTCAACGAGGCGTACTGCGCGGCCAAGTTCGCCGTCGAGGGGTACATGGAGTCCCTCGCCCCGCTCGCCGCCACCGTCGGGGTCACCGTGACCGTGGTCGAGCCGGGCGCGGTGGCCAGCGAGTTCGTCGCCAACGTCGGCATCGACACCGACGCCGCCGTCGCCGCGGCCGGCGTGTACGGGCCGGCGCTGCGGGCGTACCTTCAGCGCAGCGCCGGGGCGTTCGCGGCGGCGCAGTCCCCGGCGGACGCCGCGGCGGCGGTGGTCGCCACCCTGACCGACGCCGAGCCCGCACCCCGGGTGCAGACCTCGCCCACCGCCCGGCAGTTCGTCGGCCTGAAGCTCAGCGACCTCGACGGCCGGGCGGTCACCGCAACCACCGCCGGCTGGCTGGCCTGACCGCTCAGCCTGCGGCGCGCAGCCGGGCGTCGAGCGCGTCGAGGTCGGCGACGAACCACACGTGGTCGGCGCGGTTGGACTCGTGCACCAGGGCGCGCAGGGCCGCGCTGGCCGCCAGGTGTCGGGAGATGTCACCGACGACGGCCAACCGCAGCCGATAGTTGACGAACTTCTGCATGACCTCCCCCGCGAAGCGGGTGCCCAGAGAGAAGAACTCCTCGTCCAGCCGACCCGCCGGCACCGCCACCACCTCGGCGCCGAGGAAGGCCGCGCCGATCAGGTCGAGGGCGTCCTGCTCGGTGGCCACCGGCGGGCCGGCCGGGTCGCACACCAGCACCGGCACCCCGGCCCGGTCCTGCACCACGTCAGGCATGGTCGGCCTCCCCGGTGAACAGGCCGTTGTCGCCGGCCAGGACCCCGTCGAGCAGGTGCAGCAGCTCCGCGGTGGCGGCCGCGCCGCCCAGGATCACGATCTTCATGCGTTGCCTCTGGTCGTCGTGCACGGTCTGGACGCGGAGCGGGTGCGGGTCCGGGCCGGTGTTCGCGCCGGCCAGGACGAACGTGGCGAGCCGGTCGGCCGCGGCCCGGTCGACGCCGTCGACCTGCACGATGCTCGACACCTCCACCGACGCGGCGGCGGCCCGGGCCGGTGCCGGTCGGCCCGTCAGCGCGTCGAGGTCGGTGCGGGCGATCCGGTACTGCTTACCGATCCGCACCGCCCGCAGCCGGCCGGCGCGGATGTAGCCGCGCACCGTGCGCGGGTGCAGCCCCAACCGGTCGGCCACCTGCTCCACCGATAACACATCGTCATTTATCATGCGCCATCATAGGCGTGATAGGGAAGGATAGGGAAGGTAGTAGCGGTCGGGCCGGATGGTCGCCGGCCGGTCACCCGTACGCCACCCGGGGCAGGCATACTGCCGGGCGTGCAGCCCCGCTTCGGCTACCTCGACGCGCCCGCGCCGCTGGCCTTCGCCCACCGCGGCGGCGCCGCCGACGGTGACGAGAACACCGTCGAGGCGTTCACCCGGGCGGTCGGCCTCGGCTACCGGTACGTGGAGACCGACGTGCACGCCACCGCCGACGGGGTGGCCGTGGTCTTCCACGACCAGACCCTGCAGCGGGTCACCGGGCAGCGCGGGCGCATCGCCGAGCTGCGCTGGGCCGACCTCGCCTCGGTCCGGGTCGGCGGCGCCGCCGTCGTACCCCGGCTGGACGAGGTGCTGGGCGCGTGGCCGCAGGTCCGGTTCAACGTCGACGTGAAGTCCGACCCCGGCGTCGAACCGGCGGTCGCCGCGGTGACCCGGGCGGGCGCCGCCGACCGGGTGCTGCTGGCCTCGTTCAGCGACGCGCGGCTGACCCGGCTGAGAGCGCTGACGCAGGGCCGGGTGGCCACCAGCCTCGGCATGCGCGGGGTGGCCCGGCTGCGGCTGGCCTCGCTGCACGGCCGGGCGCTGCGGCTACCGGAGTCGGTGGTCGCCGCCCAGGTGCCGCCGCACTACGGCCGGGTGCCCGTGGTGGACCGCCGGTTCCTCGCCTACTGCCACCGTCTCGGGTTGCAGGTGCATGTCTGGACGATCGACGAACCCGCCCAGATGCACGACTTACTTGATCTTGGGGTGGATGGCATCATGACCGATCACGTCGGCGTGCTGCGCGACGTCTACCGCAGCCGCGGCCACTGGGCCGCCTGAACCCCGAGGACCTCGATGGCCGAGACGGTCACCCCTGCCGTTGCCGATACCCCGCCGCCGGCCAGCACCCGCCGGGAACGGCGCGGCTGGTACCTCTACGACTGGGCGAATTCGGCCTTCCAGACCACCGTCATCACGGTCTTCCTCGGCCCGTTCCTCACCACCGTCACCGAGCTGGCGGCCGGCTGCGAGCTCGGCGCCGACAGCTGCGACGGCTACGTGCACCCGCTGGGCATCCGGGTCGCCGCCGGGTCCTACTACCCGTACCTGATCTCGCTGTCGGTCTTCCTCACCGTCTTCGTGCTGCCGGTGGTCGGCGCGATCGCCGACCGGTCGACGCACAAGAAGCGGCTGCTCGCCGCTGCCGCGTTCACCGGCGCCGGGGCGACCATCGCGTTCGCCCTCGTCACCGGTGAGCGGTATCTGCTCGGCGGGGCGCTGTTCCTGATCGCCAACATCGCCTTCGGCGCGGCCGTGGTCGTCTACAACTCGTTCCTGCCGCAACTGGGCGGCCCGGACGAGCGTGACGGCATCTCCAGCCGCGGCTGGGCCATCGGCTACCTCGGCGGTGGGTTGCTGCTCGCGCTGAACCTGGTCGCGGTGACCATGCTCAGCGAGGAGGGCAACCCGCAGCGCACCCTCGACCTGGCCCGCTGGTCGATCGTCTCCGCCGGCATCTGGTGGGCGGCGTTCACCCTGCTGCCGCTGCGCTGGCTGCGCGAACACCCCACCGCCGCGGCGCTGCGCGGCGGCGGCAACGTGCTCACCGACGGGTTCCGGCAGCTCGGCCACACCCTGCGGGAGATCAAGGCGTACCCGCTGACGCTGTTCTTCCTGCTCGCCTTCCTGGTCTACAACGACGGCATCCAGACCGTCATCACATTGGCCAGCCAGTACGGCACCGAGGAGCTGCGACTGGAACAGAGCACCCTGATCGTGACGATCCTGCTGGTGCAGTTCCTCGCCTTCGGCGGCGCGCTCGCCCTCGGCGCGCTCGCCCGGCGCATCGGCGCCTGGAAGACCGTACTGCTGTCCCTGGTGCTCTGGACCGGCGTGATCATCGCCGCGTTCCGGCTGCCCGCCGAGGCGCCGCTGCCGTTCATGATCCTCGGCGGGGCGATCGGCCTGGTGCTCGGCGGCAGCCAGGCGCTGAGCCGCTCGCTGTTCAGCCAGCTCATCCCCGCCGGCCGCGAGGGCGAGTACTACGGCTTCTATGAGATCAGCGACAAGGGCACCAGCTGGCTCGGCCCACTCGCCTTCGGCCTGGTGTTCCAGCTCACCGCCTCCTACCGGGTGGGCCTGGTCTCACTGCTGATCTTCTTCGTGGTCGGTTTCGCGCTGCTGGCCGCCGTGCCGATCCGGCGCGCCATCGTCGCCGCCGGCAACACCCCGCCCCGGGTGCTCTGACCGGCCGGATCGGGGCTGCTCGATGGACTAGGCTGCCCCGACGTGACCGACGACGCCGCTGCCGCCCCGACCTGCCTGGCCCGCCCCCTCCCGGGCCCGGACGACAGCCGGGCCGGCTGCGCCGCCGCCCGCGGCGTCGACGGGCGGCCGCTGCACGCCGCCGCGCTGAAGTTCTTCTGGGGGCCGATGGACTGCGGCAAGTCCACCATGGCCCTGCAGATGAACTACAACCACGCCCGGCAGGGCCGTCGCGGGCTGGTCACCACCCGCATCGACCGGTCGCTGGGCCCGCAGGTCACCAGCCGCATCGGCCTGGCCCACTCCGCCGTCGAGGTCACCGACGACCTCGACCTGCGCGCGCTGGTCCGCGACACCTGGGCCGAGGGGGTACGCGTCGACTACCTGATCTGCGACGAGGCGTCCTTCTACAACGTGGAGCACGTCGAGCAGATGGCCGAGCTGGTCGACAGCTACGACGTCGACGTGTACGCCTTCGGCCTGGCCACCGACTTCCGCTCCTGCCTCTTCCCCGCCGCGCAGCGGCTGTTCGAGCTGGCCGACTCCGTGGCCCGGATCCAGATCGAGGTGCTCTGCTGGTGCGGCCGGGAGGGGCTGCTCAACGCCCGCGTCGTCGACGGGCGGGTCGTGCGCGAGGGCGCCCAGGTGGTCATCGGCGACACCGCCGACACCGCCGACGTGCGCTACCAGGTGCTCTGCCGGCGGCACTTCCGCTCCGGCGACCTCGGCCCGCGCTCCTGATCTAGAACGGGTCGCCGCAGACCCGCCACTCCCCCTTCTCCCGGACCACCGGCAGGGTCCGCTGCTCACTGGCGCCCCCGTCGCGGGTGACCCGTACGACCACCTCGCCGACCGGCTTGCCGCCCTTGGTGCGCACCGACACGTCGACGATCTCGTAGCCGCTGACCACCGGCGGGGTCCGCACCCAGCCGGCGAAGCCCACCTCGCTCCACCGGCCCCGGGCGGACGCGCAGAGCCGCTCGTACGCCCGGTCCACCTCACCGGCGGAGACCTCCCGGAAGAACCCGTCGGCGGTCTCCCGCACCGGGCCGCTGGCGCCGGTGACCACCTGCAGGTTCCACGCCCCCAGCCCGGCCACCCCGACCAGGCACAGGATCATCGCCAGGCCGCCCAGCAGCAGGCCGGTCCGCACCGGCCGGCTCCGCCGGGCCGGTCGGGTCCACGCCGCCTCACCGCCCATCACCTGCGACCGTATGCGCCCGGTATGCCCCGGCGCAGGAACATCGCCCCTGTCGCGGCCAGCCCGGCATCGCCTACCGCCGGCCCACCACCACCTGGACCAGCTCCGCTGATCCGCCACCGAAGGTGAACGCCTGCTGACCGGAGGTGACGGCGGTCACGTCGCCGACCCGGTCAGCATGGCCGCGGCATGTTCATTCGCGGCACATCGCGGTACAACAGGCTCGGGCCGGTAATCGGCGGGCACGCCCGGTTCGGCTAGCCTGGGTGCCGATCGTCGGCCCCAACCCTGAAGAAAGTGGTGTCGTGGAGTACCAGGCGTCCGCCGCCAGCCCCGTCCGGTGTCGCACGGTGGCGAGACGTCTCGCCGCAACCGCGACGCGTCCGGCTGCCGGGAGGAGGCGGCATGGCGCCTCGGCTTAGCATCGTCGTCCCCTTCTACAACGTCGGCGACTACATCCGGGACTGCCTGGAGTCGCTGACCCGGCAGACGTTCCGCGACTTCGAGGTCGTCCTGGTCGACGACGGGTCCAAGGACCACAGCGCCGACATCGCGCAGGAATTCTGCGACCGCGACCCGCGCTTCCGGATCGTCACCCAGGAGAACCAGGGGCTCGGACCGGCCCGCAACACCGGCGTACGCAACAGCCAGGGCGAGTACATCACCTTCGTCGACAGCGACGACCTGGTCGCCCCGCACGCCTACGAGGCGATGGTCCGCTCCCTCGACCAGAGCGGCTCCTCCCTCGTCGGTGGCAACGCCCGCCGGTTCAACAACACCTCCGGCGTGCGGGTGGCGTACCTGCACCGCAGCATCTTCACCGCCGACCGGCAGGCCACCCACATCCTGGAGTACCCGAACCTGGCGCTGGACCGGATGGTCTGGAACAAGGTCTACCGGCGCTCCTTCTGGGACGAGTTCAAGCTCGAGTTCCCGCCGATCCGGTACGAGGACTACCCGGTCACCCTCAAGGGCCACCTGGACGCGGTCACCGTGGACTGCCTCGCCGCCCCGGTCTACTTCTGGCGCGAGCGCGAGTCCGGCGAGTCGATCACCCAGCAGAAGTTCCAGTACGGCAACCTCGCCGACCGCATCGTCTCCGCCGAGATGGTGCTGGACCTGCTCGACAAGCGCGCCCCCGAGCTGCGACCCATCGTGCACCGGCACTTCGCCGAGATCGACCTGGCCACCGTCGTGCAGGCCTTCGCCACCGCCGAGGAGCACGAGCGGGAACCCCTGGTCGCGCTGGGGCAGCGGCTGACCCACCGGCTGGACCCGGCCGTGCTGGAGGCCGCCTCCTCGTACGACCGGTTGCAGTACCGCGCGTTGGAGGCCGGCGACGCCGACCTGCTGCGCCGGCTGGCCGAGTTCCGCGCCGACGGCGGCCTGGCCGGCGGCGCCCGGGCCCGCCGACACTCCGTGCTGCCCTGGCGCTACGAGAACGCCTACCCCGCCGCCAGCGGCGGGTCGGGCGTGCCGCGCCAGCTGTACCGGCTGCCGCGGCAGGAGTTGAAGGTGCACTCCACCGTCACCGATCTGAGCTGGGACGACGCGGCGCTGGTGGTGCGCGGCACCGCCGAGATCCGGCACCTGCCCACCAGCACCAACTCGACGCTGCGGGTGGCGCTGACCTACGGCGGCAAGCGGGTCGACCTGCCGGTCCAGCGGTTCACCGCCCGCGACTCGCACACCGAGCAGGCGCTGGTCGGCTTCGAGGTGCGGGTGCCCCGCGCGGCGCTGGCCGCCATGCCCGCCGGGGTGACCGCGGCGCACCTCGCCGTCGACTTCCGCTCCGGCCTGCTGCGCCGGCGCGGCACGGTGAGCAACCCGCAGCCCGGCAACCCGCAGCACGCCACCGGCGGGTGGGTCAGCGACGACGTGTGGATCCAGCCCGGCGGCACCAGCACCGGTGAGCTTGCCCTGCGCAAGTCGGTGCGCCCGGTGGAGCTGACCGGGGCGGTCGTCTCCGACGACGCCCTGACGCTCGCCGGGCGGTTGCCCGCCGATCTGACCGGCGCGTACCTGCAGCTGTCCCGCTCGGCGGGCAACCTGCGGGTCGACCTGGACACCCGGCCCGACGGCAGCCGGACGGCGTTCACCGCCCGGATCCCGCTGGACGACCTGCACGACTCGGTCAACCCGGACGACCCGTTCACCCAGCGCACCGCCCGGGTGCCGAGCATCGAAAGCGACCAGGGACGGCGGCTGCTGCTCGCCACCGGGCTGGACGCCGCGGTGTCCACCGTGCACCACGGCCGGCTGATCACCGTCACCCGCTCGCCCAACCAGTACGTCAACGTCTTCGAGGGCCCGGTGCAGCTGCGCGCCGAACAGGTCCGCATCGACGCGGGCGACCGGCTCGTGGTGACCGGACGCCGCTGGGACGACGGCCCGCTGGGCGACGTGGTGTGGCGGCGCTACCTGGACGACTCCGACGACCACGTCGACGTGCCGTGCGAGCTGAGCGCGGACTCCGACGGCTGGTCCGCCGCGGTCGACCTGGTCGACCTGCACGTGCCGCCGCTGCCCGACCAGCCGGCGAACCGGCTGCTGGCCGACTGGACGCTGTTCGCGCTGCCGGCGGCGGGCGGGTCGCCGTACGCCCTGCAGGCCGACGGTTTCCTCATCGCCCGGCTGCCGCTGGACGCCGAGGCCGGCGATCGGTCGACCAGCCTGCGACCCCGCTCCGGCCGACTGCATCTCGAGGTACGATGATCATGCACCATCACAACCATTACTACGGCCAGACGCACATCCTCGCCCGGCACTGCGGCCTGGACGACGAGTTCCCGCCGCGGATCCGCGGTTACCTGCAGCACGGCTGGAACGTCGGCTGCGGCTGGAACCCGGTGCACGAGTTCTTCGACGGCGCGTGGCGCTACGTGTGGAGCGACGCGCCCCGGCGGCGTGGCCACTCCCTCGGCCGGCGCAACTACCACGTCATCGGCGCCCCCTGGCTCTATCTGATGGACCTCGAACCCGACCTGGGCCGGGTACCCGAGGAGGAGCGGGAGGGCACCCTGTGGTTCCTCTTCCACGGCTGGGAGGGCGGCAAGATCCAGGGTGACCACGCCCGCCTGATCGACGAGATCCGGGAGACCGAGACCGGCCCGGTGACGTTCAGCCTCTACTACACCGAGTACGAGCGCCCCGAGGTCCGCGGCTTCTACGAGAAGGCCGGCTTCGACGTGATCAGCTTCGGCAAGCGGGGCTGGAACTACGAGGGCACCGACCGGCGCTTCCTGTACAAGCAGCTGGAGGCGTTCCGCCGGCACAAGCGGGTCGCCGCCAACCGGCTCTCCACGGCGGTGTTCTTCGGCGTCGCCGCCGGCTGCGAGCCGGCCGTCTACGGCGACCCGATGGCCATGGAGGGCGAGAACCCGGTCTTCGGCGGCATCGCCCGGGTGGCCCGGCTCTGGCCCGAGATGCTGGGCAAGGACATCGATGTCAAGGTGGCCAGGGACATCACCGACGAGGAACTCGGGCGCGACTGGATGATGTCGCCGGCCGAGATGCGCATGCTCTTCGATTGGAACGAACGTGACTGACAACGGCTCGATCAACGTCGAGGTCGTCCGGGGCGAGATGCAGCCCTGGAGCGACTACTCGGGCGGGCGCGCCCCGGCCGGCGGCCCGGTGCTGGTCGCCCTCCTGGCCGACCTGCTGCCCCGGGCGTCGCACGCCCTGGTGGTCGGCCCGCACGGCACCGACGTCATCGCCGCGGTCGCCGCGCGCAGCGCCCGGACGACGGTGCTGGTCCGCTCGGTGACCGACGCGGAGGCGCTGCGCGACGCGCGGCCCGACGGCGAGGTCACGTTCGTGGCCGGCTCGCTCGACGGGTTCGTCGACTCGCTGCCCGCCGGGACGGCGTTCGACCTGGTGGTCGCCGCCGACGGCGTGGACCGGGTGATGAGCACCGACTCGCCGCAGCAGGACTGGGCGCGCCGGGCCACCGCGCTGGCCCGGACCGCCGCCGCCGGCGCGGTGGTCGTGGTCGCGGCGCAGAACGACTTCGCGCTGACCGAACTCTTCGACCGCCGGCCGGCGCACGAGCGGCACGGCGACGACGAGTGGTGGCCGCTGCACGACGACCCGAGCCGCCCCACCTCCCCGACCCAGCTCCGCGACGCCCTCGGGGGTCTCGGTCTCGACGTGACGGCGCTGTGGTCGGCCGTGGACGTCAACGGCGAGGCGCACACCCTGCTCGACGCCGACGCGGCGGCCGCGACCCGACCGGGCCGTCCGGCGGCCCGGCTGGCCGTCCGCGCCCTGGACGTCGCCGCGGCCGGCGCGCCGCTGCTCGCCGGTCTGGGCGAGGGCGTCGACGCCGCCGCCCGCGCCGGTCAGCTCGGCGCCGTCACGCCCGGCTGGCTCGCGGTGAGCGGGCCCGCGCAGTCGGCGCGCACCGTCTACACCCGCGCGGCCGCGCCGGCCGTCGTGCTCGCCGGCGACCTGGCCGACTCCGGCTGGCGGTTCGCCGCCACCGGGGGTACGGCTGACGCCGGGCGCCCGAGCGGCCTGGTCGCCGTCGACGGCCCGGCCGAGCTGCCGGACACCGAGTCGGTCGAGCGCCTGCTGTGGCGGGTGGCCGCCGCGGAGGACG
This sequence comes from Micromonospora sp. BS32, assembly GCF_059089345.1. Lineage (NCBI taxonomy): Bacteria > Bacillati > Actinomycetota > Actinomycetes > Micromonosporales > Micromonosporaceae > Micromonospora > Micromonospora sp. BS32. Next base: position 69,758 of record NZ_JBSSHR010000023.1, read on the forward strand.
TGCCGCAGTTCCGGCGGATCGCCGGCCGGCTGGGCGACTGGGCGCGCAAGCGCGCCGCCGACACCGGCCAGGGCACGATCATCTGCCTGGACGACACCGGCGTGGCTGGCGACGGCTTCGCCCGGGGCGTCCTGGCCTGGCGTACCGAGGGCGAGGCCAGCCCCGCAGAGCTGCTCTCCGCCGCCTGGCACCGGTTCCACGACCGGTTCGTCGGCGGTCACCACCGGCACCCGTGGCCGCCGTGGATGGCCGGGCCGGACCTGGTCCGCGCGTGGCTGGGCATGAGCGGTGAGGAGCCGACCGACGAGGTGCTCGCCGCCGGCCGCCAGATCGCCGACGACATCGCCGCCGCCGTGGACGTCCGGCGTGACGAGACCGGGCCGGACCTGCGCACCTTGCTGGCCGACGCGGAGGCCGCCCAGGTGCGGGCGAAGGAGCTGGCCGGGCAGGTGTTCGGGCTGGAGCGCACGATCAAGTTCCGGGACCAGCAGCTGCGGGTCCGGGAGAGCCGGCTGCGCGCGCTGCGTACCGAGCTGCGCACCCTCAAGGGCTCCCGGGCGACCCAGCTCGCCGAGGTGATCCGCAAGGTCGCCGTGATCCGCGACCCGAAGCGGGTCGCCCGGGCGGTCAAGCGCCGCATCCCGGGTCGCTGACGTCGGGCGCCGGCCCGTCGCACGTCACCGACGTGGGGCGGGCCGGCGTCGCGTACCTGTCAGGAGATGTCAGGTACGTCGGCGAGGCTGTGGGCATGACGATCCACGCTGACCTCGCCATGGTCAACCTCGACAGCTCCGACCCGGCCGGGCACGCCGCCTTCTACCACCGGGTGCTGGGCTGGGAGATCACCCACAGCCAGCCCGAGTACGCCATGATCACCAGCCCGGACGGGGTCCCCCTCGGGTTCGGCCTGGTCCCCGGGTACCAGCCGCCGGCCTGGCCGGACGAGACCGCCGGCAAGCGCTACCACCTCGACCTGTACGTCGACGACCTCGACGCCGCGGCGAAGGAGTTCGAGGCGTCCGGCGCCACCCGGCCCGACGCCCAGCCCGGCGAGGGACGCTGGCTGGTGCTGCTCGACCCGGTCGGCCAGCCGTTCTGCCTCTGCCCCCGCCCGCGGGGCTGAGCCGAACGACCGTAGCGGGCCGCCGGCGACGGCGGCCCGCTGCGGCCGCTGCGGTCACCTCACCGTCCGGGGGTCGCGGGATCCGGTTCCTGCGTGGCGTCGGAGGCGGCGTGGCGCGCGGCGGCGACGATGGCCAGGCGCAGGCGGTGGAGCGCGTCGGCGCGCACGCCGGCCAGGGCCGGCTCGACGGTCACCTCGGCGGCCCGGACCGGGACGCGCCTCGGGCGGACCGCGACGGTCGTGCGGATGGTGTCGAGGATGACGGGGTGGCTGCCCCACCGGCCACCGACGACGACGATCCGGGGATCGGTGAGGGCGACGAGGGCGGCGAGGACCCCGCTGACCGCCTGGCCGAGCGCGTGGCGGGTGGCCGCGGCCTCGGAGCTGGGCGCGGTGGCCGCGGCGAGGAGCCGGTCAACGTCGATGGCGGTGGACCCGGGCCGGCGCAGGCCGAGTTCGTCGAAGACCGCGATGAGCGGCATCGCCCGCCCGTGTGGACCGATGGTGACCAGGTGCGCGATCTCGCCGGCCAGGCCGCTGCCACCGCGCCGTACCTCGCCGTCGGTGACGACGGCGCAGCCGAGTCCCTCGCCGAGGAACAGGTACGCGAAGTCGCGCGGCGCCGCGGCGCCGGTGTGGTCCCGTTCGGCCTGGGCGGCCCAGTTCACGTCGTTGTCCACGGTGACCGGTCCGGGGACGTGGGGCGCCAGGGTGTCGACGGGATCGAGCTCGCCGATGAGGAACGGCGCGTCCGGCAGCTGGGTCAGCCGGCCGGTGGCGCGGTCGACGGGGTCGGCGGCGCTCACCACGGCCAGGCGGGGCGTCGACCCGGTCCGCTCGCGGGTCTCCCCGGCCGCGCTCCGCAGCGCCGCAGCCACCTGGGCGGGCTCGGCCGGTCTGCTGATCGTCCGCTCGGCCCGCCAGACGATGTCGCCGTAGACGTCCACGCACTCGGCCACCACGCCCTCGGGAGCGATGCTCACCGCCAGGGCGGTGCCGACGTCGGCGGCCAGGGCGTAGTACGACCCGACCCGGCCCCGGCCGCGACCACCGGGGGTGCGCTCGCCGGTGTCGGCCACCAGGCCGGCCTCGGCCAGCCGGCGCATGCTCTCCCCCGCGGTCGGCTTGGAGATGCCGATCCTGGCGGCCAGCTCGGCGCGGGTGAGCCGCCTGTCGCGCATGAGGGCGTGCAGCACCCGCTCGTCGGTCAGCGCGCGCGCCAACTCCTGGGAAGGCTTGGCCGAATCCATGCGCCGATTCTAGGCAGGGGCCTTGCCTAGAAGAAGGCGTGCTCCTACAGTTATCCAGGTAAGGAGACCTGACTAGAAGGAGTGCCGCCGTGACGTCCTCATCCGTGCTCACCCCGGGTGCCCTGCCCGCCCTGCCGCACTGGGAGCGGCCGCCGGCGGACCTGCCGGCGGCCATCCGGGAGATCAAGGCCGCGCTGCGGGTCCGCATCGCCGCCTCCGGCCGCACGGTGGAGGACATCTTCGCCGTCGTCGAGCAGCGGGTCAGGGCCGACGTCGAGGAGATCAAGGCCGCGCGTGACCGCGGCGAGACCGTCTGGCCGGTCGTCGACTACGCCGACGTCGAGGCCGGCACCGTGCCCGCCGAGACGCTCGCGTCGCTGCGCCGGCGGGGCTGTCTGGTCGTCCGCGGGCACTTCGAACGAGACCAAGCGCTGGGGTGGGACCGCGACATCATGGCGTACGTCGAGAGCAACCGGTTCTTCGAGAACTACCGCGGCCCCGGTGACGACTTCTTCGGCAGCGTCGGCTCCAAGCCCGAGATCTACCCGATCTACTGGTCCCCGCCCCAGATGCAGGCGCGGCAGAGCGACCGGATGGCGCGGGTGCAGGCGTTGCTCAACAGCCAGTGGAAGCACGAGTCCGAGGGCGTGCGGTGGTTCGACCCCGACCGCGACTCGTTGTACCCGGACCGGATCCGCCGCCGTCCGCCGGGCGCCAACTCCCGGGGCCTCGGCGCCCACCTCGACCCCGGCACCCTCGACCTGTGGATGACCCAGGCCTACCAGCAGACGTTCCGGCACCTGTTCGATGGCGCCGTCGAGCAGTACGACCCGTGGGACGCCGCCTATCGCACCGCCGGACCGCAGTACCCCGGTTCGACGATGTGCTCGGCGTTCCGCACCTTCCAGGGCTGGACCGCGCTGTCCGACATGGCACACGACCAGGGGGTGCTGCACACCGTCCCGATCCCCGGCGCGATGGCGTACCTGATGCTGCGTCCGCTGCTGTCCGACGTGCCCGACGACGACATGTGCGGCGTCACCGTCAACCAGGTCTTCCCGGCGAACGACAGGTGGCATCCGCTGCTGATGGAGGCGCTCAGTGGCATCCCGGACGTGCGGGCCGGCGACTCGGTCTGGTGGCACTGCGACATGATCCACAGCGTCGCGCGGGTCGCCAACCAGCAGGGCTGGGGCAACGTCATGTACATCCCCGCCGCCCCCTGGTGCCCGCGCAACGAGGCGTACAGCGCGTCGGTGCGCGAGGCCTTCGGCACCGGGTCCAGCCCCGGCGACTTCCCGCCGGAGCACTACGAGCGCACCTGGACCAACCGCTTCCGGCTCGACGACCTCAACGACACCGGCCGGCGCGGCCTGGGCCTCGACTGAGCCCGGCGCCCGTCAGCGCAGCGGGCCCCGGGCCACCGCGGCGCGCATCGCCGCCGGGTCGCCGGCCGGGACGAACTCCAGCCACCAGGTGGCCCCGGCCTCGGCCACCCTGCTCAGGTACGCCCGCTCGGCCCGCTCGTCGTCGCGACGGCGGCGACCGCCGATCGCCACGTCGAACGGCGCGCCGTCGGCCCGGGTCGCCGGCAGCGCCGTGACCAATTCGTGCACCTCGTCCGCAGTGAAATCGGACCAGCCGTCGGTGTCGGTGAGCTTGTACGGCACGATGCCGTCCGCCCGGGCGGCCCGGCGGAGCACCGCGCCGGCCTGCGTGCTGCCGCCCACCCAGACCGGCACCCGGGGCGACTGCACCGGCGCCGGCCGCAGCGCCACCCCGGCGGCCCGGTAGTGGGTGCCGGCGTGGTCGACGCGCTCGCCGCCGAGCAGCCCGACCAGCACGTCCAGGCCCTCGTCGAGCATCGCGGCCCGGGTCTTCAGGTCGCGCTCCTCGCCGAAGGCGGCCAGCCCGCGGTCGCCGGGATCGCCGACGCCGACCGCGACGCCCGCCCGGCCGGCGGAGAGATGGTCGAGGGTGAGCACCTCCCGGGCCAGCTTCGCCGGCCGCCGCCGGGGCAGCGAGGTGACCGTGGTGCCGAGCCGGATCCGGCCGGTGCGACCCGCGATCGCGGCGAGCAGCAGCCACGGATCGTGCGTCGGCGGGTCGTCGCCCTCGTAGTAGATCAGGTAGTCCTCGAAGAACACTGCGTCCCAGCCGGACCGCTCGGCCAGCTCGCCGAGCTCGACCAGCAGGGACGCGGTGAGTCCGGGGCCGCCGCAGCAGATCTCCAGTCCGTGTCGCATTCGGAGACCGTACGAGTGGGGTGGGACATCGGCCTCAGCCGCGGCGGCGGGCCCGGGCCGCCCAGATCACGTACGCCGGGTCGCGGTCGAGGTTGTGCCGGTCCCGGTCGTAGCGGCGGGTGGTGCGCGGGTCGGCGTGGCCCATCGCGTCCTGCACGTCCTCCAGCGGCACCCCCTCTGCCCGGGCGGTGGTGGCGAAGGCGTGTCGCAGCGAGTGCGGCGACAGCCTCGCCGCGGCCGGGATGCCTGCGACCTGGGCCAGCCTCCGGACCAGCCGGAACACCGAGTGCCGGTCGAGGCGGGCACCGGTCGCGGTGGCCAGCAGTGGCCCGGTCAGCCGCTCCATGTCGACCCCCTCGGCGACGGCCCGGGCGGCCAGGTAGGCGTCCACCGCGTACGCGGTGCCCGGGGTCAGCGCCCGGCGGCGCGGCCGGCCGCCCTTGCCGACGAACCGCACGCTGCGGTGTCCCCGCTCGGCGCCCAGGTCGTTCAGGTCCAGCGAGACCAGTTCCCCGACCCGCAGCCCGAGATCGGCCAGCAGCGCGATGGCGGCGCGGTTGCGGGCGGCGGCCGGCCCGGTCTCGGCCTCGGCGGCGGCCAGCAGCGCGTCGACCTCCTCCGGGGTCAGCCCCACCGTCGCGGAGTGGTCCCGGTCGAGGCGGGGGCGGTCCGCGCCGGAGACCGGGTTGCCGTCGATCGCCCGCAGCTTGACCAGGAATTCGTACCAGCTCGACAGGGCGGAGAGCTTGCGGGCCACGGTGGCCGGCGTGAGCGGCCGGCCGGTGCGCGGGCCGAGCGTCGCCTCCAGGTCGCGGGCGTAGGCGTTGACGTCCAGGAAGCTGGCCCGCAGCGGGTCCAGCTCGCGGTCGCCGCACCAGGCCAGCCAGCCGGCGACGTCCCGCCGGTACGCGTCGCGGGTGTGCTCCGACAGCCGCCGGTTGCGCAGCCAGGCCTCGGTGAAGTCCATCGGGCCGCTCGGCAGAGCGGGCCGGCCCGCGGCGCGGGACAGGACCGGGACGTCGGAACGCAGCATGTGAGAAAGGCTCTCAGCCGCCACCGGAATTGGCCACGAGGCGCGCCCGACGGGATTGCGTGGCCCGGCCGGGTCTACCGTGCTCGGGTGCGCGCGAGTCGGTTGGTCTCCCTGCTGCTGCTCCTGCAGAGCCGGGGACGGATGACCGCACAGGAGCTGGCCGACGCCCTGGAGGTGTCGGTGCGCACGGTCTACCGCGACGTCGAGTCGCTCGGCGCCGCCGGCGTGCCGGTGTACGCCGACCGTGGCCCGGCGGGCGGCTACCGGCTGGTCGGCGGCTACCGGACCCGGCTGACCGGGTTGACCGCGGCCGAGGCGGCGGCGTTGTCCCTGGCCGGCGTGCCGGGGCCCGCCGCCGAGCTGGGACTGGGGGCGGTACTCACCGCGGCGGAGCTGAAACTGCGGGCGGCCCTGCCGCCGGGCCTGGCCGAGCAGGGCGAGCGGATCCGGCAGCGCTTCCACCTGGACGCGCCCGGCTGGTTCCGCGACCCGGAACCCACCCCGTTCCTGACCGCGCTGGCCGACGCCGTCTGGGAGGAACGCCTGGTCGACGTGCGCTACCGGCGGTGGAAGCAGCCGCGCGAGGTGACCCGCGTCCTCGCGCCGCTGGGTGTGGTGCTCAAGGCCGGCCGGTGGTACCTGGCGGCCCGCGCCGGTGACGAGATCCGCACCTACCGGGTCTCCGCCGTCCTCGACCTGAGCGTGCGCGACGAGCGCTTCGACCGGCCGGCCGACTTCGACCTGGCCGCGTTCTGGCGGGAGTGGACCCAGCGGTACGAGCGGGGCGTCTACCGGTCCGAGGCCCTGATCAGGCTCACGGCCGAGGCGCTGGAGTTCATGGCGTACGTGTTCCCGCCGGCGATGAGCCGGGCGGCCCGGGCGGCGGCGGGCGAGCCGGACGCCGACGGCTGGCGGCACACCACGGTGCCGATCGAGTCGATCCGGCACGGGCACACCGAGCTGCTCAAGCTCGGCGCCCAGGTGGAGGTGCTCGCCCCCGCCGAGCTGCGGGAGATGTGCGCGGCCAGCGCCCACGCGATGGCCGCGCTCTATCCGCCGCCACGGTGAAGGCGGGGACGCCCGGTCCCCGCCTTCGACGCCGGTTCAGGCGGTCAGCTCCCGGCGGCCGTTGCCGCCGGCGGTGACGGTGACCTTGCGCGGCTTGGCCCGCTCGGCGACCGGGATGCGCAGGGTCAGCACCCCGTTCTCGTAGCCGGCCTCCAGCCGGTCGGTGTCCAGGGTGTCGCCGAGGAAGAGCTGCCGGGTGAAGGTGCCCATGGGTCGCTCGGCGGCGACCAGTTCCACGTCGCCGCCGGCGGGGCGGCGGCGCTCGGCGCGGACGGTCAGCACGTTGCGCTCCACCGTGCAGTCGATGCTGTCGGGGTCGACGCCGGGCAGGTCGAACACGGCGTAGAAGTGGTCGCCGTCGCGGTAGGCGTCCAGGTGCATCACCGCGGGACGGTGGGCGGTGCCGAGCAGCTGCTCGGTGAGCCGGTCGATCTCACGGAAGGGGTCGGTGCGCATCAGCATGGTCATGCCTCCTCGGTTCCTCGGGCCGAAGGTGTGAGAGTTGAGCTTGGGTGACTCAACTTCCTCTTCTGTATTTAGCGCGCCGTGCGCGCCTCGTCAACTCCCAGCCGCTTCTCGAACCAGTGCTCGGCGTACACGTCGTCGTTGTACGCGGCGATCTCCCGGTAGCCGTGCCGCGCGTAGAGCGCGCGGGCCTCCACCAGGTCGTGGCGGGTGTCCAGCCGTAGCCGGTCGAAACCGGACTCCTCCGCCCGCCGCTGCGCGGCCGCCAGCAGCGCCGCGCCCCCGCCGCGCCCCCGGTGCTCCGCTACGACGTACATCCGGGTCAGCTCGGCCCAGTCGGGCCGCCACCGCAACCCGACGCAGCCGGCCGGCCCGCCCCGGTGGTACGCCACCAGCAGGCAGCCGGTCGGGTCGATCAGGTCGGCGCTCGGCCACTCCGCCATCGCGGCCGAGACCTCGCCGGGCCGGACCGGGCGGCCGTGGTAGCGGGCGACGATCTCGGTGAAGTACCCGCGCAGCAGCGCCGCCGCGTCCGGCTCGTCGGGCCGGGCCGCCCGGACCGTCCAGGGCGCGTCGCTCACCGCGGCGTCCCCGTCGGCTCCGGGCGCCAGTAGACGCCCTGGTCGCGGACGAGCAAAAGGTGGTCGATCAGGTAGCGGCGCAGCGTGACGTGGTCGGCCTCACCGCCGTCGCACCAGGCCCGCAGGACGTCGTCGACCGCGCGTTCCGGGTGCCGCTCGCCGACGGCGAAGGAGCTCTGCGCGATGTGTTCCAGCACGATCCGGCACCGGGCGCGCTGGGCGGGCAGCCGCACCAGCGTCCGGCCCCGCACGAAGGTGCGCAGCACGGCGGTACGCGGGTCCGGAGCAGGCCCGGCCGGCCGGGCCACCTCCGCCCGCGCGAACTCCCGCAGCCGCTCGGTGTCGATCCGTAGCCCTCCGGGGTCATCGGCCACCACCTGACACTCGGTGAGGCGGCGCAGCGCGGTGGCGGCGTCCCGGGTGGTCAACCCGGTGCGGGCCACCACGGCGGCGAGGTCGGTGTCGCCGAGGGCGATCGCGGCGAAGACCCGGCGTCGGTGGTCCTCGGCGAGCGCCCCGGCCAGTGCGTGCGCTGTCATGGCGGGGAGCCTGTCAGCACCACCGCCGCCGCCGCGAGGGGTTTTCGTCGGGGTGCGCCGCGGTCAGCCCGTCAGGCGCTCGGCGTGCAGGGAGACCTTCCGGAGCAGGTCGGCCAGGGTGCGCCGCTCCTCGGCGGTGAGCACCCCGAGCAGGCGGTGCTCCTCGTGGCCGATCACCTCCATCGCAGCCAGCCACGTGGTGCGCCCCGCGTCGGTCAGCTCGACGTCGATCCGGCGCCGGTCGACCGTCGACGGGATGCGGTGCACGAAACCGCGGCGGACCAGGGCGTCGACCCGGGCGGTCACCGACGCGGGGGCCATCTGGAGGTCGTCGGCCAGCTCCGAGGGGGCGGCTCGACCCTGCCGCCCGGCCAGCGCGTGCAGGGTGTCGAACTCGTGCGCGGGCAGGTCCAGGTCGGCCAACGAACGCTCCTTGACCGCGCGCAGATGCCGGGTGAAGCCGGCCATCCGGGTCACCGCCCCCTCCACGTCCGGGTCGAGGTCGGGCAGGACGGGCAGCCAGCGCTCGACATGCCGGTCGGTGCGGTCGCGGTCGTTCACTCCGACACTGTACGTCGATGACGAATTATTCGTTGACGAAAGGTTAGACGTCGAAGTACTTTTCCGGTGTGACCCACGCTCTTCGGCTCCCCGCCTTCCGCCTGCTGTTCGCCGCCCGTACCGTCTCCGTCCTCGGCGACGCCGTGGTGCCCACCGCACTCGCCCTGGCCGTGCTCCGCGCGAGCGGCTCCACCGGCGCGCTGGCCCTGGTGCTGGCCTGCGCGATGGTCCCCCGGCTGCTCCTGCTCCCCCTGGGCGGCGTGCTGGCCGACCGGTTCGACGCCCGCCGCGTCGCCGTCGCCACCGACCTGGTCCGCTGCGCCGCCCAGCTCGCCGTCGGCGTGGAACTGCTCTCGGCGGGCCCGTCGCTGACCCACGTGGCGGTCGCCGCCGTCGTCGGCGGCGCCGCGTCGGCCTTCGCCATGCCGACCGCGTCACCGCTGGTCGCCGGCACCGTCGACGCGGACCACCGGCAGAGCGCCAACGCCCTGCTGGGCACCACCGCCAGCGCCAGCCGGCTGGTCGGCCCGGCCCTGGCCGGACTGCTGATCTGGGTCGCCGGCCCCGGCTGGGCGTTCGTCCTCGACGGGCTCTCGTTCGCCGTCAGCGCGCTGCTGCTCACCGCCGTCCGGGTGCGCCATGTGCCGGTGCCCAGACGCGCGATCCTCACCGACCTCACGCACGGCTGGCGGGAGGTCCGCAGCCGCGACTGGTACTGGACCAGCCTCGTCGGCCACGGCGTCTGGAACGGCTCGGCCGCCGTCCTGATGACTCTCGGGCCGGTGGTCGCCGTCGACCGGCTCGGCGGCGAGGGGGTGTGGGTGGCGATGCTCCAGGCCGGGGCGGTCGGCCTGCTCGGCGGCTCGCTGCTCGCCGGTCGGATCCGCCCCCGCCGGCCCGTCCTGGTCGCCAACCTCGCCCTGGCCACGTACGCGGCACCGCTGCTGCTGCTCGCCGTCGCGGCACCGGCTCCGGCGGTGATCGGCGCGTACTGCCTCGCGCTGGCCGCGCTGGGCTTCCTCAACCCGGTGTGGGAGACCGTGGTGCAGGGCCAGTTCCCGCCGCAGGTGCTCGCCCGGGTCAGCTCCTACGACTGGCTGCTGTCGCTGGGCGCCATGCCGATCGGCTACGCCGTCGCCCCGGTGGCCGCCCGGGCCTGGGGCACCGCCACGCCGCTGACCGGGGCAGCCGTGCTCGTGGCGCTCGCCTGCCTCGGTACCGCCGCCGTGCCCGGTGTACGCCGGTTGACCTGGCCGGCGCCGGCCAGGTCCGAATCGCCGCCGGCCGCGCCGGTGAAGGTGACCGGCTGACCGGTCACAGGTCGTGGCCGGTGGTGGCGTCCACGTGGTCGGGGACCGCCTCATGCCGGTCCCCGACGCTGGACGTCCCCGACGGCTCGAACATCAGGATCGACGCGCCGTCCAGAGAGGACGGCCGGTGCTCCACACCCCGCGGCACCACGAACACCGCACCCCGTGGCAGCACCACCGTCCGCTCGCCGGCGTCATCGCGTAGCGCGATCCGCAACTCCCCGTCGAGGACCAGGAAGAACTCGTCGGTGTGGTCGTGGGCGTGCCAGACGTGCTCCCCCGCCACCTTCGCGACCCGTACGTCGTAGTCGTTGACCCGGGTGACGATCCGGGGACTCCACAGCTGGTCGAAGCCGGCCAGCGCGGCCGCCAGGTCGATCGGCTCGTCGCTCATCGGTCCATCGTGGCACCGGCGGACGTTCCCGCGCTGCCCCGCCCGGGTCACAGGAAGCGGTGCATGAGGTGCAGCCCGACGCGGCCCCGTGTCGGGTGCGTGAACGACTCCGGCACCGTGCCGATCACGGTGAACCCCAGCCGCCGGTACAGCTCGACGGCGACGGTGTTCGACTCGACCACCGCGTTGAACTGCATCGCGGCGTACCCCTGCGCCCGGGCCCAGTCCAGCGCGTGCTCCGCCAGCGCCCGCCCCACGCCGCGACCCCGAGCGTCGCCGGCGACCATGAAGCTCGCCGTCGAGACGTGCGCGCCCGGGCCAGGCCGGTTCCGACCCATCTTCGCCGTACCCAGCACCCGGCCACCGTCGACCGCCACGGCCGCCGCACCGCGACCGGCACGGACAGCGCCAGCCGGCCCCCGCGACGACGATGGGGGGCATGGACGCACCCGTCACCCGCCGCACGACCGGCTTCCCCGGGTACGACGGCACCCGACTCGCCTACCACCGCACCGGCCACGGCACCCCGCTGATCTGCCTGCCGGGTGGGCCGATGCGCGCCTCGTCGTACCTCGGCGACCTGGGTGGCCTGACCGACCTGGTGCGGCTGGACCTGCGCGGCACCGGCGACTCGGCGACGCCGGCGGACCCGTCGAGCTGGCGGTGCGACCGGCAGGTCGACGACGTCGAGGCGCTGCGCGAACACCTCGGCCTCGACCGGATGGACCTGCTGGGCCACTCCGCCGGGGCGAACCTGGCGGTGACGTACGCCGCCCGGCACCCGCGGCGGATCGCCCGGCTCGTGCTGGTCACCCCGAGCCCGCGAGCCGTCGGCATCGAGGTGACCGCCGAGGACCGGCTCGCCGCGACCCGGCCGCACCGCGATGAGCCGTGGTACGGGCGGGCCGCCGCCGCGCTCGACCGGGTGCTGGCCGGTGGAGCCTCCGGTGCGGACTGGGCCGCCATCATCCCGTTGACCTACGGCCGGTGGGACGGTGCCGCGCGGGCCCACGCCGCTGGGCAGGCCACCGAGCAGAACCGGGCCGCGGCCAGCGCCTTCAGCGTCTTCGACCCGGCCTCGACCCGGGCCGCGCTGGCCACCCTGGACGCGCCGGTGCTGGTCCTCGCCGGCGACCGCGACGTGTTCCTGGGGCCGGCCAACGCCGACACGTACGCGGCGCTCTTCCCGCGCGGCCAGGCCGTGGTGCAACCCGGCGGCGGACACTACCCGTGGCTGGACGCTCCCGCATTCGTGGTCGACGCGGTGTCGTCCTTCCGCGCCATGTCCTGACCGGCGTCAGACCGCGGTCGCGACCACCACCAGCTCGCCGTTCCCCGCGCCCACCGGCTCCCCGTGCCAGCCGCCGTGGATCCGCTCCACCCGGAGGTCCGCCGCCTCGAGCGAGTCGCGCAGCTCCTGCTCGGTGCGGAACCGCAGCACCGCGTCGCCGCTGAGGTGGGCGTCGGGAAACATGTAGTGGCGGGTGAAGTGGACGACGTTGTCCCGCACGTCGGTCACCTCGGTCCACACCTCGACCTCGTCCCCGTCGGCCAACGTCAACCGGCGGCGGGACTCGACGGGGTTCCAGCGTTCCCACCGCCGGTCCGCCGGGTCGCGGGAGTCGAAGAGCAGCCGGCCGCCGTCGACCAGCGCGCGGTGCAGCGCCGCCAGCGCCCCGGCCCACTCCTCGTCGTCCACCAGGAACTGCGCCACGTGGCTGGTCAGCACCGCCACGTCGTACGTGCCGGACGGCAGCGCCTCCGCGCCACCCTCGACCCAGGTCACCCGGTCGGCCCCGGGCTTCGCGCGGGCGGCGTCCAGCGAGGCGCGCGCCGGGTCGACCCCGGTGACGGTGTGCCCGGCCGCGGCGAGGGCGAGGGTCAACCGGCCGGTGCCGCAGCCGAGGTCCAGCACCCGCGCTGCCGGGGTCTCGCCGACCGCGGCGAGAAAGAAGTCGTCGTCGCGGCCCCAGCCGCACTCGACGTCGTAGACGGCGACCAGGCGGGGGTCGGTGAACTCGGCGTTGCGCACCTGAGCACGCTAGCCCCGCACCGCCCCCGCCCGGCACCTCAGTTCACGCGCCGCCGGATCCGCGACATGCCGGCCCCGGCCAGCAGCCCGGCGGCGGCCAGGTAGAGCGCCGACTCCAACCACTGGAACGCCCGGTAGCGGTGACGCGGCTGGTAGGTCACGTCGACGTGCAGGTCGAGTGCGCCGAGGCACGGTGCGGTGTCGCCGAACAGACCGCGGGCACCCACCCGGGGCGGCCGGGTCAGGCAGTCGTCGAACGTGGCGGCGTCCAGCGGCCGGCCGTCCGCGGTGAGCAGTTCGCTGGTCCCGGTCACCCAGGCGTCCGGGACGGTCAGTCCCCGCACGGCCGGGCGTCCGGTGATGCTGCCGAGCCCCCGCAGCTCGTTGACCGCTTCGGCGGTCATCGGCCGGCTCACCGTCACCGGCGGCATGAGCTGGGGGCGGACCACGTTGGGCACCGCGACCTGGATCGCGGCGACCACGACGACGGTGAGGGCCATGGCCGGCACCGTCCGGCGTACGAGCAGCCCGACCGTGGCGCCGAGGACGACCGCGAACACCGCGTAGGAGACCGGCGCGACGTCCCGGGCGCCGAACACGATGGTGCTGAACCGGTCGTCGGCGACCCGGTCGACCGGGCTCGCCGCCCAGGTCAGCAGCAGGCTGGCCAGACCCGCCACGGCCATCGCCGCCACTGCCACGACCAGCAGCTTGACGGCGAGCCAGCGGCGCCGGGTGACGCTCTGGTTCCAGACCAGTCGGTGGGTGCCGTTCTCGAACTCCCGGGCCACCAGCGGCGCGCCCCAGAACATGCCGAGCACGACGGGCAGCAGCCAGAACACGCCGGCCAGGATCAACAGTGTGTTCTGATGGTCGGCGGCGAACCGGGCCGCCGCCCCGGCGCAGTCCCCGGCGGCGTCGCACCGGGCGAGGTAGCCGTCCCGCGCGTCTCGGATCTCCACTCCCAGTCGCACCAGGTACGCGGCGAGGACGCCGAGCACGGTGGCACCGGCCAGCGCCGGGACGCGGAACTGTCGCCAGGTCAGCCAGATCATCGCGCGGTCACCTCCGTCGCGTGCCCGGCCAGGTAGGCCAGGACCAGGTCGGCCAGCGGCAGCGGCTCGACCGTCCACGGCCCCGGCGGTGGTGCCCCGCCGTGCACGACGGCCCGGCTGAACCCGTCGGCGTGCTCCGCCCGGATCACCTTCAGCCCGGCCGGCAGCCCGTCGAGCACGCCCCGGGCCCCGACCAGCAGGTGGTGCCCGGCCAGCAGGTCGGCCACGTCGCCGGCGAGCCGTACCCGGGCGTCGCGGAGCACGACGAGGTGATCGCAGACCCGTTCCACGTCCGCGAGCAGATGCGACGAGAGCACCGCGCTGGCGCCGAGTTCGGCGACCGACTCGGTGACGGTGCGCAGGAACCCGTCACGGGCCAGCGGGTCCAGCGCGGCGGCCGGCTCGTCGAAGATCAGCAGCTCGGGTCGTTTCCCGGCGGCCAGGGCCAGGGCCAGCTGGGCGCGCTGGCCGCCGGAGAGCCGCCCCGCCCGCTGCTCCGTTCGCAGGCCGGCCTGCGCCACCCGCCGCCGCGCCAGCGACCGGTCCCAGGACGGGTTGAGCCGCTCGCCCATCCGTAGATGCTCGGCCACGGTCAACGACGCGTAGACCGGGGCATCCTGGGCGACGAAGCCGACCCGGGCCAGGTGCGCCGCGTCCGAGGCCGGGGCGGCGCCCAGCACCCGCAACCGGCCCGACGTCGGCGTGATCAGGCCGCAGGCCAGTTGCAGCAGGGTCGACTTGCCCGCCCCGTTCGGGCCGACCAGCCCGGTGATGCGGCCGCGCGGCACCAGCAGGTCGCAGTCCTCCAGTGCGGCGCGTCGGCCGTACCGCTTGGTCAGCCGCTCGGCGTGCAGCACGGCAGGTGAGGTTTCAGGTGACATGGGCACAGCCTGGCCACGCACGGCGCCTGCGGCATCGGTCCCCGGCACGGTTGCCGTGGCCGGCGACCGTACTTTCGGCCGGTTCGCGCCGCGCCCGGATTCCCTAGCCTGGGCGGCATGGACCTTGTGGACCGGCGGGGGTGGCCGGCGGTGGCCGACGTCGGCCTCGGTGTCGGGCTCGCCGGCGGGTTGGTCTTCACGGCGGCCGCGCTGCGGGTCAGCTGGGGCGGCGCGTACTGGCTGCCGGACTGCGCGGTCGGTGCCGCGGTCAGCCTGCTCGCGGTGGGGCGGCGCCGGCATCGGGTGGCGGCGGCGCTGGCCGGCCTGGCCGTGGCGGCGCTCGCCGTGGCGGTCGCCGCCGTCGCCGACCTGCCCCAGGAGCCCGGCCCGGTGACGGCGCTGGCGCTGGCCGTCCTCACCGGCTCCTGCCTGCGCACGGCGCCGCTGCGCGCGGGCGTGGCCGGGGCGGTCGCGGGCGCCGCGGTCGTCGCCGGCAGTTGGCTGTCCGCGCTGCCGGCCCGGCACGGTCTCACCCCGGTGACGGTGCTGGCCGGCGCGGCGTGGCTGGCCGCCGTCGCGGTCGGGCTGTCGCTGCGCCGGCGTGACGCCCGCGGCCGCGCCACTCTGGAGCGGGTACGCCAGGACGAGCGGCTGGAGCTGGCCCGTGAGCTGCACGACGTCGTCGCCCACCACATCACCGGGATCGTGATCCAGGCCCAGGCCGCGCAGCTGGTCGCCGGCCGCGACCCGCACCGGGTGGCGGCGTCGCTCGCCGGCATCGAGGCCGCCGGCGCCGACGCCCTGACCTCGATGCGCCGCGTGGTCGGCCTGCTCCGCGACACCGACGACGCCGTGTCCTCCTCCGCCGGGCCGGAACGGCTCGACGCACTGGTCGCCCGGTTCCAGCGGCAGGGCCCACCGGTACGCCTCGACGCCCCGGCGCACACCGCCTCCTGGCCGCCGGAGGTCACCAACACCGTGTACCGGATCGTCCGCGAGGCGCTGACCAACGTGGCCCGGCACGCGCCGCAGGCCCGCCACGTGACGGTCACCGTCACCGAGCAGGCGCGGGAGATCACCGTCGAGGTGGCCGACGACGCCCCGCCGTCGCCGGTGCGGGCGCCCCACCGCGGCGGCTACGGCCTGGTCGGGATGCGCGAGCGGGTGCAGACCCTCGGCGGGACGCTGCGCGCCGGCCCCGGCCCCGGCGTGGGCTGGACGGTGCGGGCCACCGTGCCCGTCCCCGCCGGGCAGCCGCGATGACGATCCGGGTGCTGATCGCCGACGACCAGGCGATGGTCCGTGGCGGCCTACGGCTCATCCTGGAGGACCAGCCGGACATCACGGTGGTCGCGGAGGCCGCCGACGGGGTGGACGCGGTCGCCCAGGCCCGGCGGCTGCGCCCGGACGTCTGCCTGGTGGACATCCGGATGCCCCGCCTCGACGGCATCGCGGTCACCCGCGCGCTGGCCGGACCGGGTGTGGCGGAGCCGCTGCGGGTGGTGGTGGTGACCACCTTCGACCTCGACGAGTACGTCTACGGTGCGCTGCGCGGCGGCGCGGTGGGTTTCCTGCTCAAGGACGCCGGCCCGGCGCTGCTCGTGGAGGCCGTCCGGGCGGCCCGCAACGGCGACGCGCTGGTCTCCCCGTCGGTGACCGTCCGGCTGCTGCGCCACCTCGCCGCCGCGGTGGCACCGCCGGCGGTGACGTCGACGGCCCGGTTGTCCGACCGGGAGCTGGAGGTGGTGCGGGAGATCGCCCGGGGGCGGACCAATCAGGAGATCGCCGCCGAGCTGTTCATCTCGCTGAGCACCGTGAAGAGCCACCTCTCCGGGATCCAGACCAAGTTGGGCCTGCGCAACCGGGTGGAAGTCGCCGCCTGGGCCTGGGAACACCACGTGGTGCTGTCGTCCGCCAGGAATGTTGAGCCATGATCATGCCCCTGACCTCGCCGCGGGTGCCTTTCACCGCCGCCGGACGCGCAGCACACAGGTCAGCATCGGGAGGGTGAACTCGCCGTCCGCGGTCTCCGGTCTGCTCGCCAGGAAAGCGCGGATCCGGCGAGCGTGGCCTCCTGTTCCTGTTCCGGCATGACCAGCATCCCCGCCCTTGTGGCAAGGGTCGCCACGAGGGAGTCGGCGGTGCGGCGCTGCCCGTGCGGGAACTCGGCCTGCTCGGGCGAGCCGAACCGGGCGGCCACGCCAGCCTTCGGAAGGTGCGCGTCGGCCGTCTCGGCGCGCCAACTGGCGGGCGTGTCACGCGGGCCGATCGCCGCGCTCCCGCTGACCCGCGCCAGCCCGGCAACCCAGTCGACCCGGTCGTCCATGACGTTCCACAACCGGCCAGGGTGCCACCGGGTACCAGGACCCTGGCGATCTCGGGTCCCGCGACGGCCATGTCGAACCGGTGCATGGCGTTGCAGCCCGGAGGGTCACCCGAAACGCCGTCGGAAGCGAACCACATAACAGTCATTATGGTGCAGTGGCGTTATGCCCGTTTCGCCGGCTCGTTTAGTGGATTTTGAATAACGGTAATCCGATAAAGGTCGAGTGGCAGTGGGGTCCGGGGTTGAGGAAGATCGGGACAGCGGTTAGCGGTAGAAATGATCTTGGTGAGAGGCCTGCCGCAGCGGAGTGAATCCCGCCCCGTCAAGCGCACAGCAGCTCAGGTCCCTGCGCGACCCGGATGCCGGTGTCGGCTGATGCCATGACGCAGGCGATCCGCGCCCGGCCTTAAGGGGGCGCCCGTCTGAGCGCGTGGCAGCGGTGTGTAACGGGGCGATAAGGCGCGGGTTCGGTGTCCGCGTCGCGGGCCGCGAGCGGAGGTGCTGTCCGGCCCCGAGGGTGGATGCGTTGCTCGCGAGGCGGGAGTAGTCGCTCAGGCGAGATGTCGCGGACAGCCAAGCGGAGGTCTTTGAAGCACGGGATTCGCACGCAGGCATGTCCGTGCGGGCGAAGGCCGGCACATTCACGTGAGCCGCCGCACGCTGGGCCGGCCCGCCGACCGCGACGGCCGGCGGGCCGGATGGTACGGGCCGCCCCACGGCGCAGGTCATCGCGCCGTGGGGTGGCACCTATGCCCGCTCGGGTGACAGCGGTGGGGCGGTGACGACAAGGAAGGTGAAGTCCTCGCGGGCCTTGGCGTCGATGGGCAGGGGCAGGCGGATGCGCCCGGAGTCGACCATGCCTCGCACGGCGGGACGGCTCAGGCCGAACCCGGCGGTGAGCAGCTTCTCGACCCGGACGGGTGCCGGGAGCTCGAACCTGATGATGACCTCGAGCGGCGCGGCATCCTCGCGCTGGAGGTCGTAGAACGGTATGTCGGTGTCCAACTGCCAGGTGCCGGTCCAGTCGAGCTGGTAGGCGGCCTTGTGGGCGAGCGTCGCGTCCATGGTCAGCTGTCGCACCATGGCCGGATCGTTGTTCTCGAACCTCAGTAGCCGCTCGTGGTCCAGCGCCCGCACGTTGACGCGCTCGTGGACGGGGATCTTCGACGTGCGGCCGCACAGGTCGCAGCAGATCAGCAGCCACACGTCGAGCAGCTTGTGGTTCGCGTTGACCCGGATCTTCCCGGTGGGACGGTGACGGGTGGACCTGCACGACACGCAGGCTTTGACGATGGTCGGCAGTCCGAGCTCGCTGACCACCCACAGCGCTTTGCGGTCGATGCCGGGTCCGCGACCGTCGGCCGGCACGCGGACATGGCGGGAACTATTCATGGCTTCGGCGATTCCAAGGTCTAGGCAGGAGGCGCCCGGCAGCGCGATGGCGCGCCGGGGGGTGCCTCCCGGATCCAGTGGCGGGCAGCCGGCGTCTCGGCGCGGAGCACGCCGGCTGGCGCGACGTCGCAGATCACGTCGCGTGAAGGAAGCCCGCACCGGTCACCCGGTGCGGGCTTCGAGTGGCACGGCGGACCGAGACGGGGAGGTGACTCGAACCCGCCTTCATCGCGCACGTGCGCCACTGGTCACTGATCCATGCGCGTCAGCATGGTCAACCCGCGGGCCGCCGGGCAACGGATTTTCCGCGTGGCCCCGCCGCCGGGGGTGGGGAAACCCGCTGTCGGGTGTCGGAGCGGGGTGGTACAAAGCCGCGGTGGAAAAGACTCTGGAGTTCGCTGACCTGCTGCGGCTGATGGACGAACGATCGACCGCTTTCCGGGCGGCAGTCGCCGCGGCACCCAGCCTCGACGTGCGGGTGCCGACCTGTCCCGAGTGGACGTTGTTCGACCTGGTGCAGCACCTGGGCGAGGGGCGTCGCAGGTGGGCCGCCATCGTGGCCGCGGGGCCCGCCGACGCTCCGCCGGCGATGTCCGCGCCGGTGGTGCCCCGGGAACGCGAGGCCCTGCTGGCCTGGTTCGCCGCGTCGACGAGGGAGCTGCTGGACGCGCTGCGGGAGGCCGGCCCGGATCGTGGTTGCTGGACGTGGTGGGGTGATTCGCAGTCGCCGCAGACGGCTGGTGCCGTCGCCCGGCACCAGCTCCAGCAGGTCGCCGTGCACACCTACGACGCCCAGGTCGCCGTGGGCGCCCCGCAGCCGCTGCCGGACGAGGTGGCCCTCGACGGTGTCGACGAGTTCCTGACCACCTGCGTCGCGACGACGGCCGCGTGGCCGCACAAGCCCGCGGTCGTCGACTACCACGCCACCGAGGGCCGTTCCTGGCGGCTCTGGTTCTCCGCCGACGGCGCCCGGGCCGACCGCCTCCCCACGCCGGTCGCCGGCGAGCGCCCGGAGGCGGCCTATGTCTCCGCCCGGGGCACGGCCAATGAGCTGGTCATGTTCTGCTACGGCCGCATTCTGATGGACTCGCTGCGGCTCGACGGCGACCGGCGCATCCTCGACCAGCTGATCGCCTGGGAGCCGGAGGACTAGCACGCGACGACGGACCCACCGCCCGGCGCCGACGTCGGCCTCAGCGCACGGCTGTGGGTCCGCGGCCCGTCACTCGTAGCGGTATCTCAGCGAGTCCGCCTCCGCCTGCTCGGTGTCCGCGATCGTCAGATCCGGCATCCGCAGCTGGGCCAGCGTCACCTCGGCCGAGGTCGGCCGGGCGTCCGCCGGCAGCCACTGCTCCGGCTTCCAGGCCCCGCCGCGCAGCAGCGCCTTGGGGCAGTGCGGGTAGACCTCCTCGATGCCCAGCACCAGCGCACTGGCCGGTGGCTTGCCCACGGCGGTCAGCTGCGACAGCAGCTCGGGGCGAGTGGAGACGCAGGCCCGGCCGTTCACCCTGAGCGTCGTGGTGCGCCCCGGGATGACGAACAGCAGCCCGGCCCGCCCGGTGGCGATGACGTTCTGCAGGCTGTCCAGACGCTTGTTGCCCGTCGCGTCCGGTATCGCCACCGTCCGCGCGTCCAGGACGGCGACGAACCCGGCGGGGCCGCCGCGCGGGGAGACGTCACAGTTGCCCTGTGCGTCCACGCTGGCGACCAGGACCAGCGACGAGCAGGCGATGGGTCTGCTGCACCGATAGGTGACAGTTTCAGTCACGCGGCCTGACTGGCCGGTGGGGTCATGATGGTCTCGTACTCGATAGGGGTCAACCGGGACAGAGAGTGTTGTCGTCGGCGGCGGTGGTAGG
>NZ_JBSSHR010000024.1:0-76769 GCF_059089345.1 Micromonospora sp. BS32
ACGGATTCCACTCACCCCACGCCCTCATCGCCCTGGCCATGCTCAGCCTCGGCGGCCACCGACCCCAACTACCCAACAGATGACCACCACCGACCCACAAACCCAGCAGAAGACCCATAAATATGACGGGGAGTCATATCGCTCAGTGTGTGATTGCCTTCGCCGGCGAGGTTGCGGCCGATCGCCGTCCGCGCCGCCCGATCCGGCGACACCACCGCCGAGGGGCCGGTGCAACTGCGCGCCGACCTCCCTCCGCGCGGCCACGTGCTCGATTCGCCGCCCGCTACGACACACGGGGACCGCGGTCGGGGCTGAGAGCGGGTCAGAGCACCTGGAGAACGGTGCAGAGCCAGGTGCCTCGGCGGTGTTCCAGGCGTACCGCCATCGCCCAGCTCCGCCCGCCACCGGCGAGCACGGCGGCGACCTCGACGGCGGCAGCTCTCGGCTCGCAGACCCGCAGCCGGCGCAGGTGCACCGTCGGCCGGGCCGCCCTGCGGCGCACCGGCCCGCCCCGGGTCGCCGCCCGGGCCAGCTCCGCCGAGAACTCGACCGCGCGGCCGGGCTCGACCAGGGCGCGGAGCTGCCCGGGTGGCCGGTAGCCGTTGAGGATCTCCAGGCAGGTGCCGACGAACCGGTGCGCGGCCCGGGTGGCCTCCGGCGTGGCGGTGGCCAGGGCGCCCGGCGGGTGCGGCGACCCACCTGGGCGGACCGGCCCCGGCCGGGGGTCGACCCGCCGACCGGTCGGGCGGCCGGCGGGCTGGCGGGCCGACCCGAACAGGTCCAGGGCGAGCTGACCGGCCGGCCGCGGCCACAGGTCGGCCGACTCGTCGGCGTAGGGCGGGTCGCTCACCGGCGCGGGGCGCAGCCGGATCGGCGGACGGCTGGGCCCGGGACGGCGGGAGTCGGCCATGATCAGCCCCTCTATCCTTGCGTTTGCTTTCGTTTGCCTCCGACAGGCTAGATTCTCAGGCACGGCGCTGCCCACCGTCAATGGCTCAGCGGCTCCGGACGACTACTCGGTGTCGCGGTCGAGGAGCGGATTGCTGCGGACCCAGTCGGCGGTCTCGGCGTACTTGCGCGCGATGTACTCCTCCAACTGGACGCGCTCGACCCGCCACTGACCCCGCCCGCCGATCTTGATTGCGGGCAGCTCTCCGCTGCGCACCATGTGGTAGACCTGCGAGTCCGACACGTTCAACTCGGTGGCCACGTCGGAGAGCAGGAGAAACCTCGGCTCCACGGAAAACCCCCGGTGTTGGCATCGTTTGCCTCAGTTTGCCATCGACGGCCGAATCGGCCCAGCATCGCCGCCCACCCCGCTACGGTGCGGGAACTTCCTCCGGGCCGGTGCGCGGTGTATGACGGTCTCGGCGTACGGCATGATCGGCGGCCGGGACCGGCCAGCCCGCCGGCGAAGCGATCGAGGGAGACGACGGTGAGCGACGAGCTGGTCCGGGTCTACGTCCCGGCGACCGTGCCGATGCTGGCCCGGCTGGGGGAGCACGGGCTGCCGGTGGTGCAGGCGCACGCCGTCACCCCCGCCCTGCGGGAGTGGTACGCCGAGGGCGACGAGGAGGAGCTGGAGTACGTCGCCTTCACCCGGGCCGCCCAGGACGCCCTGGCCCTGCTGCGGGAGGACCCCGCCGCGCCCCGCCGCCGGGTCGTCGTCTCGGTGGACCTGCCCCGGGCGGCGGTCGGCCGGGCTGACGTCGACCTCGGGTCCAGCACCGTCCACCTGGCCGGTCCGGTGCCCGCGTCGGCGATCGCCGCGCTGCACGTGGACGGCGCCGACGCGGCCGAGGACGTCGCCGCGGCCGTCGACGTGGTGGTCGAGGCCGCCGCCGGCGACCCGGACGCCCAGTTCACCGTCGACGGAGCCGAGGACCACGAGCTGGAGTGGTATGCCCCCTCCGAGCTGGAACTGCTGATCCGCTCCGCCTCCTGAGGGGCGGGCCGGCGAAGGCGGGCCGGGCGGCTCAGTCCTCGGCCGGCACCGGCTCCTCGTCCTCGCGCGCCGCCGGGCCGAGGGTGCGGCCGAAGGCGACGAGCGCGGTCAGCGCCCCCACGAAGAGCACCCAGATGCCGTTGTCCACGCGTGAGGTGCCGAGGCTGGTCTGCGCCACCGCGTCGGCCTCGCTGAGCGCGCCGGCCAGGTCGAGCAGGGTCCGGCCGCCGGTCCGGATGATCACCTCGGCGAGCAGCAGGAGCAGACCGGGACCGGCCCCGGCGAGCAGGTACGCGGGCCAGCGGAGCGCGGGCGTGGTCGGGTCGTGCCGGACGGCCCGGCGGCGGGCCCAGGTGAGGTAGCCGAAGGCGAGCAGGCCGGCGATCAACCCGGCGAGCAGCGACTCGGTGCGGGACACCCACTTGGCGGCGTCGACCAGCGACGCCTGGGAGCCGTCGGAGCCGAAGACGTCGAAGAGCGGGTCGCGGGCCCGGCTGAACGCCACCACGAAGAGCAGCGTGCCCAGCGCGGCGGTGACGATCGCGCCGACCGGGGCGGCGCTGCGGGCCCCGGCGATGGCCCCGCCGATGATGGCCGCGGCGGCGCTGGTGCCGGCGATGGTGTTGGTCGTCGCGTTGTCCGCGTAGATCAGATTGATCGCCACGGCGGTGCCCAGCCCGACCAGCAGGCCGGTGCCGATCGCCGCCACGAACCGCAGGGTGGCCCGGTCGCTGCGCCGGGCGAGCTGCTCGGTCACCGCCAGGGCGACCGCGGCGCCGGCCACCAGCGCGGCCGAGATCACGCCGGGCAGGGCGAAGGCGGAAAGGGTGAGCGCGGTGAGCCCGGCCGCCGCCGAGCTGATCGCCTGACCGGTGGACCAGAGCATCGCGGCCAGCCAGCCGACCGCCAACAACGCCAGCACGGGGGCGCCCGGCGCGCGCGCCGGGCGGTTCTCGCCGGCCTCCGTCGCGTCCCGGCCGGCCGGGTCGGTGGCGTCCGGCTGGTCCGGCTCCGCGGCGGTCGAGCTGCCGGGCTGGTTGCTCATCGTCTCCCCTTCGACGCGTCACCCGCCCCGGCGCCGGGACGGGCTACGGCAACCCAGGGTACGCGCCCGCCGGCGGCGGTCCGGCCACGCCCGCGATGGCGCCGGCCTCCTGCTTTCCTTCGGCGGATCGGGACTTTCGGGTACGGATCCGAGCCGAACATCGCCACGAACCTGATGATCTACGGCACGGGGCGGGCGGGGCGCGCCCGCCGCCGAGGGGGCGTGGGAGAATCGCCGGAGGTCCCGCCGCCGCGGACGGTCCACCCCGCGGCGCCCGGCGTCCGGCCGTCCGGTCGGTGCCTGCGGGTCCGATTTCGCCACCGCCGTCGAGATCGCACAGGAGCCTGTGATGGACGCCGTGTTCTCCGTACCCGAGCCGCACAACGAGCCGGTACGCACCTACGAGCCGGGCAGCGCCGACCGGGAGCGACTCCAGCGGCGACTGACCGAGCTGGCCGCCGAGCGGATCGACCTGCCGATGACGATCGCCGGCGAGCAGCGGATGGCCGGCGGCGAGTCGATCGACGTGGTGCAGCCGCACAAGCACGCGCACGTGCTCGGGGTCACCGGTCACGCCACCCACGACGACGCCCGTACGGCGGTCAAGGCCGCCAAGGACGCCGCCCCGATGTGGCGGGCGCTGCCGTTCGAGGAGCGCGCCGCGATCTTCCTGCGCGCCGCCGAGCTGCTTGCCGGCCCGTGGCGGGACACCCTGAACGCGGCCACCATGCTCGGCCAGTCGAAGACCGCCGTCCAGGCGGAGATCGACGCGGCGTGCGAGTTCATCGACTTCCTCCGGTTCAACGTGCACTTCGCCCGGCAGCTGCTGGAGGCCCAGCCGAAGTCGTCGCCCGGGGTGTGGAACCGGTTCGACCACCGCCCGCTGGAGGGCTTCGTCTACGCGGTCACCCCGTTCAACTTCACCGCGATCGCCGGCAACCTGCCCTCGGCGCCGGCCCTGCTCGGCAACACCGTGGTCTGGAAGCCGGGCCCGACCCAGCAGTTCGCCGCGCACTTCACCATGCGGCTCTTCGAGGCGGCCGGCCTGCCGCCCGGCGTGATCAACATGGTCACCGGGCGCGGCGAGGAGGTCTCCGACGTCGTGCTCGCCGACGCGGACCTGGCCGGCATCCACTTCACCGGCTCCACCAAGGTCTTCCAGCACCTGTGGCGGACCGTCGGCGAGAACATCGCCGGATACCGGGGCTACCCGCGGCTGGTCGGCGAGACCGGTGGCAAGGACTTCGTGGTCGCGCACACCAGCGCCGACGTCGACGCCCTGCACACCGCGCTGATCCGGGGCGCCTTCGAGTACCAGGGCCAGAAGTGCTCGGCCGCCTCCCGGGCGTACGTGCCGCGCTCGCTCTGGGAGGGTGGCCTGCGCGCCCGGCTGGCCGCCACCGCGGACTCGCTGACCTACGGCGACGTCACCGACTTCAGCAACTTCGGCGGCGCGGTGATCGACGACAAGGCGTTCGGCCGGCACACCGCCGCGCTGGAGCTGATCAACGGCGACGACGCCTGCCGGGTGATCGCCGGCGGCACCGCCGACGACTCGGTGGGGTACTTCGTCCGGCCGACCCTCTTCGAGTGCAGCGACCTGGCGCACGAGACCTTCACCACCGAGTACTTCGGCCCGATCCTCGGCGTGCACGTCTTCGACGACGCCCGCTTCGACGACGTGGTCGCCCAGGCCGAGTCGATCGCGCCGTACGCGCTGACCGGCTCGATCTTCGCCAACGACCGTCGGGTGGTCGACGCGGTGGCCGAGAAGATGCGGTACGCGGCCGGCAACTTCTACATCAACGACAAGCCGACCGGCGCGGTGGTCGGGCAGCAGCCCTTCGGCGGCGCCCGGGCCAGCGGCACCAACGACAAGGCCGGCTCCTGGCACAACCTGGTGCGCTGGATGTCGCCGCGGACGATCAAGGAGACCTTCGTCCCGCCGACCGACCACACGTACCCCCACATGGGCTGAACCTGGCGACGGCGGCCGGCGGCGCGGGACGCGCCACCGGCCGCCGGCCCGGCCGCCCGGGCGGTCGGCGCGGGCCTGCCCCTCGGCCGTCCGTGGGGTCCCGGCGCCATCCGGCCGGCGGGCATCGATAGTCCTGGCGCCACTGTCGTCCGCCGACAGTGCACATTGGAAATCCTGCCGGGTGGCAAATACGGAAATCCTGGACGCCGCGACGGCAAAGTGGCAGCTTAGAGGGCATGGCGGATTCCGGAGTCAACCCCACCGCGGCGGCCCTGCTCGGCCTGCTGCACGAGGGTCCCATGACGGGCGGTCAGCTGATGGCCGCCGCTGAGCGCCGGCTGGCGCCGTACTGGTCGATGACCCGCAGCCAGGTCTACCGCGAGTTGCCGGTGCTGGCCGAGCGGGGGTTCGTGCGGTTGGGCAAGCCCGGGCCGCGGATGAGCCAGCCGTACGCGATCACCGCGAGCGGGAAACGGACATTTTCCCGCTGGCTGGCGGAGAACCCGGGGCGGGACACCATCCGCAACCCGATCGCCCTGCGGATCGCGTTCGGCAACCTGCACTCGTCGAGCCAGCTGAAGAACCTGTACGCCTCGGCCAACGAATACCACACCGAGGCGCTGGCCACGGTGCGGGAACAGGTCAAGAACGCCAAGAAGGAGGGCGACCCCTACGACGCCAGCGCGTTGGAGTTCGCCGTGGCCTACCACAAGGCCGCCCTGTCCTGGCTCAAGACCGCCCCGGTCGGCTGATCATCCGCCCTGGTCGGCGGTGTGAGGTGAGCGGATCGCCGCGCGCACAGTACGCTTATCTGTCGTGACCGCTGCCGATTACGCCGAACAGCTCAAGGAACTCGACGCCACCCTCCGCAACATCGAGTCCGTGCTCAACCTCGACCGCCTGCAGGAGGAGAAGGCCCGGCTCGAGGAGCAGGCGTCCGCGCCGGATCTCTGGGACGACCAGGCCAAGGCGCAGCAGGTGACCTCCCAGCTGTCGTACGTCAACGGCGAGATCAGCAAGCTGGGCAGCCTGCGCTCCCGCCTCGACGACTGCCGGGTGCTGCTGGAGCTGGCCGAGGACGAGAGCGACTCCGGCGTGCTGACCGAGGTCGAGGTCGAGATCGCCGGGCTGCGCAAGGCCATCCAGGAGATGGAGGTCCGCACCCTGCTCTCCGGCGAGTACGACTCGCGGGAGGCGCTGGTCGCCATCCGGGCCGGCGCCGGCGGGGTGGACGCCGCCGACTTCGCCGAGATGCTGCTGCGGATGTACCTGCGCTGGGCCGAGCGGCACGGCTACCCGACCGAGGTCTACGAGACCTCGTACGCGGAAGAGGCCGGCCTGAAGTCCGCCACCTTCACCGTGAAGGTCCCGTACGCCTACGGCACGCTCAGCGTCGAGTCGGGCACCCACCGGCTGGTCCGGATCAGCCCCTTCGACAACCAGGGCCGCCGGCAGACCAGCTTCGCCGGCGTCGAGGTGCTGCCGGTCACCGAGCAGACCGACCACATCGACATCCCGGAGAACGAGATCCGGGTGGACGTCTACCGCTCCTCCGGCCCGGGTGGGCAGAGCGTCAACACCACCGACTCCGCGGTGCGGCTCACCCACGTCCCCACCGGCATCGTGGTGACCTGCCAGAACGAGAAGTCCCAGCTGCAGAACAAGGCCTCCGCCATGCGGGTGCTCCAGGCCCGGCTGCTGGAGCGCAAGCGGCAGGAGGAGGAGCAGAAGCTGGCCGGCCTGAAGACCGGCAGCACCAGCTCCTGGGGCGACCAGATGCGCTCGTACGTGCTGCACCCGTATCAGATGGTGAAGGATCTCCGAACCGAGCAGGAGACCGGCAATCCGTCCTCCGTCTTCGACGGGGACCTCGACAGCTTCATCGAGGCCGGGATCCGCTGGCGCAAGCAGCAGCAGCTCGCCAACGACGCTGTGTGATCGCCCGGGGGCGGAGCGCGTCATCGATCTCCGGTTGACCGGGTGAATCGATGACGCGCCTCGCATCGGTGGGGCGTGGCACTTGGCTCAGCGGTTACACCGCGTAGACTCACGACCCGTGATTCAGCTTGAGCAAGTGACGAAGACGTACCCGAAGGCGTCCCGGCCTTCGCTCGACAACGTGTCCGTCTCGATCGAGAAGGGCGAGTTCGTCTTCTTCATCGGTCCATCCGGCTCCGGCAAGTCCACGATCATCAAGATGCTGCTCCACGAGGTCGCGCCCAACAAGGGTCGGGTCGTGGTGAACGGCAAGGACGTCACCTCGATGCGCTCCTGGAAGCGACCCCACTTCCGGCGCTCGATCGGCTGCGTCTTTCAGGACTTCCGGCTGCTGCCCAACCGCACCGCGTACGAGAACGTGGCGTTCGCCCTCGAGGTGATCGGCAAGACCAAGGCGGTCGCCCGCCGGGTCGTGCCGGAGGTGCTGGAGCTGGTCGGGCTCGGTGGCAAGGAGCACCGCTACCCGCACGAGCTCTCCGGTGGTGAGCAGCAGCGGGTGGCCGTGGCCCGGGCGTTCGTCAACCGTCCGCTGATCCTCCTGGCGGACGAGCCGACCGGAAACCTGGACCCGGACACCTCGATCGAGATCATGCGCCTGCTGGACCGGATCAACCGCACCGGCACGACCGTCGTGATGGTCACCCACGACTCCAACATCGTGAACCAAATGCGTCGTCGCGTCGTGGAGATCGAGAGTGGCCGCATCGTGCGCGACCAGGCCCGCGGCGTCTACGGGTGAGCCGCAGCTCCACCCCTGCCGTACACCCTGACGACGAACACCTCATGCCGGAGAGCCGGAGGAACACCCGATGCGGATGAAATACGTCCTGTCCGAGGTACTGGTCGGACTGTGGCGCAACGTCACCATGACCATCGCGATGATCATCACGATGGCGGTGTCGCTGACCATGCTCGGCGCGAGCGGCCTGATGTACAAGCAGGTCGGCGACATGAAGGACCTCTACTACGAGAACGTCCAGGTCTCGATCTTCCTGGACACCGAGGTCAGCGAGCAGCAGCGCAACGACCTCGACGCCAAGTTGAAGAGCGACCCCCTGGTCAAGGAGGTCACGTACGTCAACAAGGACGAGGCGTACAAGCGGTTCAAGGAGATGTACCAGGACGCCCCCGACCTGGTGAACGCCGTCAAGGCGGACCAGCTTCCCGAGTCGTTCCGGCTGACGCTGGTCAACCCGGAGGAGTACCGGGCGATCTACACCCAGTACAAGGACACCGCGGGCATCTCGGAGATCGTCGACCAGAGCAAGCTGCTGGACAAGATCTTCAACATCCTCACCGCGATCCAGAACATCGCGCTGGCCGCCGCGATCGTGATGGCCGTCGCCGCGCTGCTCCTGGTCGCCAACACCATCCAGGTGGCGGCGTACAGCAAGCGGCGTGAGGTCGCGGTCATGAAGCTGGTCGGTGCGTCGAACTGGTTCATCCAGGCGCCGTTCGTGCTGGAGGCCGTGGTCGCCGGGCTGATCGGTTCACTGCTCGGCCTGGCCGCGCTGGTCGTCGCGAAGCAGTTCCTGTTCAGCGGGTCGTTGAAGGCCCTGGAGGGGCTGCTCTCCCCGATCCAGTGGTCCGACGTCTTCCTGATGTTCCCGCTGATGGCCGGGGTCGGTGGCCTGATCAGCGCGGTCACCGCCTGGGTCACCCTCCGCTTCTACCTGCGGGTCTAGTCACCCGACGGCTCTCCGAGGGCCCTCCCGTGCCGGAATAAACGGCGCGGGAGGGTCCTTGTCATTCGGGTAGCATGATCTCTCCGCCCGCCGACCGGCCAGCCCGGCCGCGGGCCGTACCGAAAGGGGGTGGCGCCGGATGCCACGGGAAAAGGGCCGCAAGGTGGTCGCCTCCAACAGGAAGGCGCGCCACGACTACGCCATCCTCGACACGTACGAGGCGGGCATGGCGTTGACCGGCACCGAGGTGAAGTCGCTGCGGGCCGGGCGCGCCTCGCTGGTGGACGCCTTCGCGCAGGAACGCGACGGCGAGCTCTTTCTGCACGGCATGCACATCCCGGAGTACACCCAGGGCACCTGGACCAACCACGAGCCCCGGCGTACCCGCAAGTTGCTGCTCAACCGTCTGGAGATCGACCGGCTGATCGGCAAGACCCGCGAGGGTGGCCTGACCATGGTCCCGTTGCAGGTCTACTTCTCCGACGGCTGGGCCAAGGTGGAGATCGCCCTGGCGAAGGGTAAGAAGTCGTACGACAAGCGCCAGGACCTGGCCAAGCGGGACGCCGACCGGGAGATCGCCCGGGTGTCGGGCCGGCGTGGCAAGGGCATGGAAGAGTAGTTTGTCGCGTTTGTCCCGGGTCAGCGTGCCGGCCGGGGGCTCGGGATGAAACCCGTTGCGGCAGGCGTTAGGCTTGTCAGTGCCGCTACAGGGGCGGCCGATCGAGGGGGTGACTGGTTTCGACTTCGTACGTTGCGGCAGGGGAAGCGAGCCGAGGAAGCCGACGTCGTCTCGAGAATCGTTCGTCGGAAACCAATAAGCGCCAAGAACAATCGCGCTGACTTCGCTCTCGCCGCCTGAGGCGAGTAGTGAGTCTGTCGGCCTGGGAACGCCTTCGTCCCAGTCAGCCGGCATCAGCTAGGAGGCTGGCCAATCGGACCCGGTCGCGGGGTCCGTGCGGCGAGATTAATCAGCGACTGGGCCCGTCACACCAACTCGCTCGCGTGAGCGGTGGGGCCGAGTAGAGGCATAGCGAGCTGCGCTCGGAGAAGCCCTGACAATGCGGCGAAGGACCCGGGTTCGATTCCCGGCACCTCCACCACCTCATGTGCGCCCCGGTCCTCTGGACCGGGGCGCACAGTCGTTTCCGCGGTGGCTCCGGCCACCTACGCTGCCCCTGTGACAGCTGAGAGAGTCCCACTCTCCGTGGGCGTAACGGCCGGGCAGCGCGCCTTCGTGGCCCTGGTCGGCCTCTTCTTCGCCCTCTTCAGCGCGGCCTTCGTGCTGCTGCCGCTGCTCGCCGACGGTCTGGTCCGGCGGATGTTGGGCGACGACGACCCGCTCTCTCCTCCTATCAGGCGGCCCAGGACCTTCCACCCGAGCTGCTTCCGCCGGAGCTGCGAGGGGACACCCCGGCGGCGGGGCTCGGAGCCGCGCGGTTCCTCGGCCTCTGCGGGCTGCCGTTCGTGCTGCTCGGGCTCTGGCTGGTGCTCCGGACGCTGCGGACCGCCGCCTGGCTGGAGGGCACCCGGGTGACCGTGCGGGGCGCCCTCGGCGCCCGCACCGTCGACCTGGCCGCCGCGGAGGTCACCGCCGGCGTGCTGGCCTACCGGGACGGCGACGTGGGGCCGGGGTACCGGGTCCCGACGATCGTCGCGCGTGACCCCGACACCGGTCGGCGGGTGACCGTCCCGCTGCGCGCGGGCGGGTCGGCCCCACTGCCCCCGCACGAGCTGCGGGCGCTCGCCGACGCGATGACCGCCAACCGGCCCACCGGGGGACGCGACGGTGACGTGCACGCCCTCGCCGGCCAGCTGCGGGCGATGGCGGCCAACCCGCTGGCTCTCTGACCGTCCGCTCTGGGGCAGGTGAGGCTGGCGGGGCTGCCGGTGCCGATGGGAGTAATGAGACGGCCCACCCCTCTGGACAGCCCTGACCTGCGGGTCCACCATCGCTGTACGCGGTAGCGCAGCAAACGCGGGAGGTGCCCATGGTCACCGGTCCGATCCAGCAGCCGTCCGTCGTTCCCACGGCGGCCCGCCCACCCGCCGCCCGCCGGCCCGTCCCGCCCGGCGACCTGTCCGGCCTGGCCCGGGCGCTCGCCGTACCGGCGGGGGAGCCGCGCTGGCGGGAGCGGTTCATCGTCTGTCTCGCCCCGGTCCGCCGGGGCTTCGCCGAACATGTCCGGATCACCGAGGGGCCGGCCGGCCTCTACGCCGAGGTGGTCGCCCAGGCCCCCCGGCTGCACCGCGGCGTACGGCTGCTCGGCCGGGAGCACACGGCCATCGTCGCCGCGCTCGCCGATCTCCAGCACGCCGTGGAGCGACCCACCGTCCACGCCGAGGAGCTGTGCCGCCGGGTCGACGAGCTGCTGCGGGCGCTGGCCCGGCACCGGCAGCACGGCGCGGACCTGCTCTGGCAGGCGTACCAGACGGACCTCGGCGGGGAGACCTGAGCGGCGCGGAACCGGGCGGCGCCGCGGGGCGTCCAAGAGGCATGCGTCGACCTCTGGCTCTGCTGGGACTGCCCCTGGTGATCATCGCTGCCGGCTGCGCCCCGGCCGGTTCCGGCCCCGATGCCGGCGCGTCCGGCGGTGGCAGCCCCGACCCGCGCCGGCAGGCGTTCGACCAGCGGGCCGGCGAGGTCGCCCAGGCGTGGCGGCCGGGCCCGTCCTGGTCGACCGGGTTCGTCCCGTTGCAGGACCAGACCGTGCTCCTCGGCGACCCCGGCTTCAACGCCGACACCGAGACGGCGTTCCGGGCCGGCTGGTACCGCGACCAGATCGAGGTGCCGGACGCCCGCCCCGCCGACGGGACGATCCGCTTCCCGGACGGCACGATGAGCGTCCGGCTGGTCAGCGCGGCCGAGGCGTACCGGACGTTGGACCAGGGCGACCCGCCGCCGTGCGTGGGGCGGCCGAAGGTGCCCGGCCCCACGATCGAGCCGGGCCCGGACGGCTCCGTTTCCAGCCCGGTCGCCACCGCCTGCATCCCGCTCACCGTCACCGCCGTGAAGCTCGGCACCGCGCCGGTCCGCACCAGCCGGGGCGTGGCGGAGGTGCCGGCCTGGCTGTTCACCGTGGAAGAACTGAGCGCGCCGGTGGCTCGGGTCGCCGTGGCGCCGCAGTCGGTCACCCCGGTGCCCGAGCCCACCGAGGCGCCCCGGCCCGCCGTCGACGGCGTGGTGGGCGCCGACCACACCCAGCGGGTGGACGGGGCCCGGCTGACCTATGTGGTCGGCGTGGGCGCCTGCGACAGCGGCCTCACCCCGCTCGTGCAGGAGCGGCCCGACGTGGTGGTGGTCGGCGGCGGGATCGTCCGCGCCACCGGCATCTGCACCTCCCAGCTCAAGCTGGAGCCGGTCACCGTCACGCTGAAGGCCCCGCTCGGCGGCCGGCCGGTGCTCGACGTGCTCACCGGCCGGGTGCTCGGCCAGCCGGTCCGTTGACCCCGGGGCCCGTTCCTCAGAGGATCCGGGGCACCTCGGGGTTGATCGGGGCCGGCAGCACGGTCGGCCCGTCGGCCCGCAGCGCCTCCCCGACCGCCTCACCCAGCTCGTCGGGGGAGCTGACCACCCGGGTCGCGCAGCCGTACCCCCGGGCGATCGCGGTGATGTCCAGGCCGGGCAGGTCCAGCCCGGGCACTCCCGGCGTGGACTTGAAGTCGGCGAAGGCCTTGAGGATCGCGTACTGCTGGTTGACCGGGACCAGTACGACCAGCGGCAGGCGCAGCCGTGCCGCCGTCCAGAGGGCCTGCACCGAGTAGTGGAACGACCCGTCGCCGATCACCGCGACCACCGGTCGGGCGCGGCCGGTGTCCCGCTCGGCGAGCGCGATCCCGACCGCCGCCGGCAGGCCGTAGCCGAGCCCGCCGCTGGCCATGGTGAAGTACGACGCCGGCCGGTTCACCACCAGCCGGCGGCGCAGGGCGGCCAGGTTCGACGGCGACTCCTGGACGAGCACCCCGTCCGTGGGCCAGCAGGCGGCCAGGGCGGCGAAGAGCGCGTCGGCGCTCGGCGGAGCACCGGCCTCCGGGGGTTCCGGTGCGGGTCGCGGCGCCGGCCCCGGCCGGTCCGCCGCCGGAAGCAGGTCCAGCAGGGCGGCCAGGGTCAGCCCCGCGTCGCCGAGCAGGCTGTCGCCGACCGGGGCGCGGGCCGCCTCGTCCGAGTCGTCGGTGACGTGCAGCAGCCGGGTTCCCTCGGGCAGGTGGTCGCCGGGCACGTGGGGGTAGTAACGGAACACCGGCGCGCCGACGACCAGCACCGTGTCGTGCCCGCGCAGCTTCTCCGCCAGCGGGGCGATCGCGAACGGCAGCACTCCCCGGTAGTGCGGGTGCTGCTCCGGGAAGGCGGCCCGTTCCGGCGCTGGCGCGGACCAGACCGGCGCGGCCAACCGCTCGGCCACCGCCACGGCCACCGGCCAGGCCGCCGCCCGGTCCACCGCCGCGCCGAAGACCAGCACCGGGGAGCGGCTGCCCGCCAGCACCGCGGCGAACTCCCGCAGCCGCCGCGGGTCGGGAGCGAACCGGGTGGCGACGGTGCGCACCTGCGGCGGCGGGTCGGCCGGCTGGTGCCAGTCGTCCAGCGGCAGTGAGAGGAACACCGGCCCGGTGGGCGGCTGGGCGGCCGTCGCGTACGCCCGCATGATCGCCGCCGGCACGTCCTGCGCCCGGACCGGCTCGTGCGCCCACTTCACGTACGGCTGGGGCAGTTCGGTGGGGTGTCGGCTGGCCAGCCTGGGCTCCATCAGCAGCATCTCCCGGCTCTGCTGGCCGGCGGTGACGATCAGCGGGGTGCGGTTGTGCCAGGCGGTGACCAGGTTGCCCATCCCGTTGCCGGTACCCGGGGCGGTGTGCAGGTTGACGTGCGCCGGGCGGCCGGTGGCCTGGGCGTACCCGTCGGCCATCGCCACCGCGGACGCCTCGTGCAGCGCGTGCACGTAGTGGAAGTCGGCCGGGAAGTCCTCGAGGAACGGCTCCTCCGTCGAGCCGGGGTTGCCGAAGACCGTGGTCAGGCCCAACGCGCGGAGCAGGTCATAGGTGGTGTCCCGGACGCTCGCCATCACCCATGCCTCCGTGTCCCCGGCGCGTGCTGCTGGCCGCCGGGAGGCACGACGGCCACACACCCGACCTGCCGAATCTATCGGGCGTCCGGGGACGAGCCGGGCGCTTTGCCGGTCACCGTTGGTCCGGCGGCACCGCTCAGGGCAGCGGGAAGGGGGTCTTGATGCCGTCCAGGGCGTGCCCGCACGGGCAGTCCCGGTCGGTGGGGAGGGCGGCCAGCGCGTCGAGCAGCACGCCCCGCAGCCGGTCGGTGTTCGCCGCGAAGACCCGGAACACCTCCTCCTGGGTCACCGACTCACCGGCCTCGACGCCGGCGTCCAGGTCGGTGACGAGCGCGATCGAGGTGTAGCAGAGGGCCAGCTCGCGGGCGAGCACCGCCTCCGGGTGGCCGGTCATGTTGACCACCGTGCCGCCCATCGAGGCGTACCACCGGGACTCGGCGCGGGTGGAGAAGCGCGGGCCCTCGACCACCACCACCGTGCCGCCGTCGACCGCCGCCACGTCCCGGCCGGTCGCGGCGGCCAGCAGGGTACGCCGGCCCACCGGGCAGTACGGGTCGCCGAAGGGCACGTGCACCGCGCCCCGGTCGTAGTAGGTCTGCGTCCGGCCGCTGGTCCGGTCGATCAGCTGGTCCGGCACCACGAAGGTGCCCGGGCCCAGCTCGGGCCGGAGCCCGCCCACGGCGCACGGGGCGAGCACCTGGCGTACCCCGAGGGAGCGCAGCGCCCACAGGTTGGCCCGGTACGGGATCAGGTGCGGCGGGTGGCGGTGGTCCCGGCCGTGCCGGGGCAGGAACGCGACCGACCGGCCGCCGACCTCGGCGATGGTGACCGCGTCGGAGGGCGCGCCGTACGGCGTCTCCACCCGGTGTTCGGTGGCGCCGTCGAGCAGCGCGTAGAGCCCCGACCCGCCGATCACCGCGATGTCCGCCGTCGGACCCATCGTGCCTCCCTCGATCCTGCTCGATCATCCGCCGGTCAGACCTTAGCCAGCGCCCGGGGTGCAGGCTATGGTGCCAGGCATGGCGGTGACAGCACGGATGGTCGGCAGCACCCGGTCCTACGGCCCGGTGCGCGGCTGACGGTGTCCGACATGCAGGAGGAGGGGCGGGCGATCGGGGGTCCAGCCATGGAGTCGATGACCGGGCGGCTGCTGGTCGCGACTCCGGCCCTCAAGGACCCGAACTTCGACCGTACCGTCGTGCTGCTGGTCGCCCACGAGGCCGGCGGGGCGCTCGGGGTGGTCCTGAACCGGGCTACCGAGGTGCCGGTCGCCGACGTGCTCGGCGACTGGAGCGACCTGGCCCGGCACCCGGCGGTGCTCTTCGAGGGCGGCCCGGTGCAGCCGGACTCGGCGATCTGCCTGGCCCGGATGCGGCACCCGATGCGCCGGCTGCGCGGCTTTCAGCAGATCTCCGGCGCGGTCGGCACCGTCGACCTCTCCGCCGACCCCGAGAAGCTGCGCGACAGCATCGGCGGGATCCGGGTCTTCGCCGGCTACTCCGGCTGGGGTTCGGGGCAGTTGGAGCAGGAGGTCGAGGACGGCTCCTGGTTCGTGTTCGACGCGCTGCCCGGGGACGCCTTCGTCGACCGGCCGGACGACCTCTGGCCGATGGTGCTGCGCCGGCAGGGCGGAATGATGGCGGCCGTGGCCCATTTCCCGCCCGACGTCGCGCTCAACTGAGGGCGGAGCGGGGGCACCCCCCGCGACATGACCATGCCGGGCGGCGTGTGTATAGTTCTCGTCGTGCCCGGGCGACCGGGAACGACAGCAAGGGGCCGTGGCGCAGCTGGTAGCGCACCACACTGGCAGTGTGGGGGTCAGGGGTTCGAGTCCCCTCGGCTCCACCCTTCACGACAGGGCGTTCGTCAGAGATGGCGGACGCCCTTTGTCGTGTGGTGACGCCGATCTAGGAGTGACCGAGGAGTTCCATGAGAATCCGGGGCCACGCTAAGTCGAGCAGGAGGGTGGCGGCAGTGTGCCGCAGGTCATTCAGGCGGACCTTCGGTACCAAGCGAGGCGATCCGTCAGCGGCAACCGCCTCCTCGCATCGAACATGCGCCGCTACCAGGGGAGGGTCTCGCAGGCCTTGATCCCCGAATCCCGGCACGCACTACCCACCCTCACCCATTCCGTCCGGTGAGAAGACGACCTGCCAGGCCCCGGTGGTGTGCTCGGGCATGATCTCGATGGTCACTGAGTCGCCGGGATGCAGGTCGAGTCCGAACGGGCGCTTCCACTCCCCGCCCTTGTCGCCGTACATGCCATTCGGGCTCATGTCGTAGTCCCACCACTCGCCGGTCGTGATTTCTACGCCGTTGACGCGGAGGTGGAGGAGCCCGGGCGTCTGGGCGACCATGTCGATCGAACTGACCGGCTGCCAAACCACGGTCCGTCGGACCGGGCGCCTCGGGTCGACGGGATCCGACCGGATGATCACCGCATGCGGGCACCGCGCCTCGGTGCAGACGGCCGGGATCCGCTGGTCCAGCGGCTCGAGTGTTCGTGATGGCCGAGGTGGCAGCGGGTACTCCTCGAACGGGACCCGCTCGCCGATCGCGAGCCCGAACCTGCCGGTCTGCGGGATCGGCACATCGACGGTGCCCGTCTGGGGGAACTGCTTGGCTCCGGTGACCGCCATGACGAATGTGGCGGGTTTGCCGACCACCACGTCCAGACCCTTCCAGCTCGACGGTCGCGTGGTGCCGTTGCCACCGCACGTACCGTCGGCGAGGTCGTGGCCGTTCACGGTGAGCTTCTCCTGGAGCTCGATGCCATCTCCGGGGTCGTCGCAGCGGCTGAAGATGACCAGATCAAGAGTGGTCGGCACGATCGTGAGCTCGACGCGGCGCTGGGGCAGTTCGGCGGACTCTGCGGTCACGACGTGCGCGCCGTTGGCGTATTCCGGAAATCCCTCGATCGCGCGTGGCGGGGAAGGGCTGTCCGCCGGGGTGGGAGTGCCGTCCGTGTGGAGTCCGGGCACGCTTGCGGCCGCGGCGATGCCGGCCAGGACGGCCACCGCGCACGTGGTCCAGGTCGCGATCCGTCGGCGTCGGCGCGCGACCACCTTGGCGCGCACGCCGTGCAGCCGCATGTGGTGTATGACGTGCTCCGCCGGGCCGCCGGAACGCTCGTCGAGTACCTGCTTGAGATCGGTGAGGTTCATCGCAGCATCCCTTCCGGCGCCAGCGTCTGATCGAGGCGAAGCTTGGCCACTGCCCGGCTGGCCTGGCTCTTTACTGTGCCGACCGAGCAGCCGAGGGCCTCGGCGATCTCGGCCTCCGAGAGGTCCTCGAAGTAGCGCAGCACAAGCACGGCGCGCTGCCGGCGGGGCAGACGGCCCAGCGCCCGCCAAAGGCGGTCCCGGTCGTCGAGATTGGCGTGCGGATCAGCCTCGGCGGCCACCTCGGGGAGGTCGGCCGTGGGTAGCTCGCCCCACCACCTGCGCCGCCATGACGAGGCGTATGTATTGACGATGATTCGGCGCACGTACGGCTCCGGATCGCCGTCGATGCGCCGCCACGCCTCCCAAGCCCGCGCCAGCGCGGTCTGCAGCAGGTCCTCGGCCAGCGCCCAATCGCGAGTGAGCAGGAATGCGGTGCGCAGCAACCGCGGGGAGCGGGTCACGACGAAGTCGTCAAAGCCCTCCGGTGTGATCACGTGCCCGCCCTTCTGCCCAGTCGGTCACGAGGTAGTACCGGCTGTGACCCGAAAAGGTTGCATGACCAACCGCCGCCCCACTCCGCAGGGTGTAGCCGTGCGCCCAGGTGAGTGCCGTCCGGGCCGCCGCAGTGGGCGGCGTGAAGCTCATGCCTCAACGGTGGCGACACGTGAGGTCAGCCGGAGGTGCGGAGTACACGTCCTGGCAGACACCTGCCGTTGACCTACCGAGCAGCGCCCGGCCTGTTAGGCCTCGTCTGAACAGAGATCGCTGATGTCTCACCGGGCGTGGCAGCGGCGTGCCACCACGCGGGCGGAGACGGCCCGGTAACGGTCGCGGTCGGCTGGCTGGGATGCAAGCCGAGGCGGCGAAGAGCAGCTGCCTGGATACGGATGGTCACCCAGCCATGCCAACGACCGTCAGCGCGGACGCCGCAGGCCAGATCCCAGCGAACCTCGCCCGGCTCGAGAGGCATCCAGTCGATGCCCCGATCACGCAGTCAAGCGCGGACGGCAGCCATCGGCTGCAGACAGCCAGCGATGTTCTCATAGGCCACGATGGTGACCCAATCAGCGCTTGGGGCATTCATGGCCACCATGATGCCTCACCGCCATCAACTCCGGCCCGGACCCAGTGGACGTCAGCGGAGGCTCTGAGTCTTGCCGGAAGCGCCTTGTACGCGAGAACTTGCGACCGGCCCAGATCGGGCAGGTGCCAGAGCACTCCTCGCGGCTTGGCCAACCCCGCCGTCTAGCGCTCGGTCACGTGGAAGGCTGGGCACCTGTGGATAGGAAACAGGTGAAGGGCTGGCTTGAGGCCTACGAGCAGGCGTGGCGGACGCCGGGGACTGAGGTGCTCGCCACGATCTTCACCGAAGAGGCGAGCTATCTGCAGGGGCCGTACCAGACACCGATCATCGGCCTGCCGGCCATAGCCCGGATGTGGGAAGACGAGCGCGACGGCCCTGACGAGGTGTTCCAGATGGCCAGCGAGGTCGTCGCAGTCGAGGGCAACACTGCGGTGGCGCGAGTGGAGGTCCGGTATGGCGACCCAGTCGACCAGGAGTACCGCGACGTGTGGATCATGCGCTTCGCCGAGGACGGGCGCTGCAAATCGTTCGAGGAATGGCCTTTCTGGCCGGCGCAGCCGACCGTCGCCCGTCCCGATGGAAGCTGACACGAGCAGGCCACGACGACCCGGACCCGCTTGAGCGTCGCGGATTACCTGCGAGGCCCAGAGCTACCGAGGGCGTCCATGGCTCGCCGAGCAGCAAAGCGAGCAGCCAAACCGGCGAGCAGCAGCGGACGATCGCGGACTCAGACACCACCTCGAGTAGGAGGACCAGGGGGCGGATCAGCGCCGCGGAACGGGCTCGTAATGCGCAGATCGCCCGGTGCGGAGTAGCCACGCGAGTAGCCAAGGCGGTGCACCTGACCGGACGACCGCGTACCCCTGCGGACCAGTTGAGCAGCGCCAGGCGAGGCTGGCCGGCCTTTGCCGGCTCCTGGCAGTGTGGGGGTCAGGGGTTCGAGTCCCCTCGGCTCCACCCTTGCGAAAGGGCGTCCGCCGGCAGGCGGGCGCCCTTTCGTCATGTCCAGGCCCGCTGGCGTGCGACTCGTCGGGCGCACGGATTCGTGGTGCCGGCACCGTTAGGTGGAGATCTCACCATTGAAAGTCGACTTAATGGACCAGCGGCTGTGGCGTATTCGGCGTTCTTGCGAATTTGTGCCATACGTGGAGTCCGTTCGGCACCGCATGAATCCGCCCTAGCACGGGAAACGTCAGCGGGCAAGATCCGAACGTGCATTGTCATATGGAAATGTCTCGGCATAGCATGGTCGTCACGTGTGGAGGGGCTGCGGCTTGCAGGACGCCGCGGCCGCAATCGTTTCCATGCGGTCCCACCCTTCAACTGATCGGGGAGCAGCATGAGAAAAACGTGGAGTTTAGTCCGCCGTAGCGGAGTCGCCGCAGTGGCCGTCGGCACGGTCATCGCCGCGACGGCCAACGGCGCGGCGGCCGCGGGGGCCACCGCGCCGGCCCCCGGTGGCAGAGCGACCTTCTCGGCAACCATGGTGAGCGACGCCTACCGCACCGCGCGCGCCACCCCGACTGCCGGGCAGGCGCTGAAGCGCGACTTCGTCGCCCGGGCTGCTGCGGCGGGCACCTACTACGACACCGAGTATGTCGACTACCTGTCCTTCAAGCGGTCGGACAGCGCCGAGTTCAAGACGGTCGAGGTGGTGGTTCCCCGCGATTACACCATCAAGCAGGTCGACATCGAAGAAGGTCGGGCCGCGGATGAGCTGGGGCGGGTTCACAAGACCCTGGCGGCCAGCGCTCTGGGCGAGATCGGGTTCGACGAGTCGGACGTGACCATGCCCGACGGCCCGGGCTTCGCCTCCTTTTCGCTACAGGGCAGCGGACAGTATCTACTGAGGACCAGCGTCGGCGAGCTGCTGGCGACGTGGGCCAAGGAGAAGATGACCGGGGAGAGCGACGCCTCATACGACTACTGGAGCTACCAGCGCAAGGCCGTCGCGCGGGCGTACGACATCAGCGGCTTCAACTATGGGATCGACAACTTCGCGATCAAGTCGTATCCCAAGTCGGGATACGGGATGCATCACTGGGTCGACTGGTCGCCTTCGACCGGCACGCACACCGGTGACTGCAACTCGACGCCGTTGTCGCTGAGCCTCAGCTATGCCGGCGCCTCCTCGAGCATCACCTTCAAGGACTGTGACAAGTACACCGTCTCCATCAGCTCGACGAGCCCGGGCGACATGAGCGTGAACTGGAACCACCCGTACCTCTCGTATCCCTTCGGCCCACGGGAGACCGCCTTCAACTGGATTGCTGGACGGGCCGGTTCGACCTTCTACGCAAACGACTACCAGCACGTCAATTTCTGGAGCACGTTCTATGAGGACGGCACCGGATGCGGTAGCACCAACTCGAGCACCTGCTGATTCGGAACGCGTGTGCCCAACACAGACCGTGATGCTTCCCGGAGCGCTCTGCGCTCCGGGAAGCGCCTATTACCCCTGTTCATCGTGATCATCCTCGCTGCCGGTGCCGTGGCGTGCTCGCCGCGCTCGACCGCCTCCCCGGTGCCTCAGGGCAGCGTCTCGAATCAGGATCCGGAACGCGCGGCCGCCATCCCGCAGCTCTGCAGCAGTAAGGGGACGACGTGCAGAGACGTCACCACGGTGGACGGATTGCACGTGTCCTACGCGGTTGCCGCTGCCTCCCAGTCCTCCCGTGGACTCGTCCTGCTGGAGATGGGCGGGCCCGGAATCGACATACTGTCCCGTCCCGACGTTTCGGGTTTCGGGCTACCGGAGACGCTGCTCCACAACTACGACCTCCTGCTGATTCGCGAGCCCTGGGCATCGGAAAGCCCGAGCAAGCCCTGCCTGTCCCGTCTCGACGAGTTCGGATCCGCGCTCTCGTCACCGGCCAAGTCGGCGAAGGTTGCGGACGGCCTTGCAGAATGTTCTTACCGGACGTGGCGCGGCGCGGATTACGCCACCACGCTGCGGGCCATCCTCAAGGCGGAGGATAGACCCCTGGCGGGTATCGTCGGACAATCGTTCGGGGCGTTACCCGCGGCGACTGCGGCCTCGGTCGCGCCTTCAGCCTGGGTTCTGCTGCACGCTCCGATCGCCCCACCGGACACGACCGGACCTGACGTGGTCAAGGGCCGGGTGGGCGCCCTCGAGCGGCGCCTCGACCGCAGCTACCGCGACTACTGCACGAGGCGACGCCTCAGTTGCCGGACGACCGGAACCGTTGCGGTGATGCAGGCGGCCGCGCAATTCTCCAAACGACCGGTGGTAGGCCGGACGAAGGCCATCGAGCAGGGCGACGTACTGCTGGCCGTGATGGGGGCGGCGTACGACCTCAGGGCCAACGAAGAATGGCTGTGGCGTTCGTTGACGCACGTTTCGGAGATGACGGATCGTGATCTGATCAGCCTTGGCCGCTTGGCCGACCAACTCATTCAGCGCTTTGATGGCCGGTACATCTCGTCGTCAATGGGTGCGTACATCGAGGGCATCTGCGACGCGTACCAGGGATGGGAGGCCTCGCAGGCGCAGAGGACCGTCGCGCCGACGGTCGGGTTGCTCTTTGACGCGATCGCCCAACAATGCGAGAAGCGGACCGAGATATCCGGAAATCGGACGGCAGGCTGGACGGGGAACTTGACGGCCGGCACCTCGCCAATTTGTATAATCGGGAACGCTGGTGACACGGTGGTGGCTCCGGACTGGGCTGATCGGTGGCGATCGAAGGCCCCCCGGGCGGTGGTCACGAGATTCGAGTACTCCGGGCATGTTTCCCTCGCCTACGCAGTGCAGCACTCCATGAAGGGCTCCTCATGCCACGTTCCGCTGTAAGACCATCCGTGCACCAGATGCTTGGAGGCCGGCCTTGACAGGCAACCTGGCGAAGTTCGGGTCGTTCCTGCTCCTGCTCACGGCCGTGCTCGTGTTCCTGCTCACCCTGCAGGACGGTTTCCGCGATGCGATGCGGCTGCTGGCCCTCCTCGGGTTCCTCCTCGGGTTGGTGCTGCTGCACGCGGGGCTTCGCGACGAGGCGCGCAGGCGGTGATGTCGTTGTCCGCGCGTCGCTCGCTCGACGGCGGCACGGCGGCGTGCCGCTGAGCGGTGAGCGGTCTGCCCGACTCTCACCACGACTCGCGCCCTGGCCCGGGATCTTGCCCGGAGCCAGGGCGTTCGTCATTTCCGTATCGATGCTCTGCTCAGCGGGGGGTGCGCCCCTTGGGCAGGTCGTACTGGTCGGCGGCGGTGCAGTCCTGCTGCCCGCCGCTGGCGGCCGGGCCGAGTCGCTTGAGCTCGGCGCGGGCCCTGGCCCGGCCGAGGTTCCAGGCGTACCAGGGGTCGGGTTCGGCGAGGTCGTCGTCGATCCAGCTCAACGTGCACCGGCGGACCGGGTCGGGCAGGCCGGCCAGGGCGGGCGTGGCGTCGGCGGAGAGCGCCCGCAGGTACCAGGCGTCGATCTTGCCGGTCTGCTCGTACCGGGCGACGTTGCGGCGGGCCGCGTAGTCCTCGGCGTTGAGCACGGCCAGGCTCAGCAGCATCAGCACGGCCAGCCCGACGGTGGCGCCGGGGATCCAGCGGCCGCGCCAGCGGACCCCGGCCACCAGGATCATCAGCAGGACGGCGCCGAGCAGCAGCTCGAAGGCCATCACGAAGATCCGCTCACCGGTGAAGCTGTAGACCTTCTGGTACGCGTACATCCGGGACAGCGCCGACACCACGATCACCACGCTCAGCGCGCCGAGCAGCCCGAGCAGGATTTGCAGCAGGAGCCGGTCGGACCGGGTCTCCCGGCGCGCCCAGCGGCTCACCCCGCCCAGCACGGCCAGGGTCAGCAGGGTGACGAAGAGCAGCTGCCAGAAGCCACTGCGCGCGTACTCGGCGTAGCTCAACCCGGCGGTCTTCAGGACGTGCCGCTGGCCACCGAAGAGCACGGTGAACTGCACGGCGACGAAGCCGGCGAAGAGCGCCACCAGCGCGGCGATGGCCGGCGCCCACTCCAGGGCACTCAGCCGGCGCCGGCCGTCCCGGTCCACGGTCGACAGGTCCGGCGGGACGGCCAGGGTGTAGGTGGCGGCCACCGCGATCAGGCCGCCCACCACGGCCAGGAAGATCCAACGGAACACCGCGCCCCCGCCGATCTCGGGCACGATCGCGCCGAGCACCTCGGAGAAGGCCGCGTCGGCCGAGGAGAGGAGCAGTCCGAAGACCAGCAGCACCGCGACGGTGCCGAGCACCGACCCGGTGACCCGGCGGACCATCCCCGCGTCGGGCGAGGCGGTGACGTGCCGGCGTACCCACGGCAACCCGCGGAACGCGGCGAACGGGGCCGCGACCAGGCTGAACAGGATCGAGCGGATCAACCGTCCGCCGACGATGGCCAGTGCCGCGCAGCCGAGCGCGCCGAGCACGCAGAACGTCACCAGCCACCATGCGTTGCGGAAGGTGAGCACGGAGAGCAGCGCCAGCGCGGCCGCCGCCCAGCCGGCCCGGATCAGCCGATCGGTGCGGGGCAGCGCGGCGGTGCCGCGCCGGACGGCGGCGAACACCGCGGCGGTCAGGACGAGCCAGCCGAGGAACCAGCCGATGCCGGTGCGGCCCAGCGGGACGAAGGTCGCCACCCCCAGGGCCCCGGCCAGGACCGCGGCGGGCACGGCCCGCCCGGTCGCCTGCTTCGGCCCCGGCCAGCGCGCGCCGAGGAAGGACGTCCGGGGCTCCGCCGGCCGGGGGGTCCAGGTGACCGGAGGCCCGCCCCACTGCGGTGCCGGGTGACCCCCAGGGAACGGTGCGGCGGCGGGCGGAAACTGGCCGGGTACGCCGGCGGGGTAGGGCCCGGCGGGGTAA
Organism: Micromonospora sp. BS32; assembly: GCF_059089345.1. Lineage (NCBI taxonomy): Bacteria > Bacillati > Actinomycetota > Actinomycetes > Micromonosporales > Micromonosporaceae > Micromonospora > Micromonospora sp. BS32. The sequence goes on from NZ_JBSSHR010000024.1 coordinate 23,781, forward strand.
CCGGCCGCGCCGGCGCGCGGGTGGCCGACGCCCGGGGCGGCGGCCTGGTGCCCGGTGGGCGTTGCGGCCGGTACGGCCGTGCCCTCGCCCGGAGCCGGCACGGCCGCGCCCTCGGCCGGAGCCGGCGCGGCGGTGCCGCCGCCGGCCTGCGTCGGGGCCGCCGGGGTGGCCTGCGTTCCGGCCGGTGTGGTGACGCGGTCACCGGCTGCCGACGCCGGAGCGTCGCCGGTCGGCTGCGTCGTCTCCGCCGTGTTGGCCTGCACGGTCGGCGTTGCGGCCCCGGTGGCCGCGCGGTCGCCCGAGATCCCCACGGGGGTGTCCTCGCCGACCGGCGAGGGCGGGGAAGCCGCGGGCCCGTCCACCGTGGTGGTGCCGTCGCCGGTGGCCTGGGCGGGGATCGCCGGGGTCGGGGCATCGCCGGTGGCCTGCCGGGGGACCGCCACCGAGGTCGCGGTGGCCGGCGGGCCGACGGTCGGGACCGTGGACCCGGCGCTGGGCGGTGCGGCGGTGTCGGCACCGGCCGGCACCAGGGGCAGGAACAGCGCGTACCCCCGGGTGCCGGCCGGGACCTGGACGGGGATGGCCCAGGCGGGCTCACCCGGGCGGCCGGGCCAGACCAGACCGGGCGGGGCGCCCTCGACGGCGGACGCGACGAGCAGGAACGGCGTCGCGTCGGCGGTCGGCGCAGCGCCGGCCGACGGGGCGACCCCGGAAGATTCTGGTGTCTCTGGCGGCTCGGACACGCACGCTCCTTGATCCTTCGAAAGTGCGGTCACTGTAGAGCGAACCCCTTGCCGCCCGCCGCCCCGCGACGCCGCGCCGGAGCCCTGGCAGGCCGCCGCCGAAGATGAGAGGGGCGTCACCGATCGAACTGTTCGGATCCCCGGTCCGTACCAGTGCGCGGGAGGTCGACCTCATGACCGTACGTCGAATGCTCGCCACCGCCGTGGCCGTCGCCGCGACCGTGCTGCTCACCGCGTCTCCCGCCGCCGCGCACGGCGCGCCGACCAGCCCGCTGAGCCGCTCCGCCGCCTGCGGCCCGGAGGGCCGGGACGCCTCGACGCCCGCCTGCCAGGCCGCCGTATCCGCCGGCGCGGCGGTACGCGAGTGGGACAACATCCGGGTCTTCGGCGTGAACGGCCGGGACCGGGAGCGGATCCCCGACGGGGAGTTGTGCAGCGGCGGGCTGTCCGCGTACCGGGGGCTGGACCTGCCCCGGGTGGACTGGCCGGCGACCGAGCTGACCGCCGGCGCGAAGTTCACCTTCCGCTACCGGGGCACCATCCCGCACAAGGGGACCTTCCGGCTCTACGCCACCCGCCCCGGCTACGATCCGGGAAGCCGGCTGAGCTGGGCCGACCTCGCCCCGCTCCCGTTCCTGACCGTCACCGACCCGCCGCTGCGCGACGGGTCGTACCAGATTCCGGGGCGGCTGCCGGCGGGGCTGACCGGCCGGCACCTGATCTACACGATCTGGCAGAACTCCGACACCCCGGACAGCTACTACTCCTGCTCCGACGTGGTCTTCCGGGCGCCCGACGCGATCCGCGGCGGAACGCCGGCCAGCGCCGGCCCGTCCCCGGCCGCGACGCCGCCGCGCACCACCGCGGTACCCGGGCTGACCGCGCCGCCCGTCGAGCGCGACGGCGTACCCGTGGCGTCGGTGACCCACCTGGGCGGCGACAGCTTCCCGCTGGTGGTGGGGGCGGCGGCGGCGGTCACCGTGCTGCTCGCCGCGATGGTCGCGATGCGGCTGCGCCGGGCCGGCACCGTACCCCCGGGTCGCCCCTGCGAGGTGCGCAGCCACCGCGCCGGCCGCCGCCGCATCTGGTGACCCGGGCGCCGGGCCGCCCGGGACGACCCGCGGCGGCCGGCGGCCGGTCAGCCCAGCAGGCGCTCGATCTCGGCCAACTCCTCGGCGGTGAGGTCGAGGTTGGTGACCGCGGCGACGTTCCCCTGCAACTGGGCGACGCTGCTCGCGCCGATGATCAGGCTGGTCATCCGCGGGTCGCGCAGCGCCCAGGCCAGGGCAAGCTGGGCCAGCGTCTGCCCCCGGCGGTCGGCGAGGTCGGCGAGCCCCCGGATGGCGGCCAGCTTCTCGTCGGTCAGCGCGCTCTCGTCGAGGAAGACGCTGGTGCGCACCCGGGAGTCCTCCGGGATGCCGCCCAGGTAGCGGTCGGTGAGCAGGCCCTGCGCGAGTGGGCTGTAGGCGATGCAGCCCGCGCCCACCTCCGCCAGCGTGTCCAGCAGGCCGTCGTCCTCGGTCCACCGGTTGAACATCGAGTACGACGGCTGGTTGATGAGCAGCGGCGTGCCCAGGTCGCGCAGGATCGTCGCGGCCTGCGCGGTCTGCTCCGAGGTGTAGTTGGAGATGCCCACGTAGAGCGCCTTGCCGGAGCGGACGACGGCGTCCAGCGCGCCCATCGTCTCCTCCAGCGGGGTGTCCGGGTCGAACCGGTGCGAGTAGAAGATGTCGACGTAGTCCAGGCCCATCCGGCGCAGCGACTGGTCCAGCGACGAGATCAGGGACTTGCGCGAGCCCCACTCGCCGTACGGGCCGGGCCACATCAGGTAGCCGGCCTTGCTGGAGATCACCAGCTCGTCCCGGTACGGCTTCAGGTCGGTGGCGAGCATCCGGCCGAAGGCCTCCTCGGCGGCGCCGGGCGGCGGGCCGTAGTTGTTGGCCAGGTCGAAGTGGGTGACGCCGAGGTCGAAGGCGCGCCGGACGATGTCCCGCTGCCGCTCGTAGGGCCGGTCCGGGCCGAAGTTGTGCCACAGGCCGAGCGAGATGGCGGGCAGTCGCAGCCCGCTGCGTCCGCTGCGCCGGTAGGTCATCTGGTCGTAGCGCTCATCGGCGGCAAGGTAGGTCACGGATCATCAGCCTAGTCCGTCGGGTGGTACCGCTCCCGGGGCTCCGCGAGACCGTCGCGTCAGGTGGAGGCGGATCCACCCGGCCCTTGCGCCCGGGCGGCGGAACGGGCGTGCCGGCCGGCCCTGCCGGGTAGCTTCGAGGCCATGCGATTCGTCCCGCTCGACACCCCGAAGCCCATTTCGAAGATCGGTCTCGGCACCTGGCAGTTCGGCTCGAAGGAGTGGGGCTACGGCCCCGACTACGAGCGCCGCGCGGCGGACATCGTGCGGCGCGCGCTCGACCTCGGCGTCACCCTCTTCGACACCGCCGAGATCTACGGCTTCGGCCGCAGCGAGCGGATCCTCGGCGAGGCGCTCGGCGACGACCGGGACAAGGTCGTGGTGGCCAGCAAGATCTTCCCGGTGCTGCCGGTCGCCCCGGTGGTGCAGCAGCGGGCGATCGCCTCCGCGGCCCGGCTCGGCGTCCGCAGCATCGACCTGTACCAGGTGCACCAGCCCAACCCGGTGGTCGCCGACACCACCACCATGCGCGGCATGCGCGACCTGCAGGAGGTGGGCCTGGTCGGCGAGGTCGGGGTCAGCAACTACAACCTGCGCCGGTGGCGCTTCGCCGAGGCCGCGCTGGGCCGCCGGGTGCTCAGCAACCAGGTCCGCTACAGCATGATCGACCGAAGTCCGGAGGAGGACCTGATCCCGTACGCCGAGCAGACCGGCCGGATCGTCATCGCGTACAGCCCGCTCGCGCAGGGCTTCCTCTCCGGGCGGTACGACGCGAAGCACCCCCCGAGCGGTGCGGTGCGCCGGGCGAACCCGTACTTCCTGCCGGAGAACCTGGAACGCGGCACCGCGCTGATCGCCACCCTCCGCGAGGTGGCCGACGCGCACGCCGCCACCCCCAGCCAGATCGCCCTGGCGTACCTGCTGCACCACCCGAACGTGGTGGCCATCCCCGGCGCGTCCAGCGTGGAGCAGATGGAGCGCAACGCCGCCGCCGCCGAGATCGACCTGACCGACGCCGAGTACGCCGCCCTGGCCACCGCCGCCCAGCAGTTCCGGCCGGTCACCGGCCTGGCCGCGCTGCCGAAGCTGATCCGCGCCCGGCTGGGGAAGTGAGCACCATGGACGACATCACCGCGCTGATCCTCGACGACCACGCCGCCTTCCGGCGCGGCTTCGCCCGGCTCGACGACGCCCGGGACGACGCCGAACTGCTCGCCATCTGGGAGGCGCTCGCCCTGCACCTTGACATCCACGCCGAGGCGGAGGAGACCATCCTCTACCCGCACCTGGTCAAGCACGGCGACGACGGCGAGGAGGAGACCGAGGACGCCGTTGGCGACCACAACAAGATCCGCGACGCGATCGCCGAGTCGAAGTTGCACCCGGTCGGCTCGGACGAGTGGTGGGCCGCCGTGTGGCGAGCTCGCCGGGAGAACAGCGAGCACCTCGCCGAGGAGGAGGACGAGGCGCTGCCCGACTTCCGGCGGCACGTCGGTGTGGAGCTGCGGGCCGAGCTGGGCGCCCGTTGGCTGACCTTCTACGGCGAGCACAAGAACGGGCGCAACCTGCGCTTCGCCGACAAGGACCCGGAGAAGTACGTGCAGGAGCACCGCTGAGGCGGGATCTCCCCACCTCGGGGGAGTCGGCGGGGCCGGTGCCGGCGGGAGAATGACCGGATGGGTCCCGGAGCCGTCGTCGCGCCACTGGTCCGCGGCAGCACCTGGCGGCGCGGGGTGTTCCTGCTGCTCGGCGGGGTGCTGGTGCTGCCGTACGTGCTGCTGGCCGCCACCTTCGCCCAGCTGCTGACCCGCGGCGAGGTGCCCCGCCCGCTGGTGCTCGGGTTGCTGGTGGTCGCCGCCGCCATCGCCGCCGTACCGGTCTTCCTGGAGGGCAGCCGGGCCCTGGAGATCGCCGCCGCCCGGGCGTTGCTCGGCGTCGACCTGCCCGAGCCGGTCGCCGGCCACCGGATCGACCGGGAGACCCGGCTGCGCGCCGCGCTCTGGATCGGCCTGCACCTGGCCACCGGCGGCCTGGTGATGTTCGCGCTGATCAGCGCGCTGCCGATGGCGTTGGTCTTCATCGTCGCGCAGTTCGGCGTCGACACCGGCCCGCACCCGACGACTGGCCTGGGGCCGTTGGACGGGCGGAACACCGGCTGGCTCACGCTGGCCGGGGCGTTGGTCCTGGTCGGCCTCGGCTACGCGGTCGCCGGGCTCGGCGCGCTGGCCGCCTCGATGGCCCCGGTGCTGCTCGGCCCGTCCCCGCAGGAGCGGATCGCCGCCCTGGAACGGGCGGCCATCCGGCTCGCCGAACGCAACCGGCTCGCCCGGGAGCTGCACGACTCCGTCGGCCACGCGCTCACCGTGGCCACCCTCCAGGCCGGCGCGGCCCGTCAGCTGCTCGACGACGACCCGGAGTTCGCCCGCCGTGCGCTGGCCGCGATCGAGGAGACCAGCCGGCACGCGATGGACGACCTGGACCACGTCCTCGGCGTGCTCAGGCGGAGCGACGAGCGGGTCCGCCCATCGGCCGGCACCGCGCCGCAGCGCACCCTGGCCCAGCTCGATCGGCTGGTCGCCGACACCCGGGCCGCCGGGCTGCCGGTGGAGGCGCGGATCGGCGGCGAGCTGTGCGAACTGCCCCCGGCGGTGTCCCGGGAGGGCTACCGGATCGTCCAGGAGGGACTGACCAACGCCGCCCGGTACGGCCGCGGACCGGTCCGGCTGCGGGTGGACGTACCCCCGGAGGGGTTGGAGATCGAGCTGGAAAACGCCGTCGGCGGCGCGACCGGGCCCGGTGGCGGCGGCCGCGGCCTGGCCGGCATGCGGGAACGGGTTCTGCTGCTGGGCGGCCGGATCACCGCCGGGCGGGAGGGCGACCGGTGGCGGGTCCGGGTGCGGCTGCCGGTGCCCCGCCGGCGGACGCCGTGACGGGAGGGACGCGGTGACCATCGACGTGCTGATCGTCGACGACGACGAGCTGATCCGGGTCGGGTTGCGGGCGATCATCGACGCCCAGCCCGACCTGCGGGTGGTCGGCGAGGCCGCCGACGGCGTCGAGGTGCCGCCGCTGGTGGCGCGGCTGCGGCCCCGGGTGGTGCTGATGGACGTCCGGATGCCGGCCATCGACGGCATCCAGGCCACCCGCCGGCTGCTCGCCACCTCGGCCGACCCGCCGCGGGTCCTGGTGATCACCACCTTCGAGAACGACGAGTACGTCTACGAGGCGCTGCGCGCCGGCGCGAGTGGGTTCCTGCTCAAGCGGGCCCGCCCGGCGGAGGTGGTGACCGCCGTGCGGGCCGTCGCCGACGGGGACTCGCTGCTCTTCCCCGCCGCGATCCGCCGGCTCGCCGGGGCGTACGCGGGGCCGGGCGGGAACCGGCTGGTCGGGGCGCGGCTGACCGAGCGGGAGGCGGAGGTGCTCCGGCTGATGACGGCCGGCCTGTCCAACACCGAGATCGCCGCCGAGCTGGTCGTCGGCACGGAGACGGTCAAGACGCACGTCGGAAACGTGCTGGCCAAGCTCGGTGTCCGGGACCGCACCCAGGCGGTGATCGCCGCGTACGAGTCGGGCTTCGTCATCCCGACCGGCTGATCCCTCCGCCGGGGGAGCGGGTTCGCCCCCGCGCGGGAGGGGCGCGACCGGCGCGCCGCCCAGGCTGGAGCCATGACGACGCTCACCTCCGCCCCACCCCACCGGGCCGCCCGGTCCCGGCTCGACCTGGCCGCGCCGCTGGCGGCCGGCTGGCTGGCGGTCTGGGGCGTGTTCGCCCTGGTCGCCACCCTGACCGGCGCCGGCTACCCGTTCGGCGCCGACGACCCGGACGGCGGTGGCGCCAACCTGCTGCGGCTGGTCCCGGTCGAGGTCGGCGCCCCGCTGTTCGGCGGTCTGCTGCTGGCCGGCGCGGTCACCGCCCTGGCCCTGTCCGCCCCGGTACGCGGCCCGCTCCGGGTGCTGCTGCTCGGCTACGGCTGGGCGCTCACCTTCGTGCTGGCCGTGGTGGTGCCCGACGCCCGGGTGCTGGTCGTGCTCGGGTACGCGCCGATGCTCATCCTCGGGGCGCCGTTCGGCTGGCCGCCGGTCGACTACGCCGAGATCTTCACCTGGCCGCTCTTCGCCCGGTTTGCGGCCCTGGTCGGCGGGGTGCTGCTCGCCGGCGCGCTGCTGGCCGGCCAGGGACGGGCGGCCGGCGCCTGCCTGACCTGCGGCCGGGACGGCCGGGCCCGGGGCTGGACCACCCCGGCCTCGGCGGCCCGGTGGGGGCGCTGGGCGACCTGGACCGCCACGGCGATCCCGCTGACCTACGCGGTCACCCGGTTCGCCTGGGCGGCCGGGATCCCGCTCGGCATCACCCCGGGGTTCCTCCACGAGATGCAGGACAGCGGCCTGGTCTGGGCGGGCGCCGGCCTGGGCGCCTTCGCCACCGTCGGCGCCGTGCTCACCGTCGGGCTGGTTCGGCCCTGGGGCGAGCGCTTCCCGCGCTGGCTGGTCGGGCTGGCCGGCCGGCGGGTGCCGATCCCGCTCGCGGTGGTCCCCGCCGGGCTGGTGGCGCTCGCGGTCACCGCGGCCTCCCTCGGGCTGCTGTCCAGCCCGCGGTTCTGGGCGCTGGAGGAGGGGCTCAGCATGGCCGGCGCGCCGATGCTGCTCTGGCCGCTGTGGGGGGTGGCCCTCGGCGCGGCGGCGCTGGCGTACCAGCTGCGACGGCGGGGCGCCTGCCGCCGCTGCGGCCGGGAGTGACCGGGAGCGGCGGGTCGCGGGAAACGGGGGGATCGGCCGCTCCCGGTCGCCCGGTTCCGCCCGTTCGTGGGCCCTCCGGGGAGCGCGGGCGGGCGGAACCGGGCAGCCGGCCACGGGACCGCGCTAGCGTGGGTCGGGTGACTGAGCCCAACCAGGTTCTCCCGGTCCCGCCCGCCGACCTGCCCGGCACGCTGGGCGAGCTGCGCGCGTCCGGCCACCGGTACCGCAGCGTCAAGTCCGAACTCCGCGACAATCTTCTCGCCCGGATGCGTTCCGGCGAGGACCGCTTCCCCGGCATCGTCGGCTACGACGACACCGTTCTTCCCGAGGTCGAGCGGGCGCTGCTCGCCGGCCACGACATGGTGCTGCTCGGCGAGCGCGGCCAGGGCAAGACCCGGCTGATCCGTTCGCTGGTGGCGCTGCTCGACGAGTGGACGCCGGTGCTCCCCGGCTCGGCGCTCAACGAGCACCCGCTGCACCCGCTCACCCCGGCGTCCCGCGCGCTGGTCGCCGAGGCCGGCGACGAGCTGGCGATCGCCTGGCTGCACCGCTCGATGCGGTACGGCGAGAAGCTCGCCACCCCGGACACCAGCGTCGGCGACCTGATCGGCGACGTGGACCCGATCCGGCTGGCCCAGGGCCGTACCCTCGGCGACCCGGAGACCATCCACTTCGGACTCGTGCCGCGCACCAACCGGGGCATCTTCGCGGTCAACGAGCTGCCCGACCTGGCCGAGCGGATCCAGGTGGCGCTGCTCAACGTGCTGGAGGAGCGGGACATCCAGGTCCGCGGCTACCAGCTGCGGCTGCCGCTGGACCTCTTCCTGGTGGCCAGCGCCAACCCGGAGGACTACACCAACCGGGGCCGGATCATCACCCCGCTGAAGGACCGCTTCGGCGCGGAGGTCCGTACCCACTACCCGGTCGACCTGGAGCTGGAGCTGGCGTTGATCCGGCAGGAGGCCGACCTGGTCGCCGAGGTGCCGGAGCACGTGCTGGAGGTGCTCGCCCGGTTCGCCCGCGCGGTCCGCGAGTCGCCGTCGGTGGACCCGCGCTCGGGCGTCTCCGCCCGGTTCGCCATCGCCGCCGCCGAGACGGTCGCCGCCGCCGCGCTGCGCCGCTCCGGCCTGCTCGCCGCCGGTCCCGCCGCCGAGGGGGTACGCGCCGAGGCGCCGGTCGCCCGGGTCGGCGACGCGGTCTCGGTGACCTCCACGCTGCGCGGAAAGGTCGAGTTCGAGAGCGGCGAGGAGGGGCGGGAGATCGAGGTCCTCGCCCACCTGCTGCGGACCGCCACCGCGGAGACCTTCCGGGCCCGCCTCGCCGGGCTGGACCTGTCCGGTTTCACCGCGCTGGTCGCCGAGGACGGCGTGATCGAGACCGGCGAGCTGGTCTCCTCGGCCGAGCTGCTGCGCCAGGTCGGCACCGTGCCGGGGCTGGCCAAGGCGCTGGACCGGCTGGGGCTGGGCGACGCGCCCACCCCGGAGCAGGCCGCCGCGGGCGTCGAGTTCGTGCTGGAGGGGCTGCACCTGACCCGCCGGCTCGGCAAGGATGTCACCGAGTCGGGCCGTACCGTCTACGGCGGCCGGGGCTGAGGCGTGGCCGGGAACCGGTTCCGCTACGGCCAGTGGCGCGGCGGGCCCGACCCGCTCGCCCCGCCGTACGACGTGCGCGCCGCGGTGGACGCGGTCGGCGCCGAGGTGCTGGCCGGCGGCAGCCTGCGGGAGGCGCTGCGTGACCTGCTCCGCCGTGGCCCGCAGGGGCACGGCGGCCTGGAGGACCTCGCCGCCCGGGCCCGGCGGCTGCGCCGGGAGGCACTGCGCCGGGGCGACCTGGACGGTGCGGTGACCCGCTCCCGGGCGCTGCTCGACCAGGCGCTCGCGGCCGAACGCGACGAGCTGCGCGGGCGTACCGACGACGAGGCCCGCTTCGCCGAGGCGGTGCTGGACAATCTGCCCCGCTCCACCGCCCGCGCGGTGCAGGAGCTCTCCGGTTACCGGTGGGCCAGCGACGAGGCGCGGCAGACGTACCAGCGGATCCTCGACGGGCTGCGCGGTGAGGTGCTGGAGCAGCGCTTCGCCGGGCTGCGGGACGCGGCGCGCGCCGCCGGCGACCCGGCGGTGCAGCGGCAGCTCGCCGAGATGATGGGCGACCTCAACGACCTGCTGGCCCGGCACGCCCGTTCCGAGGACACCACCGACGCGTTCGCCGAGTTCATGCGCCGGCACGGGGAGTTCTTCCCGGAGCAGCCGAAGGACGTCGACGAGCTGGTCGACGTGCTGGCCCGCCGGGCGGCGGCCGGGGAGCGGCTGATGCGGTCGCTGTCCGACCGGCAGCGCGAGGAGCTGGCCGGGCTGATGCGCCAGTCCCTCGGCGATCAGCTGGCCGGCGAGCTGTCCCAGCTCGACGGCCAGTTGCGGGCGCTGCGCCCGGACCTGAACTGGCAGCGCGGCGAGCGGGTCCGCGGCGACCAGCCGCTCGGCTACGGCGAGGCGACCGGGGCGCTCGACGAGATCGCCGAGCTGGACGAGCTGCTGGACTCGCTTGACCAGGAGCACGCCGGCGCCACCCTGGACGACGTGGACGTCGACGCGGTGGCCCGGACGCTGGGCCGGGACGCCGCCGATGACGTCCGCCGGCTGCGGGAGCTGGAACTCCAGCTGCGCCGGCAGGGTTGGGTGAGCCGGGACGCCGACGGGCTGACGCTCAGCCCGAAGGCGCTGCGCCGGCTCGCCGGCACCGCGCTGCGCCGGGTCTTCGCCGACCTGACCGCCGGCCCGCGCGGCGGGCACGACCTCCGCTCGGCCGGTGCGGCCGGCGAGGTCAGCGGCGCGTCCCGGCAGTGGGAGTACGGCGACGAGCAGCCCCTCGACGTGGTCCGCACGCTGACCCGGGCGGTACGCCGGGCCGGCCCGAGCGTCCCCCTCCAGCTCGCGGTCGACGACTTCGAGGTGGTGGAGACCGAGCGTCGGGCGTCGGCGGCGGTGGCGCTCTGCGTGGACCTGTCGTACTCGATGATCTCGCAGGGGCGGTGGGGGCCGATGAAGCAGACGGCGCTGGCCCTGTCGCACCTGATGGCGACCCGGTTCCCGCAGGACGCGTTGCAGATCGTCGGCTTCGGCCGGGAGGCGATGCCGCTGACCCAGCAGGAGCTGGCGGCGGCGGAGCCGGACATGCAGCAGGGCACCAACCTCCAGCACGCGTTGCGGCTGGCCGGGCGGCACCTGCGCCGGCATCCGGGGGCGGAGCCGGTGGTCCTGGTGGTCACCGACGGCGAGCCGACCGCGCACCTGGACCCGGAGGACGGTGAGGCGTACTTCCACTGGCCGCCGCTGCCGGAGACGATCGAGGCCACCGTCCGCGAGGTCGACAAGCTGACCCGCTACGGCGCCACCCTCAACCTCTTCATGCTGGGCGACGACTCCGGTCTGCGCCGCTTCGTCGACGCGGTGGCCCGCCGCTCGAAGGGCCGGATGTTCACCCCCGAGCTCGACGACCTCGGCGAGTACGTCGTCTCCGACTACCTCCGAGCCCGCCACGGCCGCCGCTGACCCAGGGGAGCGGACCCGCCCGTCCGGGTGATCCGGGAGCGGTAGCCGCCCGGTCGACGCTGGCGGGCGGGGTTGGATGGGGGGATGGACAGCTCGGGGATGCGGCGGGCGTACGGGGAGGTGCTCGCCGAGGTGGAGGCGGGTGGGTTCGGGGTGCCCCCGGCGGGGCAGTTGAGCGCGGAGCAGATCGTGGCGCACCTCGCGGCCAACGACGAGCTGATGAGCGAGGCGTCCGAGGCGGTGCTCGGCGGGTCCCCGTACGTCTTCTACGACCTGGCCGGCGTGCACCGGCCGGAGCTGGACGCCCTGGTCGCCGAGTGCGGCGGGCTGCCCGGGCTGGCCACCCTGCTGCGGGCCACCAGCCAGAAGCTCTGCACGCTGGTCGACCGGCTCGGCCCGGCGGCCGACACCGCGGTCGAGACCCACCTGCGCGAGGGCTTCGACCTGGTGGTGGACGAGCCGCTGCCCTGGGGTCGCACCCTGGACCTGCACACCCGGGTACACCTGCCCAAGCACCTGGCCCAGCTTCGGATGCTGCGCGACGGGGTGGCCCGCACGGCCGGGTCATGAGTCGCCCGCTCCGGTGAGGTGGCCGCTGCCGGGCCGCCGTTTCGCGTTGGACGCCGGCCCGGCCGTGCTGCGCCGCCGGCTGCGGGTGGCCGCGCCGCTGATCGTCCAGTGCGCGCTGCTGGCCGGTGGTGCGTGGTGGATCTCCCAGTCGCTCCTCGGCCACCCGACTCCGATCTTCGCTGCCACCGCCGCGCTGATCTGCCTGACCGCCGGCATGGGCGGCCGGGGTCGCCAGGCCGTCGACCTGTTCGTCGGGGTGCTGGCCGGGGTCCTGATCGGGGAGGGGGTCCGCGCCCTGCACCTGGGCGGCGGGTTCTGGCTGATCATCCCGGCGGTCGCGCTGGCCATGTCGATGGCCGCCCTCCTCGACCCCCGGCCGTTGACCTACATCCAGGCCGGCGCCGCCGTGCTGATCGTGGTGACGGTCGGCGCGTCCAGTTCGCCGACGGACTACCTGCTGGACGCCGCGGTCGGCGGTGCGGTGGGGCTGCTCGGCAGCCAGGTGCTGTTCAGCCCGGATCCGGTGAAGCTGGTCGAGGCGCCGGTCCGGGAAATCCTGCGGGACGCGGCGGAGGCCCTGCTCAGCGCGGCCGAGGCGGTGCGCCGAAGCTCGGTGGCGCAGGCGGACGCCGCCTGCGGGCACGCCCGGGAGGCGCACGCCCGGTTGGGGGAACTCTCCGCGGCCCGCACGGCCGCTCGCCGGGTCACCGGTCGGACGGTACGGGGACGGCGGCGAGTGTCGCGGTTGCGCGCGGCTGACCAGCCGCTCGACGACGTGGATGTGCTGGTCGCAGCCGTCCTGCTGCTCTGCGAGGACGTCCGGTCCCGACTGGAGCTGCCGACCCCGCCCCCGGACGCGTACCCGCCGGCCGTCCCACCACGACCCTCGCTGCCGGATCAGCTGACGGCGCTGGCGGACGGTCTGACCGCGCTGGCCGACCGCTCGCCGCCGGCCATGCATCCCGCGCCGCCCACCCGACCACCCCCGCTCCCCGCGGCACCCGGCGCACACCCCTGCTCGGGCACCGCCGCTCACCCCTACGACGTCCACCTCCAGGACGTCCTCGCGGCCCTCCATCGCCTCCGCGGAGCTCCAGTTGCCCCCGGTACCCCACCTTCGTCGGTCTAGGGAAGGTGTCGTCGTCGGAGATCGAACAGGGACGCTTTCCCTGGACCGACGCGACGGGGACAGGGAGCGGGGCTAGGCGCGGCGGAACGTGCGGCGGTAGGTGGTCGGGGAGACGCCGATGCGATGGTGCAGTTGCTGGCGGAGGGCGGCGGTGGTGCCGAAGCCGCTGCGCCGGGCCACCTGGTCGACGGGCAGGTCGGTGGTCTCCAGCAGCAGTCGGGCGTGGTCGGTGCGCTGCTGGAGCAGCCACTGGGCCGGGCTCAGGCCGGTCTCGGAGCGGAAGTGCCGGGTGAAGGTGCGCACGCTCATCCGGGCGTGGGTGGCCAGGTCGCGTAGCGCCACCGGCTCGTGCAGCCGCTGCCGCGCCCACTCCCGGGTGGCGGCGGTGCCGCTCGCCGGCCCCCGGGGGACGGGGCGTTCGATGTACTGGGCCTGGCCGCCGTCCCGCCACGGCGGCACGACGCAGCGCCGGGCCGAGCGGTTGGCCACCTCGCTGCCGTGGTCGGTGCGGATGACGTGCAGGCAGAGGTCGATGCCGGCGGCCACCCCGGCCGAGGTCAGCACGCTGCCGGAGTCGATGAAGAGCACGTCCGGGTCGAGGTCGACCGCCGGGTGCAGCCGGCGGAACCGGTCGGCGTACGCCCAGTGGGTGGTGGCCCGGCGGCCGTCGAGCAGGCCGGCGGCGGCGAGCACGAACGCCCCGGTGCAGATCGACATGATCCGGGCGCCGCGGTCGTGGGCGGCCCGCAGCGCCGCCGCGACCTCCGGGTCGACCGTGCCGTCGGTCATCGGCGATCCGCCGTGGATGCCGGGCACGACCACCGTGTCGGCGGTCGCCAGCAGGTCGAGGCCGTGCTCGGGGAGGACCTGGAAGCCGGCGGTGCTGCGCACCGGCCGGCCGCCCGGGGTGCAGGCGTCGACGGTGTAGAGCGGTCGCAGGTCGTCGGTGCGGGCGGTGCCGAATACCTGGGCCGGGGTGCCCAGGTCCAGGCCGACCACGTGGTCGACCGCGAGCACGGCCACCCGGTGCGGGGCGGGGGTCATGGCCCGATTATTGCGCATCATGGCTTCCCGGCCACTCGTCGGCGGGGGTCGGCGACTCGCAGACTCGGGAGGTGATCCGAGACCGCCGCTTCCACCCGGCCTGGGCCGTCGCCGCCGTGGCCTTCGTCGCCCTGGTCGGCGCCGCCGGCTTCCGCGCCACCCCGTCCGTGCTGCTGCACCCCCTGCACGCCGAGTTCCGCTGGCCGCTGGCGACCATCTCCGCCGCCGTCTCGGTCAACCTGCTGCTCTACGGGCTGACCGCGCCGTTCGCCGCCGCCCTGATGGACCGGTTCGGCATCCGTCGGGTGGTGGCCACCGCGCTGGTGCTGGTGGCCGCCGGCAGCGGGCTGACCGTGTTCATGACGGCCAGCTGGCAGCTCATCCTCTGCTGGGGCGTGCTGGTCGGGCTCGGCACCGGCTCGATGGCGCTGGCCTTCGTGGCGACCGTCACCGGCCGCTGGTTCGTCCACCGCCGCGGGCTGGTCACCGGGGTGCTCACCGCCGGCGGGGCGGCCGGGCAACTGGTCTTCCTGCCGCTGCTCGCCCTCCTGGTGCGCGATCACGGGTGGCGGGCCGCCGCGCTGGTCGTGGCCGTGGCGGCGCTGGCGGTCGTACCCCTGGTGGTGTGGCTGCTGCGCGAGCACCCGGCGGATCTCGGCCTGCCCGCCTACGGCGCGACCGAGGTGACGCCCCCCGCGCCGCCGGCCGGCGGCGCGGCGTCCCGGGCGATCGGCGCGCTGGCCTCCGCCGCCCGGACCCGACCGTTCTGGCTGCTCGCGGGCGGGTTCGCGATCTGCGGCGCGACCACCAACGGGCTGGTCGGCACCCACTTCGTGCCGGCCGCGCACGACCACGGCATGCCGGAGACCACGGCGGCCGGCCTGCTCGCCCTGGTGGGGCTCTTCGACATCGTCGGCACGATCGCCTCCGGCTGGCTCACCGACCGGATGGACAGCCGGCTGCTGCTCGGCGCCTACTACGCGCTGCGGGGCCTGTCCCTGCTGGTGCTGCCCGGTCTCTTCGCGGGCAGCGCCGAGCCGAGCATGCTGGTCTTCATCATCTTCTACGGCCTGGACTGGGTGGCCACCGTGCCGCCCACCGTCGCGCTCTGCCGGGAGTACTTCGGCGCCGCCGGGCCGGTGGTCTTCGGCTGGGTCTTCGCCGCCCACCAGTTCGGCGCGGCGGCCGCCGCGACCGGGGCCGGCCTGGTCCGCGACCGGCTCGGCGACTACGCGCTGGCCTGGTACGTCGCCGGGGCGCTGTCGATCGGCGCGGCCGGGCTCTCCCTGCTGCTGCGCCGACGGCAGCAGGTGCCGGCACCGCTGCCGGTGGTGGTACCCGCCGCACGGGCCTGGAGCTTCCGGGGCTGACCGGTCAGCCGAGCGCCCACTGCTGCTCGGCCCCGGCGGTGCAGCCGGTCTGGATGACCTCCGCGCCGGGGTCGGTGCGGGCGTCCCGCACCTGCGCGCACCGGCCGGACTGCACGCTGACCAGCAGCACCGGCCCGGTGCCGACCGGGGTCACCCGCCACTGCTGATTGGGCTGGCCGTGGCAGCCGAACTGCTGGAGCTTCGCGCCGTCGTCGACGCCGCCGCCGGAAACGTCCAGGCACTGGCCGTACGCCGCGTTGGTGAGGGTCACCACGTCCGCCGCGACCGGGTTCGCCACCCACTGCTGCTCCGGCCCGCCGGTGCAGGGGGTCAGCCGGGCCGTCGCCTGTTCGCCGTTGCCGTCGGGGGCCACGCAGAGCCCGGAGGTCACCGCCCGGATCACCTTCGGGCCGGTCACCGGCGCCGGTGCGGCCGGAGCGGGCGCCGGCGGCGTGGTCGGGGCGGCGGTCGGCGAGGGCGTCGCCGAGATGGTGGTGGGGGCCGCCGCGTCGACCGTCGGCGCGGTCGTCGGCGCGGTGGTCGGCCGCGCGGGCGCGGCCGCCGCCGGCACCACCGACGGGTCACCGCCGCCGCCGAGCACGCCGGTGGCGAAGAAGACCCCCAGCAGTACGCCCACCAGCCCGGTGGCCAGCGCGACCCGCATCAGCGGGTCGCGGGGGAGCCCGCGGCGGGCGGCCGGGCGGGCGCCGTAGACGGTGCCGGTCGGGTCGTGGTGTTCGTCGGGGACGGACATGGGGGCATCCTGACCCACCGACCGCCCGGTAGGCCAGTCCGACGCGGGCGGGCGTGACTCAGTCGACGACCTTCACGTCCTTCCAGAACGCCACCCGGTCCCGGACCGCTTCCGCGTCGGGCTTCGGCTCCGGGTAGTACCAGACCGCGTCGGCGCTGGTCAGGCCGGCGTGGCTGAGCGTGTAGTAGGAGGCGGTGCCCTTCCACGGGCAGACCGTGTGGGTCGACGACTCGGTGATCAGGTCGTCGCGGAGGGCGGAGCGGGGGAAGTAGTGGTTGCCCTCCACCATGACGGTGTCGTCGCTCTCCGCGACGACCAGGTCGTTCCAGACGGCTTTCGGCATGACCCCACGCTATGCCGCCGGTTCCGCCGCGGCCACCCGTCGCTGTCGGGTAGCCGATGGCAAAAGACCATCGTGGACATCCCACGCGGACCGGCTCCACGCGCGTAAGGTGATCTCATGCGCGCGCAGCGTGATCATGAGCAGGCGGTAGACAGGTTGCGGCGATCGTACGCCGCGGTGCCTGCCGGTCAGCCCGTCCGCCTTGCCAAACGCACCTCCAACCTGTTCCGGCCCCGCTCGGCCACCGGCAGCCCCGGGCTGGACGTCAGCGGCCTCGACGGAGTGCTCGCCGTCGACCCGGCCGCCCGCACCGCCGACGTGCAGGGCATGTGCACCTATGAGGACCTCGTCGACGCCACCCTCCCGCACGGGCTGATGCCGCTGGTCGTGCCGCAGCTGCGGACGATCACCCTGGGCGGCGCGGTCACCGGGCTGGGCATCGAGTCGACCTCCTTCCACAACGGCCTGCCGCACGAGTCGGTGATCGAGCTGGACGTGCTCACCGGCGCCGGTGAGATCGTCACCGCCCGGCCCGACGGGGAGCACGCCGACCTCTTCGCCGCTTTCCCCAACTCGCTGGGCAGCCTCGGCTACGCCACCCGGCTGCGCATCGAGCTCCAACCGGTACGCCACGCGGTGGCCCTGCGCAACGTCCGGTTCAGCCGGCTGGAGGAGCTCACCCAGGCGATCGGTGACGTGATCGCCAAGGGCGAGTGGGACGGGCAGCCGGTCGACGCGATGGACGGGGTGATGTTCAGCCCCGGCGAGGCGTACCTGACCCTGGGCACCTTCACCGACGACGCGCCACGGCTCAGCGACTACACCGGCCAGGAGATCTACTACCGCTCGCTGCGCCGGCGCGCCCGGGACGCCCTGGGCGCGTACGACTACCTCTGGCGCTGGGACACCGACTGGTTCTGGTGCTCGTCGGCGTTCGGCGTGCAGCACCCGGTGATCCGCCGGCTCTGGCCGGCCCGGCTGCGGCGCAGCGACGTCTATCACCGGCTGGTCCGGCTGGAGCACCGGCACCAGGTGGCCGCCCGGGTGGACCGCTGGCGGGGCCGGCCGGCCCGGGAGCGGGTGGTGCAGGACGTGGAGATCCCGCTCGACGGGACGGCCGACTTCCTGCGCTGGTTCGCCCGCGAGGTCGGGATGACCCCGGTGTGGCTCTGCCCGCTGCGGCTGCGCGAGCCGTCCGGTCCGGGTTCGGCCCGGGTCTGGCCGCTCTATCCGCTCCGGCCGGGGGAGAGCTACGTCAACATCGGCTTCTGGGGGAGCGTGCCGATCGCCGAGGGCGCAGCCGACGGCGACGTGAACCGCTCGATCGAGCGGGCGGTGTCGGAGGCGGGCGGGCACAAGTCGCTCTACTCGGACGCGTACTACGACCGAGCGGCCTTCGACCGGCTCTACGGCGGGGAGACCTGGCGCGCCGTGAAGGACCGCTACGACCCGGACCACCGGCTCACCGGACTCTACGAGAAGGCGGTTGCAAGGAAATGAGCCTGACCGACCGAGAACAGGGGGCGGCCGCCTCGCCGGCCACCCCGCCAGCGGGGGGCCGGCGCACCGGCCCGACCGTCGCCGACGTCGTCCGCGCGGTCACCAACGGGGACCTTCCGGTCCGCATCACCGGGTACGACGGCAGCGCGATCGGCCCCGCCGACGCCGGGATCACCCTCTCCATCCGCACCGAGCGGGGCCTGTCGTACCTGCTCACCGCGCCGGGCGACCTGGGCATGGCCCGGGCGTACGTCAGCGGCGACCTGGCCCTGGAAGGGGCGGTCCACCCGGGTGACCCGTACGAGGCGTTGGTGGTGCTCAAGGACGGCCTGAAGCTGCGGGCGCCGGCGGTGGCCGAGGGGCTGGCGCTGGCGCGCGGGCTGGGCTGGGAGCGGCTGCTGCCGCCGCCGCCCCCGCCGCAGGAGGCGCTGCCGCGCTGGAAGCGGGTGATGAACGGGCTGCGGCACTCCCGCGTCCGGGACAGCACCGCGATCTCGCACCACTACGACGTCTCGAACGCCTTCTACGAAAAGGTGCTCGGCCCGTCCATGACGTACACCTGCGCGGTCTTCCACAGCCCCGGTGACACGCTGGAGCAGGCCCAGGCGGCCAAGTACGACCTGGTCGCGAACAAGCTCGCGCTGAAGCCGGGGATGACGCTGCTCGACGTCGGCTGCGGCTGGGGCGGCATGGTCCGGCACGCGGCCCGCGAGTACGGCGTGAAGGCGCTGGGGGTGACCCTGTCGAGGGCGCAGGCGCAGTGGGCGCAGGCGGCCATCGAGCGGGAGGGGCTGTCCGGGCTGGCCGAGGTGCGGCACCTGGACTACCGGGACGCCCCGCGGCAGCAGTTCGACGCGGTCTCGTCGATCGGGTTGACCGAGCACATCGGGGTGCGCAACTACCCGGCGTACTTCGGGGCGCTGCGCGACCGGCTGCGCCCGGACGGCCGGCTGCTCAACCACTGCATCACCCGGATCGACAACCGGGCCCCGCACCGCTCCGGCGCGTTCATCGACCGGTACGTCTTCCCGGACGGTGAGCTGGCCGGGCCGGGCCGGCTGATCGGCGAGATCCATGACGCCGGTCTGGAGGTGCGCCACGAGGAGAACCTGCGGCAGCACTACGCGCTGACGCTGGCCGGCTGGTGCCGCAACCTGGTGGAGCACTGGGACTTCTGCGTGGGCGAGGTGGGCCCGGGCACGGCGCGGGTGTGGGGGCTCTACATGGCCGGTTCCCGGCTGGCGTTCGAACGCAACGGCATCCAGCTGCACCAGGTGCTGGCCACCCGCAACGGCCCGGACGGCAGGTCGAGCTACCCGCTGCGGCCCGACTGGACGCCCTGACCGCGGCCGGTCGACGCGAGCCGCGCCGGAGACGGCGCGGCTTTCGTCAGACCCATTGACAAACAGATTTTGTACGTACAAGCTGGTTTTTGCGATGAGAGACGTCCTGTACCTGGAGCAGATCGAGCAGGCCGAGGCCCTGCTCAAGCCGCAGCGCGTCGAGGTGCTGCGGCAGTTGGCGGAGCCGGGCACCTGCACCGAGGTGGCGGCGCGGCTGGAGCAGACCCCGCAGCGGGTCTACTACCACGTCAAGCAGCTGGTCGCGGCCGGCCTGGCCGAGCAGGTGTCCAGCCGCCGGGTGCGCGGCATCAGCGAGGGCATCTACCAGGCCGCCGCCCGGTCGTACTGGCTGTCGCCCCGGCTGGTGGGCCGGATCGGCGGCCTGCGCCGGGCCCGCGACGAGTTGAGCCTGGGCCACCTGCTCGACCTGATGGAGGAGGTCCAGGCCGACGTCGCGGCACTGGACCGGACGGCGCCGGAACTGCCCTCGATCGGGGTGTCCGGCGAGATCCGGGTGCCGGCCGAGCGCCGGCAGGAGTTCCTGCACGACCTGCAGTCGACACTGCGGGACCTGTTCGCCCGCTACGGCGGTGCCGAGGGAGACGCCTTCAAGCTCGCCGTGGCCTGCTATCCCAAGGAGAACGACCGTGACTGAACCGATGAAGCTGAGCGCTCGACTCGCCGCGCCGGTCGAGGCCGTGTGGGGCGCGCTCACCACGCCGGCAACGCTGCGCGTCTGGCTGACCGAGCACGCCGAGGTCGAGCTGCCCACCCGGTACGAGTTCTGGGGCCGGCACACCCCCGAGGGCGACGCGCCGCACCAGCGGTTGCTGCACGCCGACGACCACACCCTCCGGTTCGCCTGGCTGCTCGACGGGGTGGAGACCACCAGCGAGATATCCCTGGCCCCCGACGGGCCGGACGCGACGCTGCTGACGCTGACCCAGACCGACTTCGACTTCGCCGACGCGCTGAGCGGCAAGGGCATCCGCGGTGTGCTGCACACCTGGTGGTCACTGTCGATCGCCAACCTCGCCGCCCACCTGGAGGGGCGCGCGCTGCTGCCGAAGACCGACTTCACCTCCACCGACCTGCGCGGCGAGCTGCTGATCGACGCGCCGATGGCGAAGGTGTGGGAGTCGCTGACCGACTCGGCGCAGGCCAGCGCCTGGTTCGGCTACCCGATCGGGATCGAGCCCTGGGTCGGCGGCCGCTACGCCATGGGCGGCTTCGAGCAGGGGTACCCGGCCAAGGTGCTCGACCTGGAGCCCGGCCGGAAGATGTCCGTCGACTGGGGCGTCCCGGGCGTCGTCACCTGGGAGCTGGCCGAGTCCGAAGGGAAGACGAAGCTGACCTTCGTGCAGAGCGGCTTCGACGAGGGCAACCCGCCGTACGCGGCGTGGAGCGGGTCGGTGGCCGGGCTCTCCGAGCTGCGCCGCTTCCACGAGATGGCCGACTGGAAGCCGATCTGGGTCGCCGTGGAGCTCCCGTCCGGAACCTGAGCGACGCACCCGGAGCCGGGCGGCGCGGTGCCTGGCGGCGCGACCCGGTCCGGGCACGGTCAGGTTGGCGCCGCTGGTGTCCGCACCGCCGGGCCCGACCAGGGTTTATGGGCGCTACGAACTTGATGACCTAGACGAATCACCACCTTGAGTTCGGTCGAGGCCCGGCGATCCGCGAACGTCATCAAGTTTGCAGCGTCCGACGTGACCTCCGTCCGAGGCCGGGAACGGATGGGGAATCCGGAACGCCGAACCGGTCCGGCTGCTGGCCGCGATCCGGCCGATGCCCGCCGGCCCCGAGCCCGGCGGGCACCGGCGTTCAGCCCGCCGGGTCGAGTTGGTCGGCCCGCCGCAGCAGCGCCCGCCGTTCGGCGGCCGAGGCGACCAGCCCGGCGGCGTCCCGGAACAGCGCGGCGGCCCGGACCGCGTCGCCCCGGCGGGCGGTCAGCTCCGCCTCGGCCGCCAGCGCCGGCGGGTAGCCGTCGAGCGCCCCACCGGCCCGGGCCTCAGCGACCAGGGCCAGCCCGGTCGCCGGTCCGTACGCCAGGCCGTGCGCCATTGCCCGGTTGAGCCGGACCACCGGGCTGGGATGGAGCCGGGCCAGCTCGTCGTACCAACCGGCGATCGCCGGCCAGTCGGTGGCGGCGGGGGTGGGCGCGGTGGCGTGCGCGGCGGCGACCCGGGCCTGGAGGGCGTACGGGCCGTGCCGGTGCGCCCGGGCCAGCACCGTCAGCCCTTCGGCGACGGCTTCGTGGTCCCAGCGGGAGCGGTCCTGCTCGTCGAGGGTGCGCAGGTTGCCGTCCGGGTCGCGGCGGGCCGCCCGGCGGGAGTGCTGCAGGAGCAGCAGCGCGAGCAGTGCCGCGACCTCGGACTCGTCGGGCATCAGCCGGTCGAGCAGCCGGGCCAGCCGGACCGCCTCGTCGGCGAAGGCGGGCTCGCCGTCGGCGTCGTACCCCCGGGTGAAGAGCAGGTAGAGCACGGCCAGGACGCCCGGCAGCCGCTCGACCAGCGCGGCCCCGGTCGGCACCCGGTACGGGATGCCGGCCGTCGCGATCTTCGCCTTCGCCCGGGTGATCCGACGGGTCATCGTGGACTCGGTGACCAGGAAGGCGCGGGCGATGTGGGCGGTGGGCACGCCGGCCACGGTGCGCAGGGTCAGCGCGACCCGGGCCTCCGGGGCCAGCGCCGGATGGCAGCAGGTGAAGATGAGTCGCAGCCGGTCGTCCACCACGGTCCCCTCGGCCTCGGCGGGTGCCGGCTCCGGATCGGTGAGCAGGGCCAGCTCCCGCAGCTTGCGGCGTTCCACGGCGGCGCGGCGCAGCACGTCCACGGCCCGGTTCCGGGCGGTCGTCATCAGCCAGCCGCCCGGATTTCCCGGTACGCCGTCGCGCGGCCAGCGTTCGAGCGCCAGCGTCAGCGCCTCCTGGGCGCAGTCCTCGGCGAGCGTCCAGTCGCCGGTGACCCGGATCAACGCGGCCACCATCCGCGGGTACGCCTCGGCACCCGCCACCGTGACCGCGTCGACCGCGTCCGTCACCGGCGATCAGTCCAGGTCCACCAGGGGGCGCAGCTCGAGCCGGCCGGCGTAGGCCATCGGGTGCCGGCGGGCCACCTCGATCGCCTCGTCCAGGTCGGCGCACTCCAGCAGGTCGAAGCCCACGATCACCTCCTTGGTCTCGGCGAACGGCCCGTCGGTCAGCAGCAGCTCCCCGTCGCGGACCCGCACCGTGGTGGCCGCCGACGGCTCGGCCAGCACGCTGCCCATCAGGCGCTGGCCGTTGCCGTCCCGCTCGGCCACCCACTGCTCGATGTCGGGCGCGGCGCTCGGGTCGGCGTCCGGCTCGGTGTCGCTGCAGACAAACATCAGGTACTTCATCTTCGGCGCTCCTCGGTGTCGTGGTCGGTCACCAGGGTGACGAACGGGATGCGCGGTTCCGGACACCTGCCTACCAGAAAAAAATCGGAGGTGATATTCGGTGGCCCGCGGGGTACTGGCGGGCGATGTTCTTCATCTTCGGTCTCCGCACCAAGGTCTCCCGGTCGGGTGTGCTCACCGCGGTGTGCCGCAACTGCCACCATCAGGCCTCACAGGTCATCACCCGCCGGTCGACGAAGTTCACCCTCTTCTTCATCCCGCTGATCCCGATCCGGACCCGCTACGTGCAGCAGTGCTCGTTCTGCGGCGCCGAGTACGCCGTGTCCCGGCACGAGGCGCAGCGCCTCCCGGTCGGCTGATCCGGCGATGGCCCGTTTCCTCTGCTGGCTGATCGGCCGGCAGCCCGTTCCGCCGGTGCACACGGTGTCCCGGCCGCCGTGCACGCCGGGTCGGCGCCGGCACCGTCGGCGCAGCCGCCCGCTCGCCGGCGCGCAGTCCCCCCGCTCGCCCTGGAACCGGTCGGCCGGCCGCTGACCCGGTGATCCTCGTCCCCGTACGGATCTCGCCCCGACCTGCGCGCTCTAGGCTGGGGCCGCCGTCCGAACGGGGAGAACTGTGCGTAACCACCCGACCGTCGTGCTGGTCGCCGTCCTGCTGTCCACCCTCTCGCTGCCGGTCTCGCTGACCGGCGCGTCGGTCGCGCTGCCGGAGATCGGCCGGGATCTGCACTCCGGGCTGGCCGGGGTGCAGTGGGTGGTGAACGGCTACAACGCCACCTTCGCCAGCTTCATGCTGGCCACCGGCGCGCTCGCCGACCTGTTCGGCCGGCGGCGGGTCTTCGCCGCCGGTGTCGCCGTCTTCGCCGCGTCGGGTCTGCTCGGCGCGGTCGCCGGGAACATCGTGCTGCTCGACGTGGTGCGCGCCCTCGCCGGGGTGGGCGCCGCGGCCGCCGCGACCAGCGGCTCGGCCATCCTGGCGCACACCTTCCACGGTCGGGCCCGGGCCCGGGTGTTCAGCGTCTTCGGCACCACCATCGGCGTCGGGTTGGCCTTCGGCCCGTCGATCGCCGGGCTGCTCATCTCCGCCTTCGGTTGGCGGGCCGTGTTCGCGGCGCCGGCGCTGGCCGCCCTGCTGGTGCTGGCACTCACCCCGCTGCTGCCGGAGTCGCGCCAGCCGCTGCCCGGCCGGATCGACTGGCCGGGGACGGTCACCTTCACCGCCGCGCTGCTGCTGCTCATCTTCGGTTTCGTGCAGGGGCCGGAGCTGGGCTGGTCCGCCCCGGTGATCGTGGCGGCGTTCGCCGCGGCGGTCGCCCTGCTGGTGGCGTTCGTCCGGGTGGAGCGGGGCCGCGCCGACCCGATGTTCGACCTGGCCCTGCTCGCGAGCCCCCGCTTCGTCGGCATCTGCCTGGCGGCGGCGACCATCGTGGCGGTGCTGGTGCCGCTGCTGGTCTACCTGCCGTCGTACCTGACCACGGTGGTCGGGATGAGCCCCGGCGCGGCCGGCGCGACGCTGATCCTGCTCACCGCGCCGACCCTGGTGCTGCCGCTGCTCAGCGGCGCGCTGACCCGACTGGTGCCGGCGCCGGCGGTGATCGTCACCTCGGTGGCGGTGGTCGCGGTCGGCGCCGCCTGGGCGACCGTGCTCGGCCCGCACGCCGGGGCCGCCGCGCTGGCCGGACCGCTGTTGACCATCGGGGTCGGGGTGGGGCTGTCGATCGGCCTGCTGGACGCGATCGCGATCGGCAGCGTCGCCCCGGAGCGGGCGGCCACCGGCGCCGGGATGATCAACACGGCCCGGCTGGCCAGCGAGACGGTCGCCATCGCGGTGGTCGGTGCGGTGCTGGCCAGCACCACCGCCGGTCGGCTCGCCGACCCGGGCTTCACCGGCGGGCTGCACACCGTGCTCTGGTCGATGGCGGCGGTGGCCCTGGTCGCCGCGGTGGCGACCGCCGTGCTGGTCCGCCGGGCCCGGGCGCCCCGCCCGGAACGGGTTCCGGCCGGATAGCCGGGACAGCTCCGTCCACACCGGAATCCGGGCGGGATGCCCCCGCCAGGGAGCCGATGTAACCCTTTCGATGTTCCCGACGCCTGATAGATGGACCGGTCAAGATCCGGATGACCGCGGCCCGGTGGTTCGGCGCGCACCCGGTCCAGCCCCAGTTCCCCAGCAGCTGAAGGAACCCATGACCGGATCACCTGTTCCCGTGCCCACCCACCGGGTGCCGGGCGCCGGGCCCCGATGGGGTCGCGGCCGCCACGCGCCCCGACCGTGGCGCCGCCGGGCGATCGGCATCACCCTGGTGGCGGTGCTCGCCACGCTGGTCACCACCGACGTCATCCCCGCGCGGCCCGCCGAGGCGACGGTGATCGAGGAGAACCACTCCGTCTCGATCAGCGGCCAGTACGGCAGCGCGGTCTACACCCCGGCCAACTCCACGGTCGGGGTCCTCCAGTCCAACGAGGTCACCCGCCAGATGATCCAGGTGGGTGTCTCCATGCGCGACGGGTCGTCGGGCATGACCTTCCGGTTCGCCTCCCGGGACAACTCGAACGAGTACCTGAAGGTCGGCTACTACGGCGACGCGCAGAACGAGCCGTTCACCGATCCGGGTCGGCCGGGCATCTCGATCAGCCCGCTCGGCTTCTGCGACGACCAGCGGGGCAACTTCGAGGTCCGCGACATCGCGTGGAACGGCCCCGCGATCATCCGGATCTGGATCACCTTCCAGCGGTACTGCAACAACGCCTTCTACGCCGACCAGCGCCCCTCGTTCGGTGAGATCCGGCTCGGCTACCCGAAGCCGTCGTCGGCCGACGTCACCCCCCGCGCCGTGCGCTGGCCGCCCGGCACGTACCCGAGTCACTCGTCGTACGACATGCCGGTGACCGTGTACCCGACCGGCACGACGTCGGTCACGGTCAACTCGGTGGCGGTCACCGGGCCCACCCCCGGCTCGTTCCCGATCCGCCGCAACGGCTGCACGGGCGTGGTCGGCCCGTCCGGCTGCACGGTGTGGGTGGGCTTTGTCCCGCAGTACGCCGGTCCCCGGTACGCCCGGCTGGAGGTGAAGACGTCGGCGGGCACCCTGAGCAGCACGCTGGACGGCGCGGGCGACCTGGGCACCAGCAACTGGTCCCCGCTCGATGTCGACTACGACGAGGCGACCAGCACCGACGTGCACCTCGACCTGCCGAGCTCGATCAGCTGGGGCAACCCGTACGAGATCTCGTCGCAGAGTTGGGACGCGGACGGGAACCTCTGGATGGCGCGGTACTACCTGCCGACCGGGCAGACCTTCGCCCAGGGCGGCCACTACGAGTACAAGCCCGACGGCACCGGGCTGCGGGTGAGTCTCTCCTGGGCCAACAACGGCTGCGAGGTGGACCGGGGGACCCTCGACATCGCCAACCTGGCGTACAAGGGGCCGGACCAGCGGCTCGACCTGCTCGACGTCACCTTCACGACGCACTGCCGGTCGGCCAGCGGGCGGACGGTGAGCGGGCGGATCCGTCATCACGATCGGACCGACCTGAAGGGTCCGTACCGGGTCAGCGGGGTCAGCGCGGTCCGGGACGGCAACTACGTCAACCTGAGCTGGACCAACCCGCCGTCGACGGATTTCGCCCGGACGATCGTGCGGTGGTACTCCGGTGACGTCGCGCCGGGCGTGCCCGACGTCGGCAACCTGGCCCGCTACGGCACCACCAGCCCGGTCCGCTTCGCGGCGCCGAGCACCAAGCCGGTCGCGATCGCGATCTGGACGTTCGACAAGACGGGCAACGCCGGCCTGCGGACGACTGTCGTCGTCCCCTGACCGGCCGCGTCGTGACAGCGGGGGCCCGGGCCGTCGGTCCGGGCCCCCGCGCCGCACCACCGGCCGGGTGCGGGCGCGGGTACCGGGCCGGGGCGCCGGCCGGCGGCTATCGTGGCCTGTCGTGACGAGCACCGAACAGCGCCTGGCCGCCATCCGGGGCGACGTGCCGCCGAAGCGCCACAACGCCCGGACGATCGCCGCGCTGACCGGCAACCCCGGCTGCGGCCGCCGGGCCGTGCTGGACGGCGCCGGGGTGGACAAGCCGAAGCTGGCCGAGCGGATCGGCTTCCCGGCCCGCTTCGGGCAGTCCCGCTTCGCCATCACCCGGGGCAACGCGTTCGAGGCGCAGGTCAAGGCCGACGGTGGGGCCGAGCTGCTCCGGCTGGTCGCGGAGCGGCTGGGCGTACCGGTGCCGGAGCGGGCCAGCTGGACCGACCTGGGCGGCGCCGACGACCTGCCGGACCGGCACGAGCGTTCCCGGGCCGCGTTGACCGACAGCGGCGCGGACGCCGCGCTCTTCGACCATCCGCTGCTCGGGCTGGACGTGGCCGGGCGGCGGGTGCACCTGGAACCCGACCTGGTGGCCGCCCGCCTCGCCGGCCGGTTCCACGTCGTCGAGATCAAGTCGTTCCCGGTGGTCGACGGGCAGGCCGACCCGGCCAAGGTCGCCGCCGCCGCCATCCAGTCCGCCGTCTATGTGCTGGCGCTACGCGACCTGCTCGCCGCCGCCGGCCACGACCCGGAGCTGGTCTCGACCGACGTGGTGCTGGTCTGCCCGCGGGACTTCGCCAACCGTCCGGTGGCCAGCCTGCTCGACGTCCGCAAGCAGCTGCTGGTGCTGCGCCGCCAGCTGGACCGGATGGCCCGGCTGGACACCCTGCTCGACGCCGTGCCGGTGGGCTTCACCGCCGACCCGACCGCCGACCCGGCGACGCTGGCCGCCGCGCTGCGCACCGTCGAGGCCCGCTACGCGCCGGAGTGCCTGGCCAGCTGCGAGCTGGCGTACTTCTGCCGGGACGAGGCGCGCGGCCACACCGGGGCGCTGGGCCGGCCGGTCCGGGAGGCGCTCGGCGGCGTCGGCACCGTCGCGGAGGTGCTGGCGCTGGCCGCCGGTGAGCGGGCCGCCGACCCCGGGCAGGAGGAGGCCGCCGCGCTGCTGCGGGCCGCCGCCCGGTTGCGCGCCGACGCTCTCACCGGCCGCTCCGCATGAGTACGCTGCGCGCGCTGGCCCGGGCGCAGGCCCTGGCCGCCGGGGTGGCCCAGCCGGTGGCCACCGTCCGGCACCTGCACCTGGCGGAGCGCCCGCTGGTGCTGGTGCCGCTGGCGATGGCGGGCGAGGCCAACGCCCCGCTCGCCGCGCTGGTCGGCACCGCCCCGGACGACGCGCGGCTGCTGGTGGTGGCGCAGCCCCGCAACCGGGACCAGCGGTTCCGCTTCGCCGCCGAACTGGCCGGCGTCGTGCTGCCCTGGTTGGACGGTCACCGGGGCGCCTCCGAGGCGGTGCCGGTGGACCGCGGGAAGGACGTCCGCCATCGGTACGTCGACGCGCCGCAGCTGCTGGTGCCCAACCCGGCCGGGATCACCTTCCTGCGGCTGCTCGGCCGCTCCACCCGGTTCCGCCGCCCGGACGGCGATTACCCGGTGCACCCGTCGGTGCCGCTGCTCGGGCGCTGGCTGACCTTCCTCGCCGAGCGGGCCGAGCACCCCGGCTCGTCGGCGCTGGTGGCGATGACCGACGCGCTGACCCTGCACTGGGCCACCGGGCAGAGCGCGGTGGAGGACCTGCACCTGCCGGCGCTGCTCGGCTGGATCGACCCGCCGGCCGGGCTGACCGGGGCGCAGGCGGCGGCCCGGGCGGAGGACCCGGCGGTCTGCCCGCCGGCCGGCCCGGCCACCGATCCGGAGTTCGACAACCGGGTGCTCGCCCCGGCCATCGCCGGGTACGCCGACGCGGCCGATGACCCGGACGCGCGCGCCGGCGCGTACGCGGAGCTGGAACGGGTGCTGCGCGACCAGCTCGCGCCCACCTGGGAGCTGATGTGGCGCGGCGTCGGGTTGCTCCGGGCGCTGCCGGCGGGGGCCCGGGTGGCCGGCCGGTGGGACGCCGACCGGGACGCATTCACCGGGTACGCGGAGCACGTCGACGGCGGCGGTGGCCCGCAGCCGCGGCGGGACGGCGCGGTGGCGGCGGCGGTCCGGCTGCACCGGCTGGAGCGCGCGCTGACCTCGTACGCGGTCCAGCGCGCCTACGACGATCCGCTGGTCATGGCCGAGCACCGGCTGGCCGGCGAGGCGTTCGTCGGGGAGGTGACGCTGGCCGACCCGAAGCGGGTGGACGACACCGGCAAGCGGCCGGTGCTGCGGCCCCGGATCCAGGTGGTGACCACCGAGCCGGTGCCGATGCCGGTCGGCGCGACGCTCTGGTCCCCGGCCCGGCCGGCGCAGAAGGCGAGGGTGGTCTTCGTGACCCCGGGCGCGGACGGCAAGACCGAGGTGGTGCTGGAGCTCTCGGGCGGGATGGGACGCGGGCTGACGGCGCCGCCGGGCAGCGTGCCGGAGGTGGGGGAGCGGCTCTGCCTGACCACCCTGTCGGACGCGTTCCTGCCGGCCGGGGCGTTCCCCGCGCCGGACGAGACCCCGTGGACGCACGGCGGCCCGCCGGTCTCGGCCGCCGACCGGCCGGTGGCCGGCGACGGTGACCCGGCGGAGGCCTGGGCCTGATCGGTCGGAGTTAATCCGTTGCGTCGGGTGCCGGCCGCTGGGACGGTCGGGGCATGCGAGTGACGTTCGAGCGCCCGCGCGACCACGAGCGCGGCACCGCGCTGATCGAACGCGACGACGGTGTGGTCTACCGGATGGACGGCGGGCCGGTGACCGGCGCGGAGATCCCGCACGATCTGATCCACTTCGAAACCGAACGCACCCTCGGTATCCCGGACGGCGTGTGGGGTGCGATCGCGTCGGGGGTGGTGTTCCGCAGCATGCGGCACGTCGGGGGCCGGCGTCCCCCGCACGCTGCCGAACGGTCGCACGCGCTCGTCCGGGCGCACCGCGACGCGTTGCGCCGGGCGGAACTCGCCGGTGGCGTCGTGGAGCGCCTGCTGCCGACCGCGGAGCCGACGCCCGAGGTCCGCGACGCGATCGCCGTCATGCTCGGCGAGCTGCCCGACCTCGACCTGATTGCCGCCCGCCGGGCCGCCGAGGCGGTACGGGAGGCCGGCGCGCGCTGGTCGGCGCTGCCCGTCGGTGCGGGGCTGGTGCTCGACTGGCCGGCCCGGCTCCGGCTGCCCGCTGCGGCCGCGCGCCCCGGTCGGGACCGCCGGCCGACCACTGCCCGCCGCCGCTGACCCGGATCTGC
This sequence comes from Micromonospora sp. BS32, assembly GCF_059089345.1. NCBI lineage: Bacteria > Bacillati > Actinomycetota > Actinomycetes > Micromonosporales > Micromonosporaceae > Micromonospora > Micromonospora sp. BS32. The sequence goes on from NZ_JBSSHR010000024.1 coordinate 53,543, forward strand.
CGGGCTCCGCGCCGGTCGGTTCCGGAGTGTTCCCGCCCGGTCGCGGACCGTCGAGCCGGGCCCACCGGCCCTGGTGCGCACACCTGCCGATGGCTAGGCTTGCCGGGTTCGCCGTCCGTGACCGGTCCTCACCGTCGAGGTGCGTGCAGGAGAGAGAGCCGGAGCGATCACCGTGCTGCCCCAGGACGCCGGCCACATCGCCGTGGCGCCGCCCCGATCCGCCCGCCCGCACCGCCTCGGCGCGATCGTCGCGTCGGCGGTCGTGGTCGCGGAGCTGGGTTGGCTGGTCGCGGCGCTGCCCGGAGCGGCCCTGGCCAGCGACCTCGGCGCGGTCGCCCTGGCGGCCTGGGCGACGCTCGCCTGCCTCGGCGCGGCGCGGCGACACCCCGCCCCGCTGCGCCGGTTCTGGGTGCTGCTCGCGCTGACCATGGCGCTCGCCGCCGTCGGCCGGACACTCTGGACGATCGAGCGGCTCGGCGGTGCGGAGCTGCCACACACCCCGCTGGTCGGCGGGGCCTTCACCGCCGGCATCGTCACCGGCACCGCCGCGCTGCTCTGCTCACTGACCGCGCCGCGCAGCCTGGTCGGCCGGGCCCGCACCGTGCTGGACGGGGTGATCGTCGCGCTCGCCCTGATCCCGGTCGGCTGGGTGGTGGTGTTCCGCGACGTCGCCGCCGCCGACCTCGCCGATCCGTTGCGTACCTTCGGGCTGCTCTACCCGATGCTCGACCTGATGCAGCTGACCATCCTGGTGGCGGTGGCCGGCCCGTCCCGGCCGGTGTGGCGGCCGCTGACCCTGATCGGGGCGAGCCTGGCCACCCGGGCCGGCGCCGACGCGGTCTACGTCTCGCTCGTCGCCCACGGCAGCTACGTCCCCGGCCACCCCATCGACGTCTGCTGGCCGTTGAGCTACCTGCTGATCGGCGTCGCGGCCACCCGACCCCCGCCGACGGCCTGCGACGGCGCCGACGAGGCGGCCGAATCGCCGTTGCCGCCCTGGTGGCGGGTGGCCCTGCCGTACCTGCCGGTGGGCGGGGCGATCATCGCGGTGGTGCTGGCCCGCCGGCCCACCGGGGAGACCCCGCACCTGGTCTTCATCGGCATGATGACGCTGCTCGGGATGCTCGCGCTGCGCCAGGGGCTGGCCGCCAACGAGAACCTGCGCCTGGTCGCCCGGCTGCGCCGGCTGGCCTACGCCGACCAGCTCACCGGGCTGCCGAACCGGCTGGCGTTCAACCGGCGGCTGCGCCGGGCGCTGCGCGACCGGCCACGGGTGGCCGTCCTGCTCCTTGACCTGGACGGGTTCAAGCAGGTCAACGACCGGTTCGGGCACGCCACCGGTGACACCCTGCTGACCAGCATCGCCGAGCGGATGCGGCTCGCGGTGGGCGGTGACGGGACGATCGCCCGGCTCGGCGGCGACGAGTTCGCGGTGCTGGTCGACGGTGCCCGGCCGGTACCGCCGGAGCGGCTCGCCGAGCGGCTGCTCGCCGCCCTGCACCCCTCGCCGGGCGAGGAGGATGTCGGCATCCACCCGTCGGCCAGCATCGGCATCGCCGAGTACGGCCCGCAGCACGCCTCCCACACCGACCTGCTCCGCGACGCCGACATCGCGATGTACGCGGCCAAGGCCGCCGGGAAGTCCGCGTACCGGACCTGCACCCCGGCGCTGCGCGAGTCGGCGGTGACCCGCGCCGAGCTGATCGCCGACCTGCGCCGCGCCGTCGACGAGGAGCAACTGCACCTGGAGTACCAGCCGATCGTCGACCTGGCCACCGGCGCGGTGCGTAGCGCCGAGGCGCTGGTGCGCTGGCGGCACCCCCGGCTCGGCACGCTCGGCCCGGCGGCGTTCCTGCCGTTGGCCGAGGAGACCGGGCTGATCGTGCCGATCGACCGGTGGGTGATCAACGAGGCCTGCCGGGCCGCGGCCGACTGGCGGGAACGGGTGCCGGAGGCCACCGTGGCGGTGAACATCTCCGCCGCGCACCTGCGCCGTCCCGACCTGATCGCCACGGTCACCGCGGCCACCGCGGGCGCCGGGCTGGCCCCGCGTGCGCTCACCCTGGAGCTGACCGAGTCGGCGCTGATCGACGGCAGCGAGACGGTGCTGGAACGGCTGCGCCAGCTGCGCGAGCTGGGCATCCACATCGCCATCGACGACTTCGGCACCGGCTACTCCTCGCTGAGCTACCTGCACCGGATCCCGGCCACCGAGCTGAAGATCGACCGCTCGTTCGTGTCCCGGCTGGACTCCGACGCCCGGGCGTACGCGACGGTGGAGATGGTGACCCGGCTGGCGGCCGCGTTCGACCTGGTCGTGATCGCCGAGGGGGTGGAGACCGAGGGGCAGCACGCGGCGGTCACCGCCATCGGCTGCGTGCACGGCCAGGGCTACCGGTACGGCCGGCCGGGCGGGCTGGCCGAGCTGCGCGCGCTCTCCGCCGCGGTCTGAGCCGCCCGCGCCCGGCCGGTCGGCCCGGCGCCGAGGGGGCCGAAGGTCCCGGGCGGTACGGGGGGTTCGGCCCTGACCGTAGTGGACGGTCCCCGCCGATGATGGGACGAGCAACGACGACCCCCACCATTCCCCCCGCACCGGGAGCATGACATGAAGCGACGCACCCTTGACCTGCTGTTCAGCATCGGCGGGCTGGGCCTCACGGTCCTGCTCCTGGTCGCCGGCATCGTCCTCACCACCAACGCGAACTTCGCCAACGACTACGTACGCGACCAGCTGGGCGCGCAGCACATCACCTTCAAGTCGGCCGACACCCTCACCGACGAGGAGAAGAAGGCCGACTGCCTGGTCGAGTACGCCGGCAAGCCGATGACCACCGGCAAGCAGGCCGAGTGCTACGCCAACCAGTTCATCGGGCTGCACCTGAAGTCCATCGCCGGTGGCAAGACCTACGCCGACCTCGGCGAGCCGCAGAGCGCGCTGAAGGCCCAGGTCGAGCAGGCCACCAAGACCAACGACCCGGCCCTGGCCGACCTGCAGAAGCAGCTTGGGGACGTCAGCGCCCAGCGGGACACCGTGTTCAAGGGCGAGACGCTGCGCGGCCTGCTGCTCACCTCGTACGGCTTCAGCGAGTTCGGCCGCAAGGCCGGGCAGGCGGCCCTGGTGGTCTTCATCGGCGCGGCGCTGCTCATGCTGCTCTCGCTCGCCGGCCTGGTGCACGCCTTCCGCACCCCGCCCACCGAGGCGTTCGCCGCCCCGGCCTCGGCGGGGAAGAAGGACCGGGTCACCGCCTGACCGTCCCGACTCGACCGCCCCCGGTCTCCTCCCCCTCGGGAGACCGGGGGCGGTCGCGCGTGGGGCGGGCGCAGAATCGGGCTTGACCCTCTCGTCACGGCAGGCCGGAGGCTCGATCGCGGAAGGGAGGGAACCATGGCGTACACGGTGGGTCAGGTGGCCCGGGCGGCCCGGGTCACGGTCCGGACGCTGCACCACTACGACGAGATCGGACTGCTCTCACCGAGCGGCCGGACGGCGGCCGGCTACCGCCGCTACGACGACGCGGACCTGGAGCGGTTGCAGCAGATCCGCTACTACCGGGAGCTGGGGTTCCCGCTGGACGAGATCGCGGCGATCCTCGACGACCCGGCCGTCGACCCGGCGGCGCACCTGCGCCGGCAGCACGAGCTGCTGACCGGGCGGATCGGGAAACTTCAGGAGATGGTCGCCGCGATCGAGCACGCGATGGAGGCGAGAAGGATGGGCATTTCCCTGACCCCGGAGGAGCGGTTCGAGGTGTTCGGCGACTTCGACCCGGACGCGCACGCCGAGGAGGCGGAGCGGCGCTGGGGGGAGACCGAGGCGTACCGGGAGTCGAACCGGCGGGTGGCCGGCTACTCGAAGGAGGACTGGCTGCGGCAGAAGGCCGAGACGGCGGACTGGGAGCGGCGGATCACCGCGACGATGACCTCGGGCGCGCCGGCCGACTCGGCGCAGGCGATGGCGCTGGCCGAGGAGCACCGCCGGTCCATCGGCCGCTGGTTCTACGACTGCTCGTACGAGATGCACACCGGGCTGGCCGACATGTACCTGGCCGACGAGCGGTTCACCGCTCACTACGAGAAGGTCGCACCGGGGCTGGCCGCCTACCTGGCCGAGGCGATCCACGCCAACGCGATCAGCCGCGCCTGAGCCGTACCGGTGAGTGTGCCGCCGTCCCGGCGTCAGTATGGGGAGGGCAGCACACTCACCGTCGGAGGTCAGCAGTGTTCATCGTCGCCGGCAGTCTCTACGTCGACCCGGCCGGGCGGGACGCGTACCTGGCGTCCTGCGCGGAGGTGGTCCGCCAGGCCCGCTCCGCGCCCGGCTGTGTCGACTTCGCGATCAGCGCGGACCTGGTCGAGCCCGGCCGGATCAACGTGTACGAGCGGTGGGAGTCCGACGCGCAGTTGCTCGCCTTCCGGGGCGCCGGCCCGAGCGAGGAGCAGACGACGGCGATCCTCGGCGCCGAGGTGCACCGGTACCGCATCTCCGGCGTCGAGGCGCCCTGACGGCGGCCGGCCGCCCGTGCGGGCCGGTCGGTGGGCGGGCCGGCCGCCTGCCAGCCGGCGCTCGCCGCTTGCGGGTCGCCGCCTGCCGGCCCGCGCCGTGGATGATTCTCGAAAGAGTGGTATGACTCTGCGTCATTATTATGACTCTCCGTCATATCGCTCACGGGAGAATCCTTCCGGTCGCGCCGACACACCCGAGCCCGAAGGGCTGGGCGTCCGCCACGTCTGGGCCTGCCGGGCGGGCCGGGCGGGCCGGGCTAGGCTGGCCGGACCGCACCGTCATCAGCGTCGATCGGCTCCGCCGGCGGGCGCACCGCCCGCGAGGAGTCGTCCGTGAAGCACCCCGAGCTGGCCATCACCGGCCTGGTCCTGGCCGTTGCCCTCGGCGGCACCGCCGGCTGCTCGTCCGACGAACCAGCCGCAGGCCCGAAGGCGAGCGCTGCGACCACTCCGGCCGCCGACGCAGACCCGGCCGCCGTGCTGGCCGGCGCGGCGGCGAAGGTCGACCAGCAGAGCTACCGGCTGACCGTGGGCTCCGGCGGTGGCGACGCGGGGGACGGCACCACCCTGGTCTGGGAGCCGGCACAGCGCCGTGGCCTGGAGACCACCTCGCTGGCGGTGGCGAACGGCAAGGTGACCATCGAGCGGCTCGTCACCGGCCCCGAGGTCTACGTGAAGATCACCGCTCCGGACCGGCGGGTGCCGTCCTGGGACGGGCGTACCTGGTGGCACGTCGGCGCGGCCGCGACGGCCCGGAAGACCGGCCTGGACACCACCCGGATCGCCAGCACCCTCGGCGCCTCGACCGGGGTCCGCCGCACCGCCGACCGGGAGTACGCCGGTACCCTCGACCTGCGGGGCAGCGCCGCCGTGCTCGGTGACGGCATCGGCGGCATCCTCGGCGACCGGGCCGCCGCGGTGCCGTTCACCGCCGCCGTGGACGAGCAGGGCCGGCTGGTCCGCTACCGGATCGAGCTGGCCGCCCAGCAGGGCCAGGCCTCCGCGCTCGACCTGACGTACGCCGACTTCGGGCTGCCGGTGCGGGCGGAGCAGCCGGCGGCGGACGTGATCGGGGAGGACCCGCCGAGCAACATCCCCGGCGCCTGACACGGCACGGCGCCGGCGACCGATCGGGTCACCGGCGCCGGGAGGCGGAGCCCCGCTACAGCAGCAGGTTGAGCAGGAGGACGCCGAGGAAGCCGACCACCGAGATGATGGTTTCCATCACCGACCAGCTCTTGATGGTCTGCCCGACGGTCAGCCCGAAGTACTCCTTGACCAGCCAGAAGCCGGCGTCGTTGACGTGCGAGAAGAACAGCGAACCGCAGCCGATGGCCAGCGCCAGCAGCGACACCTCGGTGCCCTGCAGCGTTTCGGCCAGCGGCGCGACGATGCCCGCCGCGGTGATGGTGGCGACGGTGGCCGAGCCGGTGGCCACCCGGATGCCGACGGCCACCAGCCAGCCCAGCAGCAGCGGCGAGAGGTTGGCGCCCTCGGCGGCGTCCGCGACCAGGTTGCCCACCCCCGCGTCGACCAGGACCTGCTTGAAACCGCCGCCGGCGGCGACGATCAGCAGGATGCCGGCGATCGGCGGCAGCGACCCGCCGAGGAAGCCGGAGACCTGGCTCCGGCTGAAACCGGTCCGGTAGCCGAGGAAGATCATGGCGAAGATGACGCCGGCCAGCAGGGCGATGATCGGGGTACCGACGATGTCCAGCGCCTTGCGTCCCGCGGTGTCCTCGTCGAGGAGCAGCTCGCCGATCGCCCGCAGGAGCATCAGCACCACCGGTAGCAGGACGGTGATGACCGCGGCCCACAGTGCGGGCGCGCGGCGCGCCCGCACCGCCTCGGCGCCGGCCTCGTCGATCGGCTCGCCGGGGCGGCCGGTACCCGGGTTGACCAGGTCGTCCTCGTTGACCAGGTCCCCGTCGGCGTCGACGGGGCCGCGACCGGTGGCGGTGGGCCCCCGCCCGCCGCCGACCGTCAGCGGTCGCCGGGTGGGCAGCAACGCCTCCGGGGCGGTGGCCGGCACGTAGCGGGCGATGAAGTTACCGAAGACCGGACCGGCGACGATCACCGTCGGGATGGCGACCAGGAGGCCCAGCGCGAGGGTCTGGCCGAGGTTGGCGCCGAGGGCGTCGATCGCGACCAGCGGGCCCGGGTGGGGCGGCACCAGGCCGTGCAGCACCGACAGGCCGGCCAGCGCCGGGATGCCGATCTTCATCAGCGGCACGTCGGTGCGCAACGAGACCAGCAGCACGATCGGCACCAGCAGCACCACGCCGACCTCGAAGAAGAGCGGCAGGCCGATGAGGGCGGCCACGCCGGCCATCGCCCACGGCAGCGCCCCGCCGGAGACCCGGCCGACCACCCGTTCGACGATGCTGTCCGCACCACCGGACTCGGCGAGCAGGCCGCCGATCATCGCGCCGAGGGCGATCAGCAGGCCGACCCCGCCGACGGTGGAGCCCACCCCGCCGCTGAACGAGGTGACGATCTTGTCGGGGCTCACGCCGGCGACCACGCCGAGCACTGCCGCACCGAGGATCAGCGACAGGAACGGATGGACCTTGCCCCAGGCGATGAGGAGCACCACCGCGGCGATGCCCAGCAGGGCCGCGATGATCAGTTGGGTGTTACCGGCGTCGGTTAGTGGCTCCGCCGGTGCGGCGAGAACAGTGATCACGGTAATCACGACCTTCGGACGGCGTCCGACCCGAACGGGGACGGGCGATCACATGGGTGCGGGAGCGGGCGGTGGTTCCGCCGGCAGGCTGGGTGCCAGCCGGCGCAGGGACGCGAAGGTCGGGACCAGCGCGTCGTACAGTTCGGAGAAGAGCGGGAGCAGGGCGGCGTAGGTGGCCGCCGCGGCGGGCTCGGGGCGTACCGTCTCGTCGATCTCCACCAGGTCGGCGGCGACGTCGATGGACGGGATCAGGCCGAGCGCCTGCATGCCGAGCAGCGCGGCGCCGAAGCTGGAGCCCTCGTGCCCGGCGGGGAACCGCACCGGCATGCCGAGCGCGTCGGCGAGCATCTGCCGCCACAGCGGGCTGCGCGCGAAGCCGCCGCTGGCACGGATCTCGCGCACCTCGTTGCCGGCCGCCCGGACCGAGGCCAGCACCAGGGCGAGCTGCTGGCACACGCCCTCCAGCGCGGCCCGTACCAGGTGCTCGCGGCGGTGCCCGTGGGTCAACCCCACGTACGCGCCGCGCGGCAGCGCACTCCAGTGCGGCGCCCGCTCGCTGAGCAGGTACGGCAGCATGATCAGCCCGCCGGAGCCGACCGGCGCCCGCTCGGCCAGCGCGAGCAGCTCCTCCTCGGAGTGCTCGCCCAGCTCGGGGGCGAGCGCGTCGCCGGCCCACTGCAGCACGATGCCGCCGTTGTTGATCGCGCCGCCGACCACCCAGCGGTCTTCGGTGAGCGCGTAGCAGAACACCCCGCCGAGCGGGTCGACGGCGGGTCGTTCGACGGCCACCCGGATCGCCCCGGAGGTGCCGATCGAGCAGGCCACCACGCCCGGCCTGACCGCGCCGAGGCCGAGGTTGGCCAGCGGGCCGTCGCCGGCGCCGACCACGACCGGGGTGTCGGCGGGCAGCCCGGTCGCGGCCGCCGCCTCGGCGGTGAGCGAGGGCAGCACGGTGGTGGTGGGCACCAGCTGCGGCAGTTGCTCCTCGGTGAGGCCGGCGATCCGCAGCGCCTGGGCGTCCCAGGCAAGGGTGTGGATGTCCATCAGTCCGGTGGCGGAGGCCACCGAATGGTCGGTGACGAGCGCGTCGCAGAGCCGCAGCAGCACGTAGTCCTTGATGCCGACCCAGTGCGCGACCCGCTCGAAGAGCTTCGGTTCCTGCTCGGCGAACCAGACCAGCTTCGGCAGCGGCGCCATCGGGTGCACCGGGGTGCCGGTACGCCGGTGCAGGGCCAGCCCCCACGGCGCGGCGCGCAGCCGCTCGGCCTGCGCGCTGGAGCGGGAGTCGGCCCAGGTGACCGACGGGGTGAGCGGGACACCGTCGGGGTCGAGCCCGATGAGGCTGTGCATGGCGGTGCTGAACGACAGGCCGGCGATCGGGCCGCCCAGCTCGCGGACGACCTCGCGGAGGCACTCCACCACCGCGTCGAAGATCGCCTGCGGATCCTGCTCGGCCCACCCGGGGTGCGGCTCGTCGAGGGGGTAGCCGGCGGAGTGGCTGGCGAGCTGGTGCCCGCCGGTGTCGTAGGCGACGACCTTGGTGCTGGTGGTGCCGATGTCGACGCCGAGCACTACGGAGTCGCCCACCGGTCCACCTCCTCGGTCCACGCCGGAGAGCCCCGTCGCCGCACCGGCTGCGGCTGACGTTACCGACGGTTTCCGCCCCCCGCACGACGGCGGGAAACCGCGCGCCTCCGCGCCCTCGTCGGAAACGTGAATCGACGCGGCGCATCCCCCTAACGTGCCGGCCGGCCGGCCATTCGGCCATTTTGTCGGCAATGGCGGTTCCGTCCGGGCTGCTCCCCTGTTAACCCGTACGACACCCTGGTTGGTGGCTCGCGCGGCGGAGGAGTCGGCGTGGCAGATACTGAATCGACGGGTTCCACCTGGCGTTACCGGTGGGCGCAGCGGCAGAACGAGCGGCGTCAGCGGTCGTACCGGGACGCCGAACAGGCGTGGCAGTGCCGCGCCGACGAGCTGCGGCGGCTGCGTACCCTCGCGGTCGACCTTCAGGGGTCGGTGGCGGCGGGCGCGGGCCTGCCCCTGGAACTGGCCCCCGGTGAGCTGGTCCTCTGGACGATGCCCGCCGCGCAGTTGGTCGAGGTGCGGCACACCGCCGTGCTTCCCGCGCCCGACCTGACCGTCGAGGTCGACCCGGCGCCGCTGCAGCACCGCCTCCCGGACGGGGTGCGGCCCGTCGACGCCGGCATCGCCGTGCTCACCAACCGCCGGCTGGTCCTGCTCGGCGGGCGCGGCCGGCGCGACTGGGCGTACGGGAAGATGACCGGCCTGTCCCACGACGCGGCGGCCCCGGTGACCCTGATCCAGGTGCTCGACCGGCGGCGCACCTCCGGTCTGCTGCTCCCCGCCGGCGCCGCCGCCGACTTCCGGTTCATCCTCACCCTGGGCTTCGCCGACGCCATCGAGCAGCGCGCCTCGGTGGTCGCCCAGCTCGACGAGCTGATCGCCGAGCACGCGCAGACCGAGCCGTTCCGGCCGCCCATCGCCACCCCCGCGCAGGCCCGACTCGCCGCCCGGGTGCCCGGCGGCCGGCGCACCGTCGCCGTGGCCGCCGCACTCACGCTGATCGTCCCGGCGGTGCTCTTCGAGTCAGACCCGCCGGTCAGCCCCGGCCCGGAGGTAGCGGCCGCCGCCACCCCCGCCGCCACCACCGCCGCTCCGGCGCTTGCCCGCCCGAAGGCGACGGCCAGCCCGCGGCCGTCGTCCTCCCCGGCCACCGCGGCGCGCGGATCGCTCTGCGGCGCGCCGACCAACCCGATGGGGTACGACTTCTGCGCCGTCGGGACGCGGGTGCGCAAGCCCGATCACCGGGTCTGCGACTGGTTCGACTGTGTCCAGGAGTTCTGGGCCGGCCGCGGCTACCTGGTGCTGTGCGGGGACGGCTCGATCAGCCTGACCGGCGGCCGGCCGAGCGCCTGCGCCGGCCACCAGGGGGTGCGGCGCACCGTCCACACCTGACGGTCGGCTGCGCCTCAGCTTCCGGCGCCGAAGTCGGGCAGGGTGAGGCTGCCGTCCTCGGCGAGCGCGAAGCCCGGATTGTGGGCGATCTCCCAGACGTGGCCGTCGGGGTCGGCGAAGCAGCCGGCGTAGCCGCCGTAGAAGGTCTCCGCCGCCGGCCGGGTGAGCCGCGCGCCGGCCTGGGCGGCAACGGCGAGGATCCGATCGACCTCGGCGCGGGAGCGGACGTTCTGCGCCAGCGTGATCCCGCCGAAGCCGTCCCCGCCGCGCTGGTCGTCGACGCCCGCGTCGGCGGCCAGCTTGGCGCGGCCCCAGAGCACCAGGGCAAGGCCGCCGGCCTGGAAGAAGACGGTCTCCTCGACCTCCTGGCCCCGCCAGCCGAGCCGCTCGTAGAACGCCCGCGCGCGGGGCAGGTCGGCGACGCCGAGGGTGACCAGACTGATCCGCTGTTCCATGCCTCGGACCGTACCGCCATCACTCTGCTCGGCCTGGTCGCCGGGCTGGTCGGACTCTCCGTGCTGGTCGCCCCCGCCCGGCTCGGCTCAGCGGTCCGCCCGGGCCAGGGGCAGGAGGCCGGCGAAGACGAGTGCCGCCCCGACCGGCAGCAGGTCCAGATCGACGGCGAGCGCGACGAACCCGACGAACACCAGCGCCGGCCCCCACCACGGCAGCAGCCGAGGCCGGACCGTGGCGGCGCGGACCAGCAGGACGAGCAGGCCGAGCTGGAACAACGCCGGCCCGAGGGTGAGCACCGGATCGGGGACGGTGTCGGCGAACCGGGGGAACAGGTCGCCGAGGATCACCCAGACGAAGGCGGCGGCCCCCAGCAGGCCTGCCACCGTCGCCACCTCGACCAGCACCCGCGACCGGGGCGCGACACCGAGAAGGCCCCGGCGCAGGCCGAGGAGCAGGCCGGCGAAGCCGAGGATGCCGAGCAGGAACAGGGTGTGCCCGACGTCCCAGGCGAGGCCGTCGTGGCGCTGGCCGTTGAGGCCGTCGACCAGCCGGCAGAGGCCGTAGAGGATCAGCAGGACCGGGGCGATGAGCGCGGCCAGCCGCGTCGGCGTGGTGAGCGGCACGATGGTTCGGGTATCGGTGGCGGTCATTCCCCGAGGCTGGCAGGGCGACGGGCCCCGTTCATCCGGGTCTTCCCGTAGCCGTCCCCGGACGTCGCCCTGAGCGCGCCCGGGGTCGCCGTCGTCCTACGCCTCGGGGTGCGGCTCGCGCTCGGTGGCGGGCGCTCCCTGCCACCGCCAACGGCCAAACCGCTCCCGGCCCGGCAGCTCGCCCCGGCCGGTGGCCCAGAGCAGCGTCGGCCACGGCTCGGTGTCGGTGGGCGCGTCGGGGAAGAGCCGGTGCCGCACCCGCGCGCACAGCTCCGGGTCGGGCCGCCAGTCGAGGCCGAGGCCGGCGGCGACGTCGTGCAGGTGCACGAGGGTCTCCACCACCCCCATCGCGGCGAACCCCTCCGGATCGGCGACGCCGAAGACGTGGTGCGCGCGGGTCTCCGGCGGCGCGATCGTGACCGTGCCGGCCAGGAACGCGCCGGACGCCTCCAGCACCTGCACCAGCCCGGCGTTGCCGTGCTTCGGCTCGGCCCAGATGCTCAGGACGGGCCCGTCGGGCCGACGCGGTTCGAAGCCGAACGGCACGTGCCCGTCCAGGGGCGGCCGGCGCGGGCCCAGCTGACCGGCGTACGCGAAGAGGTCGTCGGCGACGTGCTCCAGGGTCTCCCAGCAGTCCCAATCCAGGTCGCCGGCGGGCACCCGCCAGTCCCGGTCGAGGGCGGTGGTGAGCAGGTCGGCCGCCGCGTGGGTGGCGGCCAGGACGTCGTTCGCGGTGACCGGGCCGGGCGGTGGGGTCGGTGTGGGCATCGGCCGACGATAGCCGCGCGTCGCCGTCGTCCTCCACGGGGTTGCGGGAGTGCTTCACCCTGTACGGGTGATCAACAAGCTCTGGGGCCGGCGGACCCACAAGAAGAAGAAGCGCGACTGTGACGCCTGCGACATCGACTGCGGCTTCTGCGACTGCGACGGCCCGGACTGCTGCGACTTCGGGCTCTTCTCGTTCCTGCTCACCCTCGGCGCCACCACCGCCCGGGTCAGCCGGGCACCCGTCGTGGACCGGGCCGGCCGGGCCGCGATCCTCGGCTACCGCCGCTGGCTGTCGCACCGCTGGCCCGGCCAGTGCCGCTACACCCCCACGTGCAGCGCCTACGGGCTGACCGCCGTCGAGCGGTACGGGCTGGCGGTGGGCGGCCGGATGGCGGCGGACCGGCTGCGCCGCTGCCGGCCCGAGGTGCCCCGGGGCACGTACGACCCGGTGCGGTAAAGCCCTCGCCCGGGTGCGCGCCCCGGCGCTACCGTCCCGGCGTGAATCGCACCGTGCACCTCGTCCTCGTCGGTCCGTCGGGTCGGCTGCTCGGGGCGTTGCCGCCGTTCGACGTGCCCGCGCCCTGGTGGCAGGAGGTCGAGTCGGTGGTTGCCGCCGCCCGGCGGGAGCACGGCGTCGAGGCGACCGTGCTGCGGCTGCTCGCTGCGGCGGATGAGCGGCCGCCCGGGGGAGTGGTGACCTACCTGGCGGAGGTGGCCGAGGCTGTCCGCGTACCACTGATTCCGGTGACGGCGGACCTGGCGCCGCAGCCGCGGCGGGCGCCCTACGCGGCGCCGGGCGGGCCGGCGGCGAGCCTGGCCTGGGCCGCGGCCCAGCTCGACCGGCTCGGGCGGCCGGCGACCACCATCACCCAGCAGCGCACCTGGAACCTCTCGGCGATCTGGCGGCTCGACGGGCCGCACGGCACCGCGTGGCTCAAACAGGTGCCGGCGTTCTTCCGGCACGAGGCAGCGGTACTGCGCCGGCTCGCCGACGACCCGCGCACCCCGACGCTGCTCGCCGACGACAGCGACGGGCGGATGCTGCTCGACCACGTGCCGGGGGAGGACCGGTACGGCGCCGACGCCGCCGAACGCGACGCGATCGGCGCCGACCACCACGACCTTCAGCTCCGGGCGCTGCCGCTGGTCGACCAGCTCGTCGCCGACGGGGTCCCGGACCGGCGCGGCGCCGCCCTCGGCCGGTGGATCCGCGCGGCGCTCGCCGACCACCACGCGGCCGGGCAGCTGGAAGGCCTGGAAGAACGCCTCGACGAGGTACGCCGCTGCGGGCTGCCGGACACCCTCGTGCACGGGGACCTGCACCCCGGCAACGCGCGCGGTGACCGGCGGCTGCGCACCATCATCGACTGGGGCGACTCGTTCGTCGGGCACCCCGCCTTCGACATCCTGGAGCTCACCCTCGAGCTTCCGGCCGAGGATTCGACCGCCCTGGTCGCCGCCTGGTGCGCGCGGTGGCGGGCCAGCGCGCCCGACTCCGACCCGGAGCGGGCCGTGGCGCTGCTGCGGCCGGTCTTCTGGTTGCGCACCGCCGCGGTGTACGCCGACTTCCTCGCCGGGATCGAGCCGAGCGAGCGGCCCTACCACGAGGCCGACGTGCCGGAGTGCCTCGCGAAGGCGGCGGCCCTGCGCTGACCGCCCTCGTCACTCGGGGGCGTGGCAGACCGCCTCGACGTTGTTGCCGTCCGGGTCGCGGACGAACGCGCCGAAGTAGCTGGGGTGGTACTCGGGCCACAGCCGGGGAGCGTGCAGCACCTCCGCGCCGGCGGTGATCGCGGCGTCGTGGAACGCCCGCACGGCGGCGCGATCCGGGGCGGTGAAGGCGATGTGCGCCTCGTGCGCCGCGCCCTCGGCTGTCATGGGGCTGAGCCAGAAGTCCGGCCGGTCGACGCCATAACCCATGACGTCGCCGAACTCCATCAGCCGGCGTGCGCCCAACGGGGCGAGGACGGTGTCGTAGAACGCGGCGCTGGCGGACACGTCACGGGTCTGGATGCCCAGGTGGTCGAGCATGGAAGCGGCCTCCATCTGCAAAGGATCGACGGAGACAGGCTAGGCGCCGCCTGTGACAGCCGACGCCCTCCGCAACCGCCTGCCCGCGCTGCGGAGCGGGTCAGTAGGGCAGTTCGATGCCCTGGCGGCTGGCCAGCGCCCGGTGCGCGGTGACGATGGTGTCCAGCCAGCGGGCGAACACCTCGTCGGCCCGCAGCACCCGGGTCAGGCTCACCTCGAAGACCTCCCGGTCGGCGTGGTAGGCCTCCGCCACGTCGGGCTGCGCGGCCAGCGCCTCCTCGATCAGGTCCTCGTCGACCAGGTCGAGGCCGGTGTCGACCAGCAGCTTCACCTCGTCGCCGAGGCTGAGCACCCATCGCCGGCCGTCGCGGGTGCCCAGGTAGAGGACCTTGCAGAGCACCTCGCGGGCGAGCGCGGGCTCGCCGAGCTCGGGGTCGGCGATGGGCAGCAGCGCCCGGGGCGCGCGGTCGAGCACCGCGGCCACCGCGGGCGTGTCGAGGAGCTGGTCGCCGCGGTAGGAGATCCGGGGGCCGTCCTGCGAGGAAGGCCGCACACCGGGCACCGCGTACGCGGGAAGTGGCGAGTCTGCGCTCATGGCGTCAGTGTTCCTCAGCGGTGGGTCGTGGTCGGGTACCGCGGACCCGGACCCGGACCCGGACCCGGACCCGGACCCGGACCCGGACCCGGACCCGTACCCGGACCCGGACCCGGAGCCGGAGCCGGACCCGGCCGTGGCGGCGGTCTGCGGCCGGGCTGGCGCGTCGGCGCCAGCCCGGAGCAGCGATCGCGTTACTGCAGGGCCAGCACGGCCAGGTAGCCGAGGTGATCCGATGCCCACCGGCCGTCGGGGGTCTGCCGCTCGGCCCCGAAGATGAGGCTCGAGAGGGGCACGACCGCCCCCCGGAACAGGACCATGTCGATGCGGTGCTCGACGTCGTCGGCGGGCTGGTTCAGGTCATCGCCCAGACCCGCGGTGTAGCCGGGTTCATCCGGATGCAGGATCGCCCAGGTGTCTTGCATCCCGCCGACCACCAGCGCCGCGTAGGCGAGCCGGTTCTCGGCGACGGGCAGGTCGGGGCCCGTGTTGAGGTCGCCGGCGAGGACCACGTCACCCGGTGCCGCGGCCAGCGGGCCGGCCAGCAGTTCGCGCGCCTGCAGCACCCGGACACCGGGGTGGAAGGCCTCCAGGTGGGTGTTCACGAACCGGAACGGGCGTTGCCCGTGCACCACGTCCACCGCGGTCCAACCGCGGGTGCTGGTGACGGTGCCGTTCGTCGCCGCGAGCGTGAAGGTGAGGTTGTTGACGAAGTTGCCGGACGAGGAGTCGGTCACCTTCACCCGGCCGCCGTGGCGCACCAGGATGACGTCGCGCATCGTGAGCCGTACGTCCAGGTAGTGCGGCGCGCCCGCAGGCGCCTCCAGATCGGCCTCGCTCTGTACGACGGCGACGTCGTACGGGTGACCGGAACGGCTCAGCTCGCCCATGAGCAGTGCCAGGTAGTCGTACCGGACGTCGACGGCGGGTGCGGGGTCGGCGAAGGTGCCGGTGCGCCACAGCGCGACCTCCTGCAACCCGACCAGATCCGGCTTGTTCTCGGTGATCTCCTGAGCGAGCAGTTTCGCCCGGGCGGGAAAGTCGACCAGGCCGACGTGGCTGAACAGCGCGGAGTTCGCGGCCAGAAACGCCTGCGTGGTCGGCGCGCCGATGGACGGCGTCAGGTCGCCGCCCAGATACAGGTTCCGGGTCATCACGATGACTTTGGACTGTCCCTGGGCCTGGACGGGCGCGCCGACAATGCTGAGGCTGACCAGTGCGATGGCGGCCGCGAGGGTCACACGCGCCGCTCGCCAGCGGGAAATGGGGTGTTTCGGATGCATCCTCTTCGGTCCTCTCTCCCGGCGACTATGCCGGACGTGAGATCGATCCGGTGGTGCGGAATGAAGACGCGCAGGGCAGTGTCGCGACCTGTCGGCGGGACCCGGCCCGAGGCGGTGCGTGCACCGTATCGCCGCACCGGCGGTCAGGGATAGGCCGCAGCGCCTGGTTCGACGCCGCCTCCACCGATCGGCCCCCACAGAACCAACCGAACCAATCGATGGCGACGGCGTGTCCTGAGCCGACGTACGCGGTTGTACCCGGGTGGACGCGGAACCCCTTCGCGATGAGAGGCGACCCCGTGGCGGTGACTGACGGGACGGCTTCGGGCTGGCGGGCCCGGTGGGTCATCCGAGAGAACGAGCGGCGGCGCACGGCGTACGAGGCCGCCGTCGAGGCGTGGCGGCGACGCGACAACGAGCTGCGGCAGTTCTGCGCCCGGGCCGAGGAACCCGAGCAGCCGGCGGAGACGCCGGTGGGGTTGCCGGTGGACCTGGACCCCGACGAGGTCGTGGCCACCGTGCAGCCCGCGGCGGAACTCCTCGAGGTGACCGCCCGGCACACCACCGGCCTGCCCGCGTCGGAGTTGACCGTCGTACCCGTGGCGGACCCGGTCCGGTCACCGGGGCTGACGAAGGGCATCGCCGTGGCCGATGCCGGCATGGCGGTGGTGACCGACCGGCGGCTGATCCTGATCGGACGCCGCGGGCTCCGGGAGTGGCCGTACCCGCAGCTCACCGGTTTGGCACACCATCCCGAGGAGCCGTTCACCCTGCTGCACGAGCACGGCACGGGCAGGATCCGGGGAGTACGGGTGCCGCCGACCGCCGCGTCGGACTTCCGGCTGCGACTCACCGTCGCGTACGCCGACGCCGTCGGGGAGATGGACGAGCTCCTGGACCGGCTCGACGAGGCGGTGGTGGCGCACTGGCGTACCCAACCGGCGACGCCGACGCCGGCCACGCCCGCCGAAGCCCCGGCCGCCGCCCGCCTCGCCCGTCCCGCCCTGGTCGCCGCCGTCGCGGTGCTGGTGGCCCTGGCGGGGGTCGTCGGGGCGGTCCGCTGGTCCGCGTCGGACCGGCCGGTGGTCGGGATGGAGATCGGCGACGGCCCGGGCGCGGCCTCGACCGCACCGGCTGAACCCACACCGTCCACCGGCATCGGCGCGCCGGTCGGCTCCACCGCTCCCACCGCCTCCGCCGCCGCTCCGCCGCCGGACGCCATCACGGCGCCCGGCACGTCCGGCCCCGGTACGGCGCCGGGGCCCACGTCCGGGCCGGTCACCTGGCCCGGCCCGGGTCCGACCACTGTCACCCCGACCAGATCCTCGGCGCGGCCGACGGCCAGCACCGGTGGCGGCCGTCCGAGCCCGTCCACCGGCTCGCCGAGCCCGACCTCGGGGGACCGGTGCGGCGCACCGGAGAACCCGTACGGCTACAACTACTGCGGCGGCTCGTACATCTACGACCCGGCGGCGGACGTCTGCGACTGGTTCGACTGTGTGGACACGTTCTGGGACGGCAAGGGCTACCTGGTGCAGTGCGAGGACGGCCTGGTCAGCATGACCGGCGTACAAGGCGGGCCGTGCGCCGACCACGGCGGCACCCGACGCCCGGGCTATGTCTGACCGGGCCGGTGGCGCTGGTCGACGCCACCCGCCGCGCCCGGCGGGGCGGCGCCACGTCAGACGGTGACGACGACCTTGCCGGTGGCGTGACCGCCCTTGATGTGGCGGATGGCGTCGGGCGCCTCGGCCAGCGGCCAGGTCCGGTCGACGACCGGGGTGACCTGGCCGGCCTCGATCAGCTCGGTCAGCGCCACCAGGTTCTGCGTGCTCTCCTTCGCCACCAGCGGCACCAGCCGCTGCCCGACGAACGGGGACAGGGCCAGTGCCCGCAACTGCCGGTCGAAGCCCTGCAACCACTTCCCGTCGCTGGCCTCCCCGCCGACCAGGACGAGCGTCCCCTTCGGCGTGAGCACCCGGCGCAGCCGGGACAGGGGGCGGTTGCCGGCGGTGTCGACGACCACGTCGTACCGCTGGTCGGGCAGGTCGGCGCGGGTGTAGTCGACCACTTCCGCCGCGCCGAGGGAGCGGACCAGGTCGAGCTTGCCGGGCCCGCAGACGCTGGTGACGTGCGCGCCGGCCGCGCGGGCGAGCTGGACGGTGTACGAGCCGACGCCGCCACCGGCGCCGATGACCAGGACCCGCTGGTCGGGGCGGACCCGGGCGGCGTCGCGGACGGCGGCGAGCGCGGTCTGCCCGGAGACGGGGACGGCCGCGGCCTCGGCGTAGGTGAGGTTGCCGGGTTTCGGGGCGAGCCGGTCGGCGGGGGCGAGGGCGTACGCGGCGAAGCTGCCCGCGCCGGTGCCGTAGACCGCGTCGCCGGGAGTGAACCCGGTGACGCCGGGGCCGACGGCGGTGACGAGGCCGGCCAGGTCCAGGCCGGGGACGCGGCTGCGGGGGCGGCGCAGCCCGTACCCGAGGCGCACCGGATAGGGCAGGCCGGCCATCAGGTGCCAGACGCCGGGGTCGACGCCGGCGGCGCGGACCCGCACGAGCACCTGGCCGGGGCCGGCGATCGGCGGGTCGACGTCGGCGAGGCGGAGCACGTCGACCGGGCCGTACCGGTCCTGGACGATGGCCTTCACGATTCCTCCTGCGGGTACTGGAACACGTCGGTCAGTGGCACGCCGAAGACGGCGGCAATCTGGAAGGCCATTTCCAGTGAGGGGGAGTAGCGGCCCTGCTCGATGGCGATGACGGTCTGCCGGGTCACCCCGACCCGGCGGGCCAGCTCGGCCTGGGTCATCTCGTCGTGGGCGAAGCGCAGCGCCCGGATGGTGTTGGTGATCCGGGTCGGCCTCACCACGACTGGAACCCCCGCCGGTAGGCGACGATCTTCGCCACCGAGCCGACCACGGCCGACAGCACGAAGCACAGGTAGATGACGTTGGCGATCCAGAACTGATCCCAGTCGGCGAGGGCCATGCCCAGGGCGGCCACCCCGCCGACGATCACAAAGGACTGACCGATGTGCTCACCGATCCGGTGGATCTCCCGGTCCCGCTGGTCCTTCTCGTTGGCCCCCTCGGGCGAGACGATCGAGACCGCGATGTGCAGCGCGATCGACACCAGGATCGCCCCGGCGATCGTGGCCAGCAGGGGGCCCGCGTAGGAGACGCCCGCGAGCGGGTCGCCGTCCGCGCGGCCGAGGACCACCAGCACGTACGCGGCATAGCCGGCGACCGCCACCAGCGCCATGATCCAGGCGCGCTTTTCCTCGAAGGCCACGGCCACTCCCCCTATGTAAAGAATCCTTGACATGGCCAATGTAAGCCTCAGTGGACACGGTGTCAACTATTCTTTACTTACGCTCCGTCAATGTCAGCGCTGCGGCGTGTCCTGCGGGCGGCTCGGGGGTTGTACCGGATGCCAGCGAACAATCCTCGTGAAAGGCGGCCGGAGTGACCCACGCGGACAGAACCGGTTCGGGTTGGCGGGCCCGCTGGGCCAGGCGGGAGAACGCCCGACGGCGACGTGCCCACGAGGACGCCGTCGAGGCCTGGTGCCTGCGGGGCGTACGCCTACGACGCCTGCGGGTCGCCGCCGAGGACCGCCCGGCGATCCGGTCGGGCGTGGCCGTGGACCTGGCCGACGACGAGATCGTCGTCGCCGTCCAGCCGTCGGCCGGGCTGGTCACGGTGCCGAGACACGCGAACCTGCCCCGACCCGAACTGTCCGCGCTCCCCGTCACACCGCCGGAACCCGCGTCCGCGATGCCGGAGGGCAGCCGGGTGACCGACGCCGGCACGGCCGTGGTCACCGACCGCCGGGTCGTCCTGGTGGGTCGCAAGAGGACACACCAGTGGACGTACGCCGAGCTGACCGGTCTCGCCCACCACCCGACGGCGCCGGTGACCCTGCTGCACGGGCCCACCGGTGCGCTGGTGGCCGGCCTACGCGTGCCCCGGGGCGCCGCGGCCCGGTTCCGGCTGCGACTGACCATGGCGTACGCCGATGCCACCGGGCAGCGCGACGCCGTGCTCGCCCGGCTCGACCGGGCGGTGGCCGCCAACCGGCGGTCACAGCCCGCGGCGGCGACGCTGGTCAGCGCCACCCAGGCACCCGGGTACGCCCGCCTCACTCCGCCCGTGGTCGCCGCCGCAGCGGCACTCGTCGCCCTGGTGGCGTTCGCCGCGACGAGCGACCGGGAGCCGACCGGGCGCCCACCCCTCGCTCTGCCCACCCGCGGTGGCGTCGTCGTGTTCCCCACCACCACCACCCCGGGCGTCGACGACACCGGCAGCGGGCCGACGGCCAGCAGCAGCCCCACCCTCGATCCGGCCGTGCCGGGCGGGTTCGCGCGGCGTCCGGCATCGGCGGGCCGCGCCGCCGGCGGCCCGATGCCGCCGCGGGCCGATCGGCACGTGCCGCATCCTGTCGACCGGGCCGCCGGCCGGGGGCCGCGGACCGCCCGGCCGGCCGGCCGCGTCCCGACCCCGACCCCGATCCCGACCCCGATCCCAGGTCCGGTCGAGCCGAGCCGGACGCCCACGCCGCCCCCCACCCAGCCCCCCACCCCGCCGGCCTCGCCGGCCCCGACGTCCCAGGATCGGTGCGGGGCGCCCGAGAACCCGTTCGGCTACACCTACTGCGGCGGCTCGCTGATCCTCGAACCGGCCGCGGACGTCTGCGACTGGTTCGACTGCGTGGACGGATTCTGGGCCGGCCAGGGCCCCCTGGTGCGGTGCGGAGACGAAACGGTGGGCACAGTGGGCGGCCGGTACGGCTCCTGCCCGGACCGTAAAGGCAGGAAGGAGCCGGTCTACGGGCCGGCGCCGCACGGTCACGTGGCCTGGGCGGCGCCCGCCGACCTGGTCCTTGTCCCCGCGCCGCGCGACCTGTTCTGATGACCGGCCATGGGGGAGTCGGAGGCACGGCGCACCGTCGAGGCGGTCTGGCGGGTGGAGTCCGGCCGGGTGGTCGCCGGCCTGGCCGCGCTGACCCGCGACGTCGGGCAGGCCGAGGAGCTGGCCCAGGACGCCCTCGTCGCCGCGCTGGAGAGCTGGCCGCGCGACGGCGTACCGGCCAACCCGGGGGCGTGGCTGATGACCGTCGGCAAACGACGGGCCATCGACGCGCTGCGCCGCCGGCAGACCGAGGAGCGCAAGGTCGCCGAACTCGGCCGTGACCTCGGCGCCGACGAGTTCATCCCCGACTTCGACGCCGCCGCCGAGGAGCCCATCGAGGACGACCTGCTCCGGCTGGTCTTCGTCGCCTGCCACCCGGTGCTCTCACCGATCGCCCGGGCCGCCCTCACCCTGCGGCTGGTCGGCGGGCTCAGCACGGGCGAGATCGCCCGCGCCTTCCTCACCACCGAGGCCACCGTCGGCCAGCGGATCACCCGGGCCAAGCAGACCCTCGCCGCCGCCCGGGTGCCGTTCGAGGTCCCCGGGGCCGCCGAACGCGCCGAACGGATCGACTCCGTCCTCGAGGTCATCTACCTGATCTTCAACGAGGGCTACTCGGCCACTGCCGGCGACGACTGGATGCGCCCCGCGCTCAGCCAGGAGGCGCTGCGCCTGGCCCGCATCCTGCAGGGGCTGATGCCCGACGAGCAAGAGGTGCACGGCCTGGCCGCGCTGCTGGAGATCCAGGCCTCCCGCACCGCCGCCCGCACCGGCCCCGACGGGCAACCCGTCCTCCTCAACGACCAGGACCGCGGCCGCTGGGACCAGCTCCTCATCCGCCGCGGCCTCGCCGCCCTCGACCGGGCCCGGACGCTCGGCGGTACCCCCGGCCCGTACACCCTCCAGGCCGAGATCGCGGCCTGCCACGCGCGGGCGCGTACCCCGGAAGAGACCGACTGGGCGCGGATCGCCGCCCGCTACGCGGACCTGGCCCGGGTCGTGCCCTCGCCCGTGGTGGAACTCAACCGGGCCGTCGCCGTCTCCTTCGCCGACGGGCCCGCCGCCGGGCTGGAACTGGTCCGCGCACTGGCCGACGAACCGGCGCTGGCCAACTACCACCTGCTGCCCAGCGTGCTCGGCGACCTGCTCGCCAAGCTCGGCCGCCACGACGAGGCCCGCGCGGAATTCGAGCGCGCCGCATCCCTCACGGGCAACGCCCGGGAACGGGCGCTGCTGCTGGATCGCGCCGCCGCCAGCGAGCGCCAGAAAAAATCTTGAGAGGTGATGTCGGATCCCGGCCGACCCGATCGACGCGTCAGTGAGAACCGATGACGAGGAGATCGAGATGACCAGTACGACGATGCCGCGGGCCCGGGTGACCGGGGCCGTGCCGACGCGGACCCTGCTGGCCGGTGGGATCGCCGCCGGGCCGTTCTTCCTGGTCGTGGCCGCCGCGCAGGTGCTGCTGCGCGACGGCTTCGACCTGAGCCGGCAGCCGCTCAGCCTGCTCGCCCTCGGCGAGTACGGCTGGATCCAGACCGCCAACTTCGTCCTCTCCGGGCTGCTGGCGCTCGCCGGGGCTCTCGGGCTGAGGCGGGCCCGGGCCGGGGCGTGGGGGCCGGCACTGGTGGCGGTCTTCGGGGTCGGCCTGATCGTCGCCGGGGCGATGCCCTCCGACCCCAGCATGGGCTGGCCGGCCGGCGCGCCCGAAGGCGCGCCCGACACGCTGAGCTGGCACGCCGTCGGTCACGGCGTCGGAGCCATGCTGGCCTTCGGCTCCCTCACCATCGCCTGCCTGGTCTTCGCCCGCCGGTACCTGCGCACCGGCCGGCGCGGCTGGGCGGTGTTCTCGCTGGCCTGCGCCCTGGCGACCGTCGTCGTCATGGCCTGGCCCGACCAGGACAGCATCAGCGTCCGGATGGCGCTGGGCTCGCTGTTCATCTTCGGCTGGCTCACCGCAGTCTCCCTGCACACCGAGAGGAACCACTGAAATGCGCTACATGATGATGCACAAGCTGGACGAGAAGGTTCCCGGCAACTTCGAGCCGACCCCCGAGTTCATGAAGACGATGGGCGCCTACATGGAGGAGGTCGCCAAGGCCGGCATCCTGCTCGCCGCCGAGGGGCTGTGCAAGAGCAGCGAGGAGTCGGCCCGGATCACCGCTACCAAGGGCAAGACCACCGTCACCGACGGGCCGTTCACCGAGACCAAGGAGCTCATCGCCGGCTTCGGGCTCATCGAGGTGCGGTCGAAGGAGGAGGCGGTCGAGTGGGGCAAGAGGTTCGTCGACGTCTTCACCGCGCACGGGATCGACGTCGAGGTCGACGTGCGGCGGGTCAACGAGTAGCCCGGACCGCTGTCTGCCG
>NZ_JBSSHR010000025.1:0-76375 GCF_059089345.1 Micromonospora sp. BS32
CTACGTTACCCGGCGATTTTCACCGTGTCAAACCGCTCTATCGCGATCCGACCCGCTTCAAACCAATTCCGAGCACCACAATTAGAACCGGCTTCCGCCGCTTCCCCTCATGGTTTCCGTCAGGCCGGCCGGTGCGGTAACCCGCACACTCGCCCGGTTCCCTGCCGGCGTTGAACACTACCCGGTCGGCTCCGCCCCACCAAATCGACCCCCTGGGTCGATCCGGAGCACCGCCCGGGCCCACAGTCCGAGAAGGAGAACTTCTCGGCATCGGAAGCCGTTGCCCCGCTCCGGCCTTCCGGGCTTTCGCCCGTTACGTCCGTTCCGCGGTGACAGAGAGAAAGTTACGCCCCGGCCGAATTGATCGTCAAATTGGGCGGGGGCGTCCCGCGTCACATTGTCCACCCACGACCGTTGACGTTCACGTGGAGTAACGGAGAACCGCAGGTCAAAGGCACGTCACGCATTCCCCGCGCAGGTGAGCGCTTCGGCACGCAGGGTCGACTGCGGAGCCCGCACCGGTGATACCGACCAACCCGGTGCACGCGCAGGGCTGGCCAGCCGCGAGCTTGCGTACACCGCGACGAACGCCCACCACGACGCCGCCGGCGGGTCATCAGGCGACCGCGACGGCGTAGCTGCCGATCTCGTGGAAGAGGAGGTTGCAGCCGAGTCGGCCATCCGATGGTTCTCTCCGCCTCCTTCCGCCCGACGGGTATGGCCGCCAGACTGCTCTTTCGAAGGTGAGACGTCGACTGGATGATTCCGCAGGGCCCGGTGACCGCAGGGCCCGGTCGGCGGTAACCTGACGCCCCATCACGCCCCGCGTCGCGGCCCCGCCGCGCAGCGTCGGCCGAGGAGTACGGAGGATGGCTATGTCCACCGGCGAGGAGCCGTTCGCCCCGCGCGACGACGCGACCTCGCGGCCGAGCTTCGAGCTCGCGCTGCGCGGCTACGACAAGCGGCAGGTGGACCGGTACGTCGAACAGCTCGACGCACAGCTGGCCACCGTCACCGCCGACCGCGACCAGGCCACCAGCCGGGTCCACGGCCTGACCAGCCACATCCAGCGGTTGCAGGGCGAGCTGACCGAGCTGCGGCAGCGTCCGGCGCAGGTGGACCGGGCCTCGTTCCGCGACCTCGGCCCGATGGTCGACCAGATCCTGGCGCTGGCCGAGAAGCAGGCTGGAGCCATCACCGACGCCGCGACCCAGCGGGCCAACGCATTGCAGGCCGAGGCGGAGAAGGCGCTGGTGGAGGCGCGGGACCGGACCGCGCAGTCCCTGCGCGACCTGGACGAGGAGCTGGCCGCGCGCAACGCCGAGCAGGAGCAGGCGTACGAGGAGCGGCGGGCCGCGGTGGAGGCGGAGCTGACCGAGATCCGCGAGCGGGCCGAGAAGCTGCGGGCCGACGGCGAGGCCGCGCACGAGCGCGCCCAGCAGGAGGCGAAGCGGATCAGCGAGCAGACCGCCAAGCAGATCACCCAGACCCGGGCCGCGTCCGAGGCGCTGACCAAGGCCGCCCGGACCCAGATCCAGCAGGAGATCCAGGCCGCTCGCACGCAGAGCCAGCAGGAGCTGGCGCAGTGGCAGGCGAACATGGAGAAGGAGCTGGCCGAGCGGCGGGCCGCCGCCGAGCAGGAGCTGGCCGAACACCGGGCCGCCGCCGAGCAGGAGCTGACCAACCAGCACAGCGCGGCGGAGCAGCAGATCGCGGCGCTGATCGCCGAGGCCCAGCAGTACGCCACCGAGGTCCGCCAGCGCGCCGACGAGCAGGTCGCCGGGCACCACGAGCAACTGGCCACGGCGCAGCGGGAGATCGCCGAGCGGCAGCAGGCGCTGGCCGAGGTCACCGGGGAGCTGGAGACCGCGCGCGAGCAGCTCGCCGACATCCAGCAGGAGGGGGACACCGCCGAGCGCGAGCTGATGCACGCGCAGCGGCGCCTTGAGGAGGTCCGCCGGAGCCTGACGGCCGAGACGAAGCGGCTGGACGAGGCGCGGCAGGCGGCGGAGTCGGTGGAGCGGCACGCCAAGGACGTCCGGGCCCGGGTACAGCGGGAGGCGAAGCGGGTGGCGGACCTGGCCGCCGCGGCCGTGATGGCGGCCGCCGCCGGCGGCGGGGAGACCGCCGAGTACCCGATGCTGACCGCCCGGCCGGGGGCGGAGCCGTCGGTCGAGGAGACGTCGAAGGAGCCCGTCGCGCAGATCCCGGCCCCGCGGCCAGCCCCCGAGCCGTACGTCCCGGCGGCCGCGCACCGGCCCGAGGTGGTGCCGAGCAACTGAGCGCCGCCCGAAGTCGGTGACGGCCTCACGGCGGTGGAATTCCGGTTGCCGCCGTCCGTGGGCCGCGCCTAGCGTGGCGGCTCCGATCCGACCTACCGAAGAAGGTGTTATTCGTGCCCGCTGTCCGTGTGCGAACCGCGACCGACCACACCCATCCTTCGGACGTCAGGACACACCGACATGGATCTGGCACGTAGTCACGTCATCCGCGAAGGCGACCTTCGCATCCTCAACCCGTTCGACGCCGGCAAGCTGGCCGCCCTCGGGCGGGCCGTCAAGCTGCGCCCCGGCACGTCGCTGCTCGACCTGTGCAGCGGCAAGGGCGAACTGCTCTGCACCTGGGCCCGGGACCACGGCATCCACGGCACCGGGGTCGACATCAGCACCGTCAACACCGCCGCCGCCCGGGACCGGGCCAGGGAACTGGGAATGGCCGACCGGGTCCGCTTCGTGCACGGCGACGCCGCCGGGTACGTATCCGACGAGCCGGTCGACGTGGCCGCCTGCGTCGGCGCCACCTGGATCGGCGGGGGTGTCCCCGGCACCATCGACATCCTGGAGCGCAGCCTGCGCCCCGGCGGGATGCTGCTGATCGGGGAACCGTACTGGCGGCAGGACCCGCCCGACCCGGAGACGGTCCGGGCGTGTCACGCCGAGGCGAAGGACGACTTCCACGACCTGCCCGGCCTGGTGCGGCTCTTCCAGGACTGCGGCTGGGACCTGGTCGAGATGGTCCTCGCCGACCAGGACAGCTGGGACCGGTACGCCGCCGCGCACTGGCTCAACCTGCGGCGGTGGTTGGACGCCAACCCCGACGACGAGCTCGCCGGGGAGTTTCGGGCGGAGCTGACCGACGACCCCGTCCGGTACGTCCGCTACCGGCGGGAGTACCTGGGCTGGGGGGTCTTCGCGCTGCTGAGGCGCTGACCGGCGGTGGTGGCGCGGCCGGACGGTCGCGCCACCACGTCGGACCGCGCGGCTAGGCTCGGCCCGTGCTGACGTTGGGAGTGGTCGCCGTGGGGGTCACCGACGCCGAACGGGCGGCCCGCTTCTACGCCGAAGCCCTCGGCTACCGGCGGCAGCCGCTGGGCCGGGAGGAGGACGGCTTCGTCGTCCTGGCACCGCCCGACGGTGGCCCGCTGCTCGCCCTCGACGTGGTGGAGAGCCCGCCCCGCCGTCACCCGCGTATCCACCTCGACCTGCACGCCTGCAACGGCGACGAGATGCGGGCCGAGGTGGAACGGCTGGTCGGGTTGGGCGCCCGCCGGGTCGACTGGGACGGCTACCCGCAGGACCCGGGGGCCCACAACTACCAGGGGTTCGTGGTGCTGGCCGACCCCGAGGGCAACCACTTCTGCGTGGTCGACGGCAGCCGCGCGCCCTGACGCCGACCGGTGGGCGCGGCCGTCCAACGGGGACAAGCGGGCCCGTGAGGACTACCCCAGGTCAATCACTCGGTCCAGCACCCACCGTTGGAAGGCGCGCGCCTGCGGGCCGGTCGGTGGAGGGCCACCGGCGCGGGCGGCCACGCACCGCGCGACCAACCCGGCGTACGGCCCGGCGGCGGCGACCCGGCGGCCGGCGTCGACCTTCGACAGCCAGACCCCGTCGCGGAGCCGGACCAGCGAGCGGCAGGCGCCCAGCACCGCGTCCTCGGCGCCGGGCGCGGGCCCGTCCCCGGGTGGCGCCGGCAGCTCGAGCCACCAGCGCAGCGCGTCGGCGAGCAGCCGGCGCAGGTCGTCCGGGATCAGGTCGGCGAAGACCTCGGGGGCGGGCGGACCGAGCAGGGCGTACCCGCGCTGGTGCAGGATGCTGCGGTCCAGTCCGTACCAGAAGCGGCCGTCGGCGGCGGGCCGCTCCGCCGGGTCCCAGGTCACCCGGAACGGCATCCGCGCCCCGGTGTTCAGCTCGACCTCGAAGCCGGGCTCGGCGGTGCCGGAGCCGGCCACCGCGCGGGTGTAGCCGACCAGCTCCAGGCCGCGCGCCGGGCAGGGCAGCGCCTCGTGCCGCAGCCCGGCCACCAGATCACGCTTACGTCGGTCGTCCAGCCGGTCGGCGACGACCAGCGCCACGTCGACGTCGCTGCGGCCCGGCTGGTAGGCGTCCAGGCCGACCGAGCCGGCCGCGTACGCGCCGACCAGGTCGTCGCCGAGGACGTCGCGGGCCGCGGCGACCAGGTCGTCGAGATACCGCCGTACGGTCGGGTCCATGCCCGCCATCCTGCCCGCGGCCCACCGGGTGGCCGGCCGGCGGCCCCCACCCGCGGCCGATCCATCGATAGGGTGTGTGGCGATCATCGATCTATGACGGGGAGACTTCCATGGGTGCAGTCGTCAGCCGCCGTACCCTGCTGCGCACCGCCGGTGGCGTCGCCGCGGGTGCCGCCCTCGGCGCGGCGGTCGCCCGCCCCGCCCTGGCCGCGGTGCCGACGTCGAAGCGGTTCGACCTCAGCGATCCGTCGGACATGCTGATCCGCGAGAAGAACCTGCACAACAACACCGTGCTGCAGTCCTTCGCCTTCGACAACGTCAACAAGCGGATCTACACCGTGCAGGTCGTGCAGGGCGGCCTCCAGCTTCCCGGGGAGAGCGCCCCGGTCAGCGGCACCACCCGGGCCGACAACGGTGGCCTCTGCGTCACCCAGCTCGACATCGCGGGCAGCAAGCTCGGCTTCATGTACCTCAAGGGCTTCGGCCACGGCGTGCAGATCGGCGTCGAGCCGTCCGGTACGGCGGCCTACCTCTGGACCGAGACCGACTCGGTCAACGCCAGGGGCACCTCCATCGCCCGCTTCAAGTTCACCAGCGGCGCCGTGCTGACCACCTCGTCGTCGGTACTGGAGAAGCACAAGCCGGTCAGCGGCTCCACCACCAACACCTGCACGATCGACCCCACCACGAACCGGTTGATCTTCCGGCACTCGGTCAGCGGCGCGACGCGCTACAACGTCTACAACCTCGCCGACGTGCGGGCTCGCAACTACACCCCGCTGGTCAGCGTCGTCCAGCCGTCCACCGTCGGCGTCAGCCGGCCGTTCCAGGGATACACGGCGCTCGGCAGTTACCTCTACATGCTGGAGGGGTCCGCCTACGGTACGTACGACTCGGTGGAGCCGACCGGCAACACGTACATCACGGTGCAGAACCTGAACACCGGCGCGCAGGTCGACCGCCAGCTCACCAAGGCCGGCTACACCATCCCCTTCCGCGAGCCGGAGGGCATGGGGCTGCACCTGCCGACGGCGGGCGACCCGAACTCGGCCCGGCTCTGCTTCGGCTTCGCCGGCGGCGACTCGGGCACCCGCAACGCCAGCATCTACTACAAGGACCTGCTGATCTGAGCACGCCGACGCCCGTACCCGCCGGGCCAGCCCTGACGGCGTCGCGCCGCCCGCCCCTGGAACTGCACGTCGGCCGACACGACCGATCGTCGGTCGGCGTCGAGGTGGCCCGTCGGTGGCCGGCGACCCCGACCTGCCCACCGAGCTGTCCGCGGCCCGGGCGCACGGGCGGGCCCTGCGCGGTGCCCGACCGGACGAGGTGCTCAGGCCGGTGCCGGCCGAGTGGATCGTGGCACGCGGCCGGCACTGGCTGACGACGTGGCGGTCCCGCACCGGCGACGCGGAGAACGCGGCGTTCATGGTGCTCACCGCCTGCCGGATCTGGCGCTTCGCTGTCGAGCGTGAGCACAGCGCCAAGGCGCGGGCCGCCCGCTGGGCGCTGCGGCGGGATCCCTCGCTGACCGCGGTCCGGCAGGCGCTGCACCAGTACGAGACGGACCCGGCGACGCCGATCGACTCGGACGGCATCGCCGAGGTGCTCGACACCGTGCGACGCGACACCACCCCGTGAACGGCACGCCGATCCCCGTCAGGTCGACGACGACTTCGTCAGGCTCCCGTCGGCGATGATGGCCTCGCCCTTGACCAGCCAGGCGACGCCGAAGGCGAGCACCGCCACCGTCTCGCCCCAGAAGACCGGCTTGACCGCCTCCTGGACGGACTCGGGGAGGAACGTGCTGGCCACGGTGGCCACGATCGCCGCGACGATCAGCCAGCCGCAGACCCGGTAGATCCGGTTGCGGACCAGCTTCTCCGGGGTGGGCACGTCGCCGGGCTCGGTACGGGTGAACAGCAGCAGACAGAACCCGGCCAGGATCACGAAGAGCACGGCGGCGCAGACCTGGTGCACGCGCCCGACCAGCACGTCGGTGTCGCTCACCGTCGTCCGCGCCGCGCCGGCGGCGGTGGGGAAGAGCGCCACCGCGATCGCCAGCACCCCAGCGACGGAACTCGCCACGTCGTCGAGGCGGCGGTACCGGTAGCAGATCAGGAAGACGCCAATGGCGCAGAGGCTGCCGACGAAGATGTCCCGCATCCCGGTGTGGTACGCCCCGCTGATCGACTCCAGCAGCGTGAACCGGCCGGCGAGCAGCGCGTTGCCGATGGTCACCACGAACGGCAGCGCGATGCCGACCACGCCGATGCCCCGGCGCAGCCGGCGTACCGTCACCATGTCCTGCGACGGCCGCCCCGGATCCATGACTCCAGTCGATGCCATCGCGGGACCCGCGTCAACCCCTGACGTCCGGCTCCGGGCAGCAGACCGTCAGTGCCCCCGGCACCACCTTCACCTTGAGCTTCGTCGCCGTGGTCCGCGCGCCGCCGTCCAGCTCGTAGGTCTTGGGCACGGCGAAGCGCACCGTCACCTTCCGGCCCCGGGTGATCCGGACGAAGGGCGAGTCCTCCGAGCGGCCGGTCGCCATCCGGCCGAGGGTGCGGGCCCAGTCGATCGCGCCGCTGGCGGTGGAGACGCCGATCTCCAGCGCGCCGTCGTCGGGGCGGGCGTCGTCGAAGGCCGGCACTCCCCCGGTGATGGTGCCGACGTTGCCGAAGAGCACGCAGCTCGCCTCGCCGTCGAACCAGTCCGCGCCGTCGACCCGGATCCGGGTCCGCACGCACTCCCCGCGCACGTGCCGCAGGCCGGTCCAGACGTACGCGACGCGGCCCAGCTTGCCCTTGAGCTTGCGGTCGGCCTCCCGGATCAGATCCCCGTCGAAGCCGGCGCCGGCCATCACCGCGAAGTGTTCGCCGTTGAGCTTGCCGAGGTCGAGCCGGCGCCGCCGGCCGTGCAGGCCGATCCGTACCGCTTCGGCGAGGTCGGCGGGGATGCCGAGGTTGGTGGCGAAGAGGTTGGCGGTGCCGGCCGGCAGGATCGCCATGGCGGCGTCGGAGCCGGCCATGGCGTCCGCGCACCGCTGCACCATGCCGTCCCCGCCCCAGACGAAGACCAGGTCGGCGCCCTTCTTCAGCGCCTTGCGGGCCTTCGCGGGGGCCTTGCGGCTCTTGGGCACCTCGTACCAGAGCAGGTGCTCGACCCCGGCGGCGACGAGGGTCGCCCGCAGCTCGTCGAGACCCCCGCCGAGGGTCTTCTTCCGGTGCGCGACGACCGCGACGGTGCCCACCGCCGGGGTGGTCGCGGCCCGGGTGTCCGGATCGGTGACCGCGCTCCTGCTCATGGCCCCCGGTGATACCCAGGCGGCGAAGTTCCCACGCCTGGACGTCGGTCGGCCACAGGCCCGGGACGGGCAGGGCCCGCTCGCGCTACATGCGGAGCGGGCCCTGCCCGGCGTCAGATTCGCAAACGTCGGTCGTCAGGACCGGGCGTAGTAGACGCCGCTGCAGTACTCCGTGGTTCCCTGCACCAGACAGATCTTCAGCGCCACCGGGGTGTTCTCCGCGATGTCGCCCGTCCTCCAGCTCGTGCAGTACGGAGAGTTGTAGCCGCGGGTCGACGCCACCCGATCGGTCGAGTAGAAGCCGCTGGAGGACCCGATGTCCATCCGAAGCTCGACGCCGAGACCGTCGGCGTACTGGTCGCACGCGTAGATGGCGTCACCCGGCGCACCGTAGGCATCCGGGTCAGCCTGGAAGTGGCCGATCCCGATCAGCTGGCCGGCACCGTTGTAGACGTCAAGGCTGCGGCTGTACGACGTCGAGTAGTCCGAACCGGTGAGCTGCACCGACGTCTTGATGGTGTAGTCCGAGGGAAGTGCCGCCATCGCCGGCGCCTGACCCCCCATCAGCATCATGGCCACCGCGGCCACCGCGGCGACTGCCACCCGGAGGGGCGAGAGCATCCTGTTTCTCATGTCTTCTCCCTTACTGGTGCCGGACACCCCGTGTGTCCGCGCCCCGTGCGCGTCCGGTAACGGAAGCTTGCGCCGATGGATGACGGGGGCAGCCCCAGGATCATGGCCATCAGCACGGCAGACCATAATGGAGCTTGCCCCGATGATCAATGCCTTGTTCATCCGCGGGCGACGATTCCGTCGTCCGTCGGGGAACCCGGTCGACCATCCGGGTGCCTATAGGTCGGCAGGTGTGGCGTACCCGCCTCCGGTGCGCGAGACTTGAGGCCCGACACTCCAGGGACGGGGGCATGGGCACCTCCACACAGGATGATGCGGCGGCGGCCTTCGTGCGGGAACTGACCCACTGGCGCCACCAGCGGGGACTGTCAAAGAAGGAGCTGGCCGAGCGGACCGGCTTCGACCCCTCGTACGTCAGTCACATCGAGAACGGCCGGCACCAGCCCACCGAGGAGTTCGCCCGCCGGGTCGAGGTGGTGCTCGACAGCGGCAACCGGATCTGGCAGCGGTACGTCGTCTTCGCCGAGAGCCGCGGCCAGGGCGGCCGGCTCTCCGCCCTGGGCCCGACCGCCGTCCCACCGCCGAGCGGCTCGCATCTGGTGATCGAGGACGAGCAGGCCACCCTCAGCCTGGTCGACGGCTGGTACGAGTGCCGGTTCCGCCGCACCCTGCACAGCGTCGGCACCGAGCCGATCACCCGGCACACCGTGCAGATCGACATCGACCGGTTCCCCGACGACCCGGCCCGCTCGACGGCGTTCCACGGTCGGCACCCGCTCACCCTGGACGAGGTGGACTTCCGGGCGACCATCGGCGGCGAGCAGCCGGAGCCGATGCGGTGGCGGGTGACCCGCAGCCGGGACGCCTTCCTGAAGATCGCGCTGATGTTCGACTCCGGCGGCACGCCGCTGCCGCTCTATCCCGGGCAGCGCACCGTGGTCGACTACGCCTACCGGGTGCCGGTGTGGAAGTTCGGCGACTGGTTGCAGCGTGACATCCGGCTGCCGACCCGGCACCTGACGATCCGGCTGGACTTCCCGGCCGCCACCCGACCCACGGTGTGGGGCAGCGAAACCTCGTTCACCTCGGAGAGCACCACCGAGGTGACCCCGCAGCGGCGGGAACGCGAGGGTGTCGTGGCGTACGAGTGGGCGGTGCCGCGCCCTCGGCTGCGGGGGCAGTACCGGCTGCACTGGCGCTACGCCGACCCGCGGGCCGCGCTGGCCGGCGCGGACGTGCTGGCGGCGCCGGAGGCCGCGCCGGCAACCCGGGCGACGGTCTGCTGACCGGTGGGCCCGCCGCCGGGCGCCCGGCGCGTCGGGTGGCCGGGGAACGCGCGGCGACGGGCGGCCCGGGAGCCCGCGACGACGGGTGAACCCCCAGGGGCGGGGGCGCGCCGGCGATAAGGTCGCGCTCATGCGCAGCAAGCAGGAGTTGACCGAGGCCGTCCGGCGGGACCGACGGGCGGCGCTGGTCGTCAACGCCCACTCCCGCCGGGGCCGGCAGCGCTACGAGCACGTCCGGGCCCGGCTGCTGGCGGCCGGGTTCGACCTGGTCGCCTGCTGTCCGGTGGAGCACCCGGGCGAGTTGGAGCGCTGCCTCGCCGAGGCCGCCGACCTGGGGCCGGACCTGCTCGTGGCCGGCGGCGGGGACGGCACGCTCAGCGCCGCCGCCCGCCTGCTCGCCCACCGGGACATCGCGCTCGGCCTGCTGCCGCTGGGCACCACCAACAACTTCGCCCGCACCGTCGGGGTGCCGCTGGACCCGGCGGGGGCGGTCGCCGTGCTGACCGACGGCAAGGTCGTCGACGTGGACCTCGGGGTGGCCGGTGGAATGCGGTTCGCCAACCATGTGGGCGTCGGGCTCTCCGCCGACATCATGCGCCGGACGCCGCCCCGGCTGAAGCGGCTCACCGGCCGGCTGGCGTACCCGGCGACCGCGCTGGCGCTGCTGGTCGGGCACCGGCCGCTGCGGGTCTCGCTGCGCGTCGACGGCGCCACGCACGAGCTGGTCACCCACCAGCTGTACGTCGCCAACGGCGGCTTCCACGCCGGCCGGCCGATCACCGCCGACGCCGACGCCGACGACCGGCTGCTGGTGGCGTACCCGGTCGGCGGGCCGGCCCGGCACGACCTGCTGCGGCACGCGGCCCGCAACGCGGCCACCGGCGGCAGCCGGACCCTGGACCAGCGGCCCTTCCTGGCCGGCGGTGAGGTCTGGGTGGAGACCGACCGACCGGCGCGGGTGGAGGTCGACGGCGAGCTGTGCGGCAGCACGCCGTTGCGGATCGGTCTGGACGCCAACGCGTTACGCGTGATGGCGCCCGCCGGCACCGAGGACCGCTGACCGGCGTCCCGCCCGTACCCGATCGAGGAGGGATCTGATGACCGAGCGGCCCGTCGCGGTGGTGACCGGCGCGAACCGGGGCATCGGCCTGGAGGTGGCCCGTCAGCTCGTCGCGCGGGGTGGAGACGGTGCTGACCGCCCGCGACCCCGCCCGCGCCCGATCGGCGGCGGAGCGGATCGGCGCGGCGCACGGGGTGGTCGACGTCGCCGACGACGGGTCGGTCGACCGGTTCCAGGGGTGGCTGCGCGACCGGTACGGCGCCCTGCACGTGCTGGTGAACAACGCCGGCGGGCACTACGACGCCGGGCAGGACGCGGTCTCCGCGGACCTCGACGTGGTCGGCGAGGCGCTGGCGGTGAACCTGCTGGGGGCCTGGCGTGTCTGCCGGGCGCTGCTGCCGCTGATGGCCGACGGCGGCCGGGTGGTGAACGTCTCCAGCGGTGCCGGCTCGTTCGCCGAGACGGCGGGGGCTGCCGGCACCCCGGCGTACGCGGTGTCGAAGGCCGCGCTGAACATGCTGACCGTCAAGCTCGCCGCCGAGCTGCGGCACCGCCGGATCGCCGTCAACGCGGTCTGCCCGGGCTGGGTCGCCACCGACATGGGCGGCGCGGGCGGCCGGCCGGTGGCCGACGGGGCCGCCGGCGTGGTGTGGGCGGCCACCCTCGGCCCGGACGCCCCGACCGGCGGCTTCTTCCGCGACGGTCACCCGATCCCCTGGTAGCCGGCGCGGCCCGCAGCGGGGGCGGGTCCCGGCCGCCACGACGGACATGACGATCATGTCCCGCTGCTGCCCTACCGGGACATTGCGCATGGGCCGCACGATCCGGCGAAAAGATCAAGTCGGACACCTACCGGCCGGTACGCCATTGTGGATCACCTGTTCAGGCACGGGCGGTCGACCGACGTTCACCTGACCGAAACAACCGGCGGACCCGGATCACCGGTCGTTGCCCGAGTCAACCCATTGATATCAATGGCACCTCGTGTGATTGTGCCTCCAGCACGTCGCCAACCCCCGGCGACGCGCGACGGCAGGTCGACCACCCCCGAGCGCGCCGGCAGCTCTGGAAGACCCGACGTCGCATGCCTCGACGCAGCATCGGCGCGCGACCCCACAGGGCATCGCGACGCCGCCCGAGAACAGGAGCGCCCCTCTTGAAGCTCTCACCCCGCCTCGTCGCGCTCTCCGGCGCGGCCGCGGCCGGCCTGATCGCCGCGGGTACCGCCGCGGCAGTCCAGGCCGCGCCCCCGAGCCCCGCCCCGAACCCGGCGCAGGCCCGCGCCCTCGCCGCCAACGCGGCGAGCTCGCTGGTCGCCAGCCGTCCGTCCTACCTGCACGCCAGCGCGAACGACGCGTTCGTCCAGCAGCCGGTGATCTCCTCCGAGGGCACCCAGTACGTGCCGTACGAGCGCACGTACAAGGGCCTGCCGGTCACCGGTGGCGACTTCGTCCTTGCCACCAAGGCGAGCGGTGAGGTCACCTACGCCTCGGTCGCCCAGCAGCAGACCATCGGCGACCTCTCCACCACCCCGAAGCTGACCTCGGCGGCCGCCGCGAACACGGCCCGCGCCCAGCTCAAGACGGTGACCACCGTCGAGGGCACCAACCTCGTCGTCTACACCCTGGGCGCCAAGCCCGCGCTGGCCTGGGAGACCACCGTCCGGGGCACCGACGCGGAGGGCCCGAGCCGGCTCACCGTCGACGTCGACGCCACCACCGGCGCGGTGCTCGGCAAGCAGGAGCACATCGTGCACGGCAGCGGCACCGGCGCCTGGAACGGCCCGGTCACCCTCAACACCACGCTGTCGGGCAGCACGTACTCCATGAAGGACCCGAGCGCCACCAACCTGAGCTGCCAGGACGCCGCCACCAACACGACGTTCACGGGCTCGGACGACGTCTGGGGCAACGGCACCGGGACCAACAAGGAGACCGGCTGCGTCGACGCGCTCTTCGCCGCGCAGACCGAGCACAAGATGCTGTCGCAGTGGCTGGGCCGCAACGGCGCGGACGGCAACGGCGGCTACTGGCCGATCCGGGTGGGCCTGAACGACCAGAACGCCTACTACGACGGCACCCAGGTGCAGATCGGCAAGAACACCGCCGGCCAGTGGATCGGCTCGATGGACGTGGTGGCGCACGAGATCGGCCACGGCATCGACGACAAGACCCCGGGCGGCATCTCCGGCAGCGGCACCCAGGAGTTCGTGGCGGACGTCTTCGGCGCGGCGACCGAGTGGTTCGCCAACGAGCCGTCCACCTACGACGCTCC
This sequence comes from Micromonospora sp. BS32, assembly GCF_059089345.1. Lineage (NCBI taxonomy): Bacteria > Bacillati > Actinomycetota > Actinomycetes > Micromonosporales > Micromonosporaceae > Micromonospora > Micromonospora sp. BS32. The sequence continues at coordinate 13,053 of NZ_JBSSHR010000025.1, forward strand.
CGACTTCCTGGTCGGCGAGAAGATCAACCTGGTCGGCTCCGGCCCGATCCGCAACATGTACAACCCGTCGGCGCTGGGCGACCCCAACTGCTACTCCAGCAGCATCCCCAGCACCGAGGTGCACGCCGCGGCCGGCCCGGGCAACCACTGGTTCTACCTGCTGGCCATGGGCAGCAACCCGACCAACGGCCAGCCGACCAGCTCGACCTGCAACAGCAGCACCGTTACCGGTCTGGGCATCCAGAAGGCCACCAAGATCATGTACAACGCGATGCTGATGAAGACCTCGTCGTCGTCGTACCTGAAGTACCGCACCTGGACGCTACAGGCCGCCAAGAACCTGTACCCGACCAGCTGCACCGAGTTCAACACCGTCAAGGCGGCCTGGAACGCGGTCAGCGTCCCGGCCCAGACCGGTGACCCGACCTGCACCAGCAGCACGCCGACCCCGACCACGACGACCACCGCGCCGCCGACGGGCTGCTCCGGCCAGAAGCTGGCCAACCCCGGCTTCGAGTCCGGCAACGTGAGCTGGTCCGCGACCTCGGGCGTCATCACCAACTCGACCAGCCAGGCCGCGCACGGCGGTTCGTACAAGGCGTGGATGGACGGGTACGGCTCGACCCACACCGACACCCTGTCGCAGTCGGTGAGCATCCCGGCCGGTTGCCGGGCCACGCTCTCCTTCTACCTGCACATCGACACGGCCGAGTCGGGCAGCACCGCGTACGACAAGCTGACCGTCAAGGCCGGCGGCACCACCCTGGCGACGTACTCGAACGTCAACGCCGCCAGCGGCTACGTGCTGAAGTCGTTCGACGTCTCCTCGCTGGCCGGCACCACCGCCTCCATCTCGTTCAGCGGGGTGGAGGACAGCTCGCTGCAGACCTCGTTCGTGGTGGACGACACCGCGCTCACCCTGAGCTGATCCCTTCCAGCACCGGCAATGGCCGGTCGTCGCGTCCGCGACGGCCGGCCGCTCGCTTCTCCACCGCAGTTGCGGCCCTCCATGGTCGCCTCTCCTCTGGTACGCGAGCCATCCGCCGCCTTTACCCTCGCGGATGCAAGGCACTACCCTGACCGGGTGACCGTGTTCCGGATCAGCGAGGCGGCCGAACTGCTGGGCGTCAGCACCGACACCGTGCGGCGCTGGGTCGACGCCGGGCGGCTGCCCGCCAGCCGCGACGAGCACGGTCACCGGCTGATCGACGGCGGCGACCTGGCCGGCTTCGTCCGGGCCCAGGCCGCCGCGCCGGACGGCGGGACGGAGTTCTCGTCGGCCCGCAACCGGCTGCGGGGCATCGTCACCGCGGTCACGCGGGACACGGTGATGGCACAGGTCGACATCCAGGCCGGGCCGTTCCGGATCGTCTCGCTGATGAGCCGGGAGGCCGTCGACGAGCTGGACCTGCGCGTCGGCTCCGTCGCCGTGGCCGTGATCAAGTCGACCACCGTCGTGGTGGAGCGGCCCGCTCCCCCCGGCGGCGCCAAGGGGAGGACCAGCCCGTGAGGATCCGCGCCGTCCTGGCCGCCGTCGTCGCCCTGGCCGTGGCGGGCGTCGCCGGCTGCGGCGACGACACCGCCGCCCCCGCGCCCGGCGGCGGCACCGACCGGGTGACCGGGACCGTGACGGTGTTCGCGGCGGCCTCGCTGACCGAGTCGTTCACCCGGCTCGGCGAGCGGTTCGAGGCAGCACACCCGGGGACGACGGTGACCGTCAACTTCGCCGGCAGCTCCGCCCTGGCCAACCAGATCAACCAGGGTGCCCCCGCCGACGTGTTCGCCGCCGCCGCACCGAAGAACATGGCCACCGTGACCGACGCCGGCAACGGCGACGGCAGTCCGACCACCTTCGCCCGCAACCGGTTGGTGATCGCGGTGCCGAAGGGCAACCCGCAGCGGATCGCCGCGCTGGCCGACCTGGCCCGGCCGGGGGTGAAGGTCGCGGTCTGCGCCGAGCAGGTGCCGTGCGGCGCGGCCGCCCGCAAGGCCCTCGACGCCGCACAGGTCGACCTCACGCCGGTGACGCTGGAGCAGGACGTCAGGGGGGCGCTGGCCAAGCTGCGGCTCGGCGAGGTCGACGCCGCGCTGGTCTACCGCACCGACGCCCGGGCCGCCGCCAGCGACGTGGACGGGGTGGAGTTCCCCGAGTCCGCGGGTGCGGTCAACGACTACCGGATCGTCGTACTGGCCGACGCCCCCAATCCGGCCGGCGCGCGCGCCTTCGTCGCCCTGGTGCTGTCCGCGCAGGGCCGCACGGTGCTCACCGACGCCGGCTTCCAGGCCCCGTAGCCGTGCTCCCCGTCGACGACACCGCCGCACCGCCGGCAGCCGCGACCCGACCCCGCCGGGTACCGGGGCGCCGGGTGCCGGTCGCGCTGCTCGTGCCGGCCGCCCTCGGGCTGCTCTTCCTGGTACTGCCGCTGGCCGGGCTGCTGCTGCGCGCCCCGTGGGCCGCACTCCCCCAGCGGCTCGCCGCGCCGGGCGTGCTGACCGCACTGCGGCTCTCGCTGCAGTGCGCCACCCTCGCCACGCTGCTCTGCCTGGCGCTCGGCGTACCCCTGGCCTGGCTGCTGGCCCGGGTGGAGTTCCCCGGCCGGCGGGTGGTCCGCGCCCTGGTCACCGTGCCGCTGGTGCTGCCGCCGGTGGTCGGTGGTGTGGCGCTGCTGCTGGTGTTCGGCCGCAACGGGGCGCTCGGCGGCTGGCTGGACGCCACCTTCGGCGTCACCCTGCCGTTCACCACCACCGGGGTGGTGCTCGCCGAGGCGTTCGTCGCGATGCCCTTCCTGATCATCGCGGTGGAGGGGGCGTTGCGCGGCGCCGACAGCCGGTACGAGGAGGCCGCGGCCACCCTCGGCGCCGGCCGCTGGACCACCTTCACCCATGTCACGCTGCCGCTGGTCGCACCCGGCGTGGCCGCCGGCGCGATGCTCTGCTGGGCCCGGGCGCTCGGCGAGTTCGGCGCCACCATCACCTTCGCCGGCAACTATCCCGGGCGCACCCAGACCATGCCGCTCGCCGTCTACCTGGCGCTGGAGACCGACGTGGACGCCGCCATCGTGCTCAGCCTGATCCTGCTCACCGTGTCGGTCGCGATCCTCGCCGGGCTGCGCGACCGCTGGATCACCAGCCCGTGACCGGCCCGTTGCTCGACGCGCACCTGGTGGTCGACCGGGGCGGCTTCCGGCTCGACGTGCGGCTGGAGGTCGGCGCCGGCGAGGTGGTCGCGCTGCTCGGCCCGAACGGCGCGGGCAAGACCACCGCCCTGCGGGCGCTCGCCGGGTTGCAGCCGCTCACCGCCGGGCACGTCCGCCTCGACGCGGTGGACCTGGACCGGCCGGACCGGCGGGCGTGGGTGCCGCCGGAGCGCCGCCCCGTCGGCGTGGTCTTCCAGGACTACCTGCTCTTCCCGCACCTCACCGCGCTGGACAACGTGGCGTTCGGGCCCCGCCGGCAGGGTCTGGACCGGCGGGCCGCGCGGGACCGGGCCGCCGGGTGGCTGGACCGGGTCGGCCTGGCGGCACACGCCCGGCACCGGCCCCGGCAGCTCTCCGGCGGGCAGGCCCAACGGGTCGCCCTCGCCCGGGCGCTCGCCGTACGCCCGGCTCTGCTCCTGCTCGACGAGCCGCTCGCGGCGCTGGACGCCCGGACCCGGCTGGACACCCGCGCCCAGCTGCACCGGCACCTGGCCGACCACACCGGCGCGGCCCTACTGGTCACCCACGACCCGCTGGACGCCCTGGCGCTGGCCGACCGGCTGGTCATCGTGGAGAACGGCCGGGTGGTGCAGGAGGGCGACGCGGCGGAGGTCACCGCCCGCCCGCGCACCGACTACGTGGCCCGGCTGGTCGGGTTGAACCTCTACCGGGGGCGCGCCGACGGGACCGTGGTGCACCTCGCCGACGGGTTCGCCGTCGCCACCGCCGACCGGCTCGACGGGGACGCCTTCGTGGTCTTCCCGCCCACCGCCGTGGCCCTGCACCCGCACCGCCCCGAGGGCAGCCCGCGCAACACCTGGCCGGCCACGGTCACCGGGGTCCAGCGGCACGGCGACAACCTGCGGGTCCAGCTCACCGGCCCGGTCACCGCCGCCGCCGACGTCACCCCCGCCGCGGCGGCACAACTCCGGCTGGCGCCCGGGCAGCCGGTGTGGGCGGCGGTGAAGGCGGCCGAGACCCGGGCGTACCCGGCGGGGTCGCGCTCGTCGTCGTAGCCGGCACGGCACATGGCGGCCGGACCGATTGACATTCGATAGGTTGCGAGCGAGACTCGATGCATGTTAACCGAGCATCGAGCGGTAGGCCCGCTCAGAGTTTTCCTCGTGCTGCTGTTCGGGATCCTGGTCATGTTCCAGACCTTCTCGCTACCCGGGCAGTTCAGGTACATGGCCGAGGAGTCCCCGGACCTCGCGTACCTGAGGTGGCCGTTGACCGCCGTGTCGGTGTTCTGGGTGCTCTGCGTGCAGGTGGTGATCGTCTCCACCTGGAAGCTGCTCACGCTGGTCAAGAAGGACCGCATCTTCACCCAGGCTTCGCTGGGCTGGGTGGACGCGATCGTGTGGGCCATCGCGGCCGCGTGGGTGGTGCTCCTGGGCGTGTTCCTCTACATCGGCTTCCGTGCCGACGACCCCGGGCTGCCGCTCCTGCTGTTCCTGATGCTGATCGGTGTCGCCGTGCTCGGGCTGTTGATGGTGGTGATGCGGGCGCTGCTGCGGCAGGCCACCACCCTGCGCACCGACATGGAAGCGGTGATCTGATGCCCATCGTCGTACGCATCGACGTCGAGCTGGCCAAACGCAAGATGAGTGTGGGCGAGTTCGCCGAGCGGGTCGGGCTCACGCCGGCGAACGTGGCGGTACTGAAGAACGGTCGCGCGAAAGCTGTTCGGTTCAGCACCCTGGAAGCCATGTGCCGGGTGCTCGGCTGCCAGCCCGGTGACCTGCTCGAGTGGGTCGAGGAATGAAGCGGGGATCACCGGCGACGTACCTCCTCGCCGTTCTCGCCATCCTCGCCGTCGCGGTCGGCGTCGCCGGCATCGTGTACGGGGAGGCCGACGACTCGCCGGGCCTCCAGCTGCTGGGCGGCCTGCTCGTCATCGGGGCGGTGGCGCTCGGCGTGCGGATCGCCCGACGCGGCAGCTAGCGGGACAGCCGTCGACGCCCGGCCGCCGACGCCCGCAGTACGCCGCGTGGGGCGGCTGGCCGGCCGTCGTTCCGGTCAGTGACCGTCGGGCCGGTCCGGGTGCGGCTGGTAGACGTCCGGTACGCCGTCCTGGTCGCGGTCGATCGTCTCGGCCTCGTGCACTCGGCGGTAGACCCGGGTGCGGGCGCGGAGGATCACGGTAGCGAGGAGCGCGGAGAGCAGCGAACCGGCGAGCACCGCCACCTTCACGTGGTCGTCGCGCTCGCTGCCCAGGCCGAAGGCCAGCTCACCGATGAGCAGGGAGACGGTGAAGCCGATCCCGCCGAGCAGCGCGAGCCCGAGCACGTCCAGCCAGTTCAGGCCCTCGTCGAGGTCGGCCCGGGTGAAGCGGGACACCAGCCAGGTGGCGACCATGATGCCGACCGGCTTACCGACGATCAGGCCGACCACGATGCCGACCGCCACCCGGTCGGTGAGCGCGGTCGCCAGGCCGGCCAGCCCCCCGATGGTCACCCCGGCGGAGAGGAACGCGAAGATCGGCACCGCGACGCCGGCGGAGAGCGGTCGGAACCGGTGCTCGAAGTGCTCGGCGAGCCCCGGCCCGGCGTCCGGGCCGCCGGCCGCCTCGCTGCGGATCACCGGGACGGTGAACGCGAGCAGGACGCCCGCGACGGTGGCGTGCACCCCCGACTCGTGCACCAGCACCCAGGTGACCGCCGCCAGCGGCAGCAGCAGCCACCAGGACCGCACCCGGCGCTGCACCAGCAGGGCGAACACGGCCAGCGGGACGAGCGCGGCCAGCAGCGGCGCGACCGACAGGCCCGAGGTGTAGAAGATGGCGATGATGACGATCGCCAGCAGGTCGTCCACGACGGCCAGGGTGAGCAGGAAGGTGCGCAGCGCCGAGGGCAGGAACCGGCCGACCACGGCCAGCACGGCGAGGGCGAAGGCGATGTCCGTCGCGGTCGGGATGGCCCACCCCTTCGCGGCGCCGCCCCCGGCGCCCGCCGCGATCAGGGTGAACAGCAGCGCGGGTACGGCCACCCCGCCGACCGCGGCCGCCACCGGCACCGCCGCCCGGCGGGGATCACGGAGATCACCGGCGACGAACTCGCGCTTGAGCTCCAACCCGGCGACGAAGAAGAAGGTCGCCAGCAGACCGTCCGCGGCCCAGGTGGCGAGGGTCAGGTCGAGGTGCAGGGCCGCCGGGCCGACCCGGAGGTCCCGCACCGACTGGTATCCGTCGGACCAGGGGGAGTTCGACCAGACCAGGGCGAGCAGCGCACCGGCGAGCAGCAGTGCCCCACCGACGGTCTCCTTGCGGAGAATGGCGGAGATGCGGCTGGTCTCGCCCCAGGAGCGGCGGGCGAACAGGTTGGCACGGCGCCGGTCGGCGTCGGTCACGGAAACTCCTCGTCGGCAGGGGTCGCGTCATCCATCGCCGACCAGACTTCCCGGCACACCAGGGTCAACCCTATCCGCCGCCGGGCGGGTGGTCGCCCAGTAGCCGGCATGCCGCCCGTCCAGGGGGTCGCCGCACGCGACGACGCCCGGCCGGGTGGATCCGGCCGGGCGTCGTCGTTCGCGCGGTGGTGCGCCCTCGGGGAGGGACGGGCGTCAGAGGCTGAGCTGCTGACCCGGGAAGATCAGGCCCGGGTCGGCGCCGACGACGCGCTTGTTGCGCTCGTACAGCGCCTGCCAGCCACCGGCGAGGTCCTTCGCGTCGGCGATCTCCGACAGGGTGTCACCCGCGCGCACCACGTACCTGTCCCCGCTGGACGCCGGGGCGCTACGCCGCTCGCTGCGGCTGCTGCGCCGCTGGTCGGACGACCGCTCCGACTTCGTGGTCGCCCGCTCGGTGCGCCGCTCGGACTTCTCCGACCGCTCGGACTTGCGCGACGACGACTTCTCCGAGGTGGAGTAGCTCTTCGTCGAGCCGCCCTTCTTGCCGCACACCGGCCAGGCGCCGATGCCCTGACCGTCGAGCACCTTCTCCGCGATCGCGATCTGCTCGCCCCGGCTGGCCAGGTCGGCGCGGGAGGCGTACTTCTTGCCGCCGTAGCCGGACCAGGTGCCCGCCGAGAACTGCAGGCCACCGTAGTAGCCGTTGCCGGTGTTGATGTGCCAGTTGCCGCCGGACTCGCACTGGGCGATCGCGTCCCAGTTGACGCTGGCGGCGCTCGCCGGGGCGGCCGGCGCCAGGACCGCGGCGACGCCGGTGACGGCGCCGACGGCGAGCGTGCCGACGGCGACGCGGCGCGAGCTGACCCGTCGGTGACGGGCGGTGTGTGCAGTTGACATCTGTGCTCCTCCACGCCGACGAGGTGAGCTGTCGGGTTCGGGCCGAGGAGCCCGGCCGCCGCAGGCGGCTTCACCCCGAGGTGACGTGCACCGAGGAACGTGTGGGTCCCCCGCTCCATGCCCAGCTGACAAGGTCCCACCGTCGGCGGCATGGATTAGGCGTTACCGACCGTGGTGTCCGCGAAGGCGGACCGGATCGACGTTAGGAGGCGTTTCGGCGATTTGCCCACTTCTTGTGAAGTTCTTCACCCGGTCAGGCGAGGGCCGGCTCTCTCCACTTGCGCCATCGCCACGAGGTCGGACAATGCCCTGCTCAGTGCGGCGAGCGCTGGCCCTGACCGGCGGCTGCCGTCCGCCCCGAGCAGGTGAGCTCCCCCGGCTGGAGCTGCACCCGGCTGGGACTCCAGACCTCCACCCGGTCACCCACCACTCTGGCCAACAGGCAGCTACCCCGCCGGTCCGCGCGCAGCGCCAGCCCCACGCTGCCGCCGTACGACGCGACGTCCCGGCGGACCCGGGGGTCGAGGCGGAGCCGGTCGAGGTACGCGCCGACGGACGCCTCGGTCGCCGCAGACCCGGTGGGCAGTTCCCGGCGCAGCCGCTCGGTGAGGTCGGGCGGAAGCGTGGCGGCCGGCCGAGGGGTCACCGGTGGGGTCCTCGGGCAGTCCACCTCGGTCACCGGCTCCATCCCCTCGGCCCGGTACGCCAGCCGGTAGCAGAGCGTCACCTCGGCGTGCCCGCTGTCCGACCCGGACCAGTCGGTCGTGGTGGCCTCGCCGTGCGTACGCACCACCATCGACACACCGCCGGCCCGGTCGGTGCCGTCCAGCGCCATCAGCTCCAGCTCCGGACGCCCCTGCACGGCTCGGCCGAACTCGTCGACCTCCCAGAGTCGCCCCCGCTCGATCGCGGCGGTCAGCTCGTCCAGTCGCCCGCGCGCCTCCCGCCGGGCCAGCGTCTCCGCGTCATCTACCTCGGCCCAGCCGCAGCCGGCGAGCAGCGCCGCCGCGAGCAGTGTTCCCGCGGCCACGGCCGCCCCTCGCCCCGTCACCCCCCGCATGACCGCATTCTGCCGCCCGGCCGCCACCGACACCGTCCGGCGTGGGCCTCGGACTGACCGTTTCCGGACAGCAGGACGGCGGCGCCGCCGACCGACACCAGCCCGCCCGGCGCCGCGATGGGCGCCCGGGTGAGCTTTTGAGCGCGGCCCCGACCGGGCGGACGCCCGGTCGGGGCCGTCGCGTCAGAGGGCGCGGGCCAGCCGGTCGGCGAGGACCCGGGCGAACCGGGCCGGGTCGGCCAGGTCGCCGCCCTCGGCCAGCAGCGCCATGCCGTACAGCAGCTCGGCGGTCTCGGTCAGCGCCGCGCTGTCGTCGCCCCGCTCGTGCGCGGCGCGCAGCCCGGTGACGAGCGGGTGGGTCGGGTTGAGCTCCAGGATCCGCTTGACCTGCGGCAGCTCCTGACCCATCGCGCGGTACATCTTCTCCAGCGTCGGGGTGATGTCGTGGGCGTCGCCGACGACGCAGGCCGGTGAGGTGGTCAGCCGGGAGGAGAGCCGGACCTCCTTGACGCTGTCGGCGAGCGCCTCGCCGAGGAAGGTGAGCAGGGCGGCGTACTCCTTGGCGCGCTGCTCCCGCTCGGCGGTGTCGGCACCCTCCGCCGCGGCGTCGAGGTCGACCTGGCCCTTGGCGATGGAGCGCAGCGGCCGGCCGTCGAACTGGCCGACCCGCTCCACCCAGACCTCGTCGACCGGGTCGGTGAGGAGCAGGACCTCGTACCCCCGGGCCCGGAACGCCTCCATGTGCGGCGAGTTCTCCAGCGTCGCCCGGGTCTCCCCGGTGGCGTAGTAGATCTCGCTCTGGCCCTCCTTCATCCGCGCGACGTAGTCGTGCAGGGTGGTCAGCTCGGCGGGGTCGTGGGTGGACGCGACGGAGACGACGTCGAGGATCGCCTCGGTGTTGTCCGGGTCCTCCAGCAGCCCCTCCTTGACCACCCGGCCGAACTCCGCCCAGAAGGTCCGGTAGCGCTCGGCGTGCGCGGTGCGCAGCTCCTTCACGGTGGCGAGGACCTTGCGGACCAGCCGCCGGCGGACGATCTGGATCTGCCGGTCCTGCTGCAGGATCTCCCGGGAGATGTTCAGCGACAGGTCGTGCGCGTCCACCACGCCCTTGACGAAGCGCAGGTAGTTCGGCATCAGCGCGGCGCAGTCGTCCATCACGAAGACGCGCTTGACGTAGAGCTGCACCCCGCGCCGGCCGTCGGCCATGAAGAGGTCGAAGGGGGCGTGCGCGGGGATGAAGAGCAACGCCTCGTACTCGAAGACGCCCTCGCCCCGCATGTGGATGGTCTCCAGCGGGTCGGTCCAGTCGTGGGCGACGTGCCGGTAGAAGTCGCGGTACTCCTCCGCGGCCACCTCGTCGCGGGGCCGCGCCCAGAGCGCCTTCATCGAGTTGAGCGTCTCGACCGTCGGCTCGGCGCCGTCGGCTCCGGGGACGGTGGTACGGATCGGCCAGGCGATGAAGTCGGAGTACCGCTTGACGATCTCGCGGATCTTCGCCCGGTCGGTGTAGTCGAAGAGGTTGTCCTCGTCGTCGGCCGGCTTGAGGTGCACGGTCACCGCGGTGCCCTGGGGGGCGTCGTCGACCGTCTCGACGACGTACGTGCCCTCGCCGGTGGACTCCCACCGGGTGCCCTCGGCCTGACCGGCGCGGCGGGTCAGCAGGGTGACCCGGTCGGCGACCATGAACGTCGAGTAGAAGCCGACCCCGAACTGGCCGATCAGGTCCTGGCTGGCCGCCTCCTTGGACTCCTTCAGCCGACGCAGCAGCTCGGCGGTGCCGGAGCGGGCGATGGTGCCGATCAGCGAGACGACGTCGTCGCGGGACATGCCGATGCCGTTGTCCCGGACGGTCAGCGTCCGCGCCTCGGCGTCGACGTCGAGCTCGATGTGCAGGTCCGAGGTGTCGACGTCGAGGTCCTTGTCGACCAGCGACTCCAGCCGCAGCTTGTCCAGCGCGTCGGAGGCGTTGGAGATCAGCTCGCGCAGGAAGACGTCCTTGTGCGAGTAGATGGAGTGCACCATCAGCTGCAGCAGCTGGCGCGTCTCCGCCTGGAACTCCAGCGTCTCGGTCCGACCGCTCACACCAACCTCCTCATGCGTACGTCACGTTCCGCGGGACAGGATACGAGCATCCGTGGCCGGCCCGTCACACCCGGTCGTCGGCCGGCCGCCGGACCATCAGGTACGCCTGCGGGGTGGGTTCGGGGCGGCCGAGCAGCTCGTCCGGCGCCCGCCACATCGTCGCGCGTACCTCCAGCCCGGCCTCGGTCAGCAGCTCGGCGACCCGCTCGGGGCGGCGCCGGTGAAAGACGAGCGAGACCGGCTCGCCCCAGGCGTCGGTGCGGTGTACGGCCTCGTCGCCGACCTGGAAGGCCAGCAGCGCGTTTCCGCCGAGGGCGAGCACCCGGCGGAAGCCGGCGAGGACCCGGGGCAGCAGCTCGTCCGGGACGTGGATGACCGAGTACCAGGCGACCAGGCCGGCCAGCGCGCCGTCGGGCAGGTCGAGGTCCAGCATGGATCCCTCGCTGAACCGCAGGTCGGGGTGGGCGGCCCGGGCCTGCGCGACCATGCCCGGCGACAGGTCGAGGCCGGCGACGTCGAGGCCGAGGTCGCGCAGGTGGCCGGTGATCCGGCCGGGGCCGCAGCCGACGTCGAGCACCGGCCCGCCGCCGGCGGCGAGGACCGTCTCGGCGAAGCCGGCCAGGATCGCCCGTTCCCACGGCCGGCCGGCGAGGTCGTCGCGGAACCGCGCGGTGTACTCGATACAAGTACACCCTCGGCGACTGGGCCCACGTCGAGCAGGACTACACCGACAGCGACGCCGGCTGCTTCGACATCGACAACCGGCGGCTCACCGTTGCCGCCGCCGGCACCGTGCAGACCGTCCGCGACCTCACCGGAAGCTTCCGCGGCGTGTGGCCGTGCGACCGCTGACCCGCGCCGCCCCGCCGCACGCCACCGCCGACGGGCGCTGGACCGACCTGGCGTTCGACGCGGCCTGCCGCGGCCACCGGGCACTCCGACGCCGCGCTGGTCGGTCCGACCGGCTACGACTGGCGGTGCGTCTCCTACCGCCGCAGCGGGCCGACCTACTCCGACGTCGACGTGCTCGCGGCCTGCGGGGAGACCACCTTCGGGTACGCGACGGTGGAACGATTCGTCAGCTTCCGGGAGGCGTACTCCTGGCAGTGCCGGGTCTGAGCCTCGACGGAGTCCGTCGGCGTCGCCGGCGGACCCACCCGTCCGGCCGCCCGCCGGACCCCGGCGGCGCCGGCCGGCGTGCCACGCGGCCGGCCGGCGTCAGCGCTCCGGCCGGGGACGGCGGATGTCGTGCACGTGGTGGGCGACGTCGTGCAGGAAGTAGACCGCGAAGGTCCGTACCGTGAAGACCGAGCCGTTGCTGCGCCGGCCGGGCCGGTCCCACTGCTCCGTGCGGACCGCGTCGAAGGCCGCCGCGGTCGCCGCCGCCTCGACGGCCAACTGGTCGGCCACCTCCGCCGGCGCCTGGTGGAAGTAGTCGTCCTCGACGGCGGTGGCGTCCTGGTCCCAGTTCGGGAAGACCGGGTCGTCCTGGCCGAGCATCAGCTCCAACCGGCCCCGGAAGATCCGGCAGGTGTCCCGGACGTGGCAGGCGTACTCGACCGGGGACCAGACGGTGGGCTCGGGACGCCGGGCCGCGTCGGCGCGGGCGAGCGCCTCCCGCCAGACCGGGACGGTGCCCCGGAGGCGGTCGCCGGTGGTCGCCACGTCCTGCGGGGAGAACCCGCACTCCGCGCACCCGTCCTCGATGACGAAGGTCCAGTCGGCCGTCTCGGGCGGAATGATGTGCGGCTGCGGCATGGGAGGAGTCTGCCACCCCGGCGACGTCACGGGCACCCCTGGTTGATCGAGAACCGCATCAGGGCGGGGAGGGCCGTCGTACGCGGGCGTCGCCGCCGGCGAAACCGCCGCCCGGATAGGGTGCACCGGGGTAACAAGTCGTCCGGAAGGGGTGCTGGTCGTGTCGCGGGACACCGAGCGGAAGCTGGTCGCCGCCAACAAGAAGGCCCGCCACGACTACACCGTCCTCAAGACGTACGAGGCGGGGATCGTGCTGGCCGGCACCGAGGTCAAGTCGCTGCGCGAGGGACGGGTGTCGCTGGTCGACGCGTTCGCCCAGGAGCGCGACGGCGAGATCATGCTGTACGGCCTGCACATCGCCGAGTACGGCTACGGCACCTGGACCAACCACCAGCCCCGGCGGACCCGCAAGCTGCTGCTGCGCCGGGTGGAGATCGACCGGATCCTGGAGAAGCTGCGCGACGGCGGGGTGACCCTGGTGCCGCTGTCGATGTACTTCAGCAACGGCTGGGCGAAGGTCGAGATCGCCCTGGCCCGGGGCCGCAGGTCGTACGACAAGCGCCAGGTGCTCGCCGAGCGGGACGCCAACCGGGAGATCGCCCGCGAGCTGGGCCGCCGCCTGAAGGGCCGCCGTCCCGGTCGTCCGGCCTGACCGGCGCGCCGCTGGCGGCGGTTGACGTCACGTCCCCGCCGCCGTGCTGACCGTCGCGGGCGCGGTGGCGAGGACGACCGCGGCGACCACCGTCACCAGGAGCGCCGCCACCACCCACGGCAGCCAACCGGCGCGGACGCCGTCGCCGAGCAGGAGGACGCCGGCGACCGAGGGGGCGACCACCTCGACCGCCCAGAGCACGGCGGTGACCGGCCCGACCTGCCCGTACCGCAGGGAGTGGGCGTAGAGCAGCGTCCCCGCCACCCCCGACACCAGCAGGCCCCAGAGGATCGGGTCCAGGGCCAGTTCCCAGACCGCCGCCAGCGGCCGGCCCAGCGGGTCCGCCGGCAGCACGAGGGCCCGGGCGCAGAGTGCGGTGACGGCCCAGGCGGCGCCGGCGAGTGCCGCGCTGAGCACGGGCGACGCCCGGCGCGCCGCCACCACGCCGGCCACGGTGGTCACCACCGCCGCGGCAGCCAGCCCCGTGGCCAACGCCACGGACGGGACGACCGCCCGCTCGGCGCCCGCCGAGAGGGAGATGACCACCAGGGCGGCGACGGTCGCCGCGATGGCGGCGGTGTCGCGGCGACGCAGCCGGGCCGCCAGGACGATCCGCGCCAGCACGGCGGTGACCGCCAGGGAGCCGGCCGTGACCGACTGGACCTCGTAGACCGGCAACCGTCGCAGGGCGACCAGCGAGGCGAGGAACGCCAGCGTGTCGCAGGCCAGCCCGGCGAGGTACAGGGGGTGGCCGAGGGCGCGCAGGGTGCTGCGGCCGCGCCGGGCGCCGACGGCCTGGAGGACCGAGCCGACCCCGTAGCCGACGGCGGCGGCGACGGCGAACCCCAGCGCGACGGTAGCGGTCACCGGAGCCCGTCCGCGACGCGCCCGCGGTGCCGGACGACCGGTGCCGGGGTGGCGATGTGGCGGACCGCCCCACCTGGGTTTCGCGTCACCGCTGGATTGTCACCCCACCGGTACGCCGCCCGCATTCCCGGCGACCACAAGAAGTCTTGTACGACGTTTCTTGTACGTGTAGCGTGACGCGCATGACGGAGGAACCGACGACGCTGCACCTCACCGATCCCCGGGCGATGCGCGCGCTGGCCCACCCCACCCGGCTGCGCCTGCTCGGTGAGTTGCGGCGGCGCGGCCCGCAGACCGTCGGGATGCTCAGCGACGTCGTCGACGAGGCCGTCGGCTCGGTCAGCTACCACCTGGGCCGGCTCGCCGAGCACGGCTTCGTCCGGGAGGCCCCCGAGTTGGCCCGCAGCCGCCGCGAACGATGGTGGCGCGCCGCCCACGAGCGCACCGAGTGGGAGCTGATGGATGTCTTCGCCGACCCCGAACGCCGGGCCGCCTCCGACCTGCTGAGGCGGGCCGTCCTCGAGCGGTACGTGGACCGGCTGCGCGGCTACCTCGATGCCGAGTCCACCCTCGAACCCGAATGGGTACGCGGCACCACCAGCAGCGACTCCTGGCTGCACCTGACCAGCGACGAGCTGGTCGAACTGCGGGCCGACCTGGAAGCGCTGACGGCGCGCTGGCAGGCCCGCAGCGACCCCGCCCGGCCCGACGCCCGTACCGTCACGCTGATGTACCACGCCTTCCGGGACCCGCGATGACCCCCGGACCCCGCCGCCGGGGGCCGTTGACCGGTCTGCTCGTCGGGCACGCCGTCTCGCTGACCGGCAACATGCTCACCCTCATCGCGCTGCCGCTCTATGTCCTCGCCGAGACCGGCTCCCCGGCGGCGACCGGCCTGACCGGCGCCTTCGCCACCGCGCCGGTCGTCCTCGGCGGCGCGCTCGGTGGGGTACTCGTCGACCGGATCGGCTACCGCCGGTCCAGCGTCCTGGCGGACCTGATCTCCTGTGGCACGGTCGCCGCCGTACCGCTGCTCGACGCCACCGTCGGCCTGCCGTTCTGGGCGCTGCTGGGCCTGGTCTTCGCCAGCGGCCTGCTCGACACCCCCGGGCAGACCGCGCGCACCGCCCTGCTCCCCGAGGCCGCGAGCGCGGCGGGGATCCCCATCGAGCGGGCGATCGGCTGGTTCGAGGCCACCGAGCGCGGCGCCCGGCTGCTCGGCGCGCCCGTGGCCGGGCTGCTGGTCGCCGCGATCGGTGCGCTGCCCGTGCTCGCCGTGGACGCCGCCACCTTCGCGGTCTCCGCGCTGGCCGTCGCGCTGCTGGTGCCCCGGAGCCTGCGCCCCGCCGACGCCGCCGTCGAGGAGTCCGCCGGCTACTGGCGGGACCTCGCCGCTGGGCTGCGCTTCCTGACCCGGGAGCCGCTGCTGCGCGCCATGGTGCTGCTGATCCTGGTCACCAACTGCTTCGACGCGGCCAAGAGCAACGTGCTGCTGCCGGTGGTCGCCGACCGGGAACTCGGCGGACCGGCGGCGTTCGGCCTGCTGGTCGGGGCGATGGGCGGCGGGGCGCTGGTCGGGTCGCTGCTGTTCAGCGCGGTCGGCCACCGGCTGCCCCGCCGGGCCACCCTCGTCACCGCGTTCGCCGTCGCCGGCGGGCCCCCGTTCTGGGCGCTGGCCGCCGCTCCCCCGCTCCCCGTGGTCGTCGCGGTCTTCGCGGTGGCCGGCTTCGCCGCCGGCGCGATCAACCCGCTGATCGGGGCCGTCGAGCTGGAACGGGTGCCTGCCCACATGCGGGCCCGCGTCTACGGGGTGATCGGTGCGGGCTGCTGGGCGGCCATGCCGCTCGGCGCGCTCGGCGCCGGCCTGGCCGCCGACCGGTACGGCACCACCGGTACCCTGGTCACGGTCGGCGCCTGCTACCTGCTGGTGGTGCTCACCCCGCTGCTGGGCGGGCCGTGGCGCACCATGCGCCGACCCACCGCCGCGCCGCCGCGTCAGCCCGAGCCGGCGCCGGCGACGACGGGCCCACCGGCATCGGTCAGTCGGCCAGCGCAAAGCTGATCGCGCGCACCTGCTGAGGCGCGACCGACACCCAGAACCGGCCGTCGTGGCAGCCGGTGGAGATCTGCACCAGCCCCGGGTCGGGCAGCCGGTCCCGGACCGCGCGGACGGCCGGGGTGAACGGGTCGGCGGCGCCGATAGCCACCCGCAGTGGCAACCGGGCCAGCTCGGCGGTGCGGCCGGAGATGTCGTAGCGGTCCCACTCCGCCGCCGAGTCGTACGCGCCGGCGTTCACCGCGCGGGCGTCCTCATAGGAGTGGAAGATCGCCGGGGAGGTGGCCACCACCAGTCGGAACCGGTCCGGATGGGTCAGCCCGGCCAGGAGCGCACCGTAGCCGCCCATCGACCAGCCGGCCACCGCGAGCCGGTCGGTCCACAGCCCCCTCGCCGCCAGCAGCGGCACGAACTCGTCGGTGAGCATGCCCAGCGGATCGTCGTCGGCGTGCGGATGCCAGTACCCGTCCCCACCGTCCACCGCGGCCAGCACGAAGGGCGGCGCACCGGTGGCGACCGCCCCGGCCAGGAACGCCGGATAGTCCCCGTTGCCGACCGCGGCGGCGGCGTCGCTGGCGTACCCGTGCAGGGCCAGGCAGACCGGCAACCGGGCGCCCGGGGCGTACCCGGGCGGGTAGGAGAGCGCGAAGCCGACCTCCCGGCGGCGCGCCACGGAGCGGAAGCGGCCGGTGACCGCCGCCTGCGGCGTGCCGCGCAGCCCGTCCGACGGGCGGGACGCGTCGCACCGGCCGAGGGCGTGGTCGAGCACCGACCGGCCGGGCAGCACGCCCGCCCCGACCAGCCCGATCCCGCCGGCGGACGCGGCCGTCACCCCGGCCGCCGCGCCCAACCAGGTCAGCGCGCGACGGCGGGTGATCGGCATGGCGTCACGGTAGACCGCGCAGGTCCCGGCCGTGGTCCCGCGCCGCCGGGCGGCGCCGGCCCGCCCGGGTAGACTGCCGGCATGAGGACAGCAACGTGACCAGCCGGTCTCGGCCCAAAGGGCCGTCCGGTCACGTCTGCTGGAGCTACGACGATCCGGCCACCCTCGACGCCCGCGCCCGGGAGTACCTCCTCGCCGGGCTCGCCGCCGGCGAGCGGGCGCAATACGCCAGCGCGGAGCCGGCCGGGGACGTGGTGCGGCGGTGGAGCGCCGATCCGCGGCTCCGTGCGGCGCTGCGTACCGGCGCGGCCGAGGTGGTGTCGATCACCGACACCTACGGCGACGGCACGGTCGACCCGACGGCCCAGGTCGCGGCGTACGCCGCGATGACGGACGCGGCGCTGGCCGACGGACACACCGGGCTGCGGGTGGTCGCCGAGGCCTCCCCGCTGGTCCGCACCGCCGCGCAACGCGAGACGTTCACGCGGTACGAGCACCTGG
Source organism: Micromonospora sp. BS32 (assembly GCF_059089345.1). Lineage (NCBI taxonomy): Bacteria > Bacillati > Actinomycetota > Actinomycetes > Micromonosporales > Micromonosporaceae > Micromonospora > Micromonospora sp. BS32. Next base: position 30,354 of record NZ_JBSSHR010000025.1, read on the forward strand.
TCGACCGGTTCATGCGCGGCCGGCCGATGTCGGCGGCCTGCGCGTACGACCGGCGGCTGCTCGACGACCGGGCGGTCGAGGAGCTGGCCAGCGTGCACCCGGCGGCCGACGCGGGCAGCACGCTGTTCCATCTGCACGCCGCCGAACAGGTCGACGGGCGCCTCGTCCTCACCGGCGAACTCGACACCTCGAACCAGGAGCTCTTCGCCACCACGCTGCGCCGGGTCGACCCCGAACCGGGCGGCACCGAACTGGTGCTCGACGGCGACGGGCTGCGCTTCGTGGACTACCGCAGCCTGGTGCACCTGCACCGGCACGCCGAGCGGCGCGGCACGACCGTGCTGCTGCGCACCACGCTGGGCCCCGTCGCCCGGCTGGTCGAGCTGCTGGGGCTGCACCGGATCAGGGTGGAGACGATCCGATGAGGACCGGTGCCGCCGCCGACCACCACGGCTACTACCACGAGGCGGTCCTCTACGGCTCGGACGAGGAGCTGCTCGCCGTCGTGTTGCCCTTCCTCACCGGCGGGGTCGCCGCCGGCGAGCCGACGATGGTGGCTTTCGGCGACCGGAACGCCGACCTGGTGCGCGCCGCGATGCCCCGGAACTCCGGCGTCACCTTCCTGCCCGGCGGCGACGTGTACGCGCGGCCGGCGACGGCGATCCGGTCGTACCGGCAGCTGCTGGCCGACCACGTGGCGGCGGGGGCGACCCAGATCCGGATCATCGGTGAGCTGCAACCCGTGCTGTTCGGGCCGACCTGGGACTGGTGGGCCCGCTACGAGTCGGCGATCAACCACGCGTACGACGACTTCCCGCTGTGGAGCATGTGCGGCTACGACACCCGGGTCACGCCGTCCGCCGCGCTGGCCGACGTCGTCCGCACCCATCCACGGACCGCCAGGCCGGACGGCCGGCACGTGCCGAACGCGGACTACCTCCCGCCCGTCGACTACCTGCGGGAGGACCGGCCGATGGTCCTCGACCCGTTGCAGCACACCAGCCCGGCGGTGGAGCTGGTGGACCCGACGCCGGCGCAGGCCCGACAGGCCGTCCACCTCGCCGGCGCCGACCGGCTGCCCGTGGACGACCTCGACGACCTGGCTGTCGCGGTGAGCGAGACGGTGACCAACGCCGAGCGCCACGGGCTGCCGCCGGTGTGGTTCCGGCTCTGGACCGGGGCGGACCGGATCGTGGTGACGGTGAGCGACCGGGGCAGCGGGCCGAGCGATCCGTTCGCCGGGATGCTGCCGGTGCGCGGCGCGACGGCCGGCGGGCTGGGACTCTGGATCACCCACCAGTCCTGCAGCCACGTGTCGATGCAGCGGGGCACGGACGGTTGCACGCTGCGACTGACCGCCGGGAACCCGCACTTCACGGCCTGACCGAGCCGATCCCCACTGCCTGACCGAGCTGGTCCCATGGGCCTGACCGAGCCGATCCTCGCGGCTTGACCGGACCGATCCCGGACGGCCGACGGGTCAGTCGCGCAGCAGGTCGGCGTGGACGGCGCGCAGCCGGTCGAGCTCCCGGTCGCTGCCCGGCGGGACTCGGCGGTCCAGCTCGGCCCAGACCTCGGCGAGCGCGTCGGTGACGGCCCGCAGCTCGGCCGCGTGCCGGCGGGCGCCCTGCCGGTGCGACTCCTCCAGCCGGCGGGCCCAGCCCGCCGTGACGGCGGCCAGCCGCTCGGCGTCGGCGCGGGCCTGGGCCGCGGTGCGGGCCGCGGTCGCCGGCACGATCGCCGCGACCGGACGGGTGTCGCCGTCGCGGGTGACCAGGGTGACCGTGTCGGTCAGCTCGGCCATCGCGATCAGCGGGGTCAGCCGGGTGCGCAGCTCGCGCAGCGGCACGGAACGGGGTCGCCCACTGTGGTGGGTCAGCGCGGGGGCAGCCATGCCGACATGCTGCGACCCGGGTACGACATTTACCGTCGTGACGGTCCGGCCCGCCGGTACGTCAGGTTGACGCGCCCGGGGCGGGGTGGGCGGTCGCTCACCCCGCCCCGGCGGATCAGCTCGCCTGCAGGGTCACGTCGTCGATGACGAAGCTGGTCTGCAGGGACGCGTCCTCGGTGCCGGTGAACTTCAGGGTGACGGTCTGCCCGGCGTACGCGCCGGCGTTGAACGAGCGCAGCACGTACCCGCTGGCGGCGTTGACGTTCGAGTACGTCGCCAGGGTGGTGGTGCCGAGCTGGACGGTCAGCCTGTCGTAGACGGTGCTGCCCGACTCGGCGGTGTCGATGTGCAGGTAGAAGGCGAGGGTGTAGGTCGAGCAGCCGGCCGGCACGGTCACCGACTGGGAGAGCGTGTCGGTGTGGGTGCTGCCGTAGCCGTCCAGCCACGCCTTGTACGCACCGGTCCGGGCGGCCTGGCTGGTCGAGTTGGTGATCACGCCGGAGGTGGCGGTCCACGGGGCGGTGCCGGACTCGAAGCTGCTGTTGCCGATCACCTGGCCACCGGCGCAGCCGCCGGTACCGGTCACCGTCAGGCTGTACGTGGCGGTCCGGGTGGCCGAGCCGGTGCCGGTCACCGTGATGGTGAAGGTGCCGGTGGTGGCCGTCGACGAGGCGCTGACGGTCATCGTGGCCGAGTTCCCGGAGGTCACCGACGACGGGCTGAACGACACGGTGACGCCGCTGGGCGCCCCGCTGGCCGACAGCGCCACGGTCTGCGCGCTGCCGCTGGTGGTGGCGGTGCTGACCGTCGCGGTGGTGGAGGCGCCGCGGGCGAGGCTGCCGGAGGTCGGGCTCACCGCGACGGAGAAGTCGTTGGTGGGGGTGCCACCGACCGCGAGCTGCCAGATCGCGTACGCGACGCCGTCCGCGCTGCGGTTGAGGATGGTCGCGTTGATGTTGCTGGTGGTGTCGCAGGAGCGGTGGTAGCAGGAGTCGTACGGCGCCCCGGCGGTGCCGCCCCACTTGCTGGCCTGGGCCGAGGTCTTGGTGGCGCTGGCGCCGGCCGCGTAGCCGGAGGTGGGGATGCCGGCGTTCTGGAACGAGTAGTCGTCCGAGCGGCCCTGCCCCTCGACGTTCTCCTCCGGCTGGAGGCCGAACGAGTCCCAGTACGCCTTCAGCGGCGCGGCCGTGGTGGAGGTGACCCGGTTGATGAAGTAGCCGCCGTTGGGCGAGGCGACCATGTCGAAGTTGTAGTAGCCCTTGAGGTAGCCCTTCTGGGTGGTGCTGAGCTGGCTGACGTAGTACTTCGAGCCCTGCAGGCCCTGCTCCTCGCCGTTCCACCAGGCGAACCGGACCCGCTTGCTCATGGTCGGGTTCTGCGCGGCGAGCACCAGGGCGTTCTCCAGCAGGGTGGCGGAGCCGGAGCCGTTGTCGTTGATGCCCGGTCCGGCGGAGACGCTGTCCAGGTGCGCGCCGAACATGACGACCTGGTCGGTGGGGCCCTGCGGCCACTCGGCGATCAGGTTGTTCCCGGGGTAGGTGCAGGTGGAGCAGTATTGCTCGCTGACCGTGTAGCCGGCGGCCTGGAGCTTGGACTTCACGTAGCTGACCGAGGCGGTGTAGCCGGCCGAGCCGGCCCGCCGGGTGCCGCCGTTGTTGGTGGCGATGGTGTTGAGCTGGGTCAGGTGTGCCTGGACGTTGGTGATCGAGATGTCCGGGGCGGCGAGCGCGGCGACGGGGGCGACGGCCGCGGTGCCCGGTCGGGCCGTGGTGGTGGCCGAGGCCGGTTGCGCGGCCAGGGTCAGCGTCACCGCGGCGAAGGCGGCGAGCGCGATGCCCGTGGTCGGGGGTCTGGGCTTCATGGGGGCTCCTCGTGGGGGTCGACGGGGCGTACGCCCGGCGTCACCACGTCCCGCCGGTGGGGGTGGACGGGGTGGACGGGGCGCCCGCGGCCCGGGGGTGGGGTCGCGGCGGTCACGCCGGGAATGAAACACTGACATGTATCAATGTCGCGGTCAATCGGTCGGACGGCGTCACATTTCCGGTCCCCGCGCGACCGATGTCACGGCGGGCCCCGGGCCAGGTGATGGATCAGTCCGAGCCGGGCATACTGCCCCGATGCCACCGCCGCCGGAGCCCGACCTGCTCGCCGCCCTGCGCCCCGGGACCCGCCGCCAGCATCATGAGGTGGAGCGCGTCCTCGGCCTGCCCGGGCGGGTCCGGTCGCGCGCCGACCTCGCGGCCACGCTGGCCGGGATGCTGGCCGGCTGGCAGCCGGTGGAGGACGCCCTCGCCGCCGTCGACTGGCGTCCGCTGGGCCTGGCCGACCGGCTCGGCGCCGCCGCCGACCTGATCCGCGCCGACCTGCGGGAACTCGCCGCCTCCGGCGACACCCCGCCCGCCGGCGGCGACCCGGCGACCGACGGCGCGGCGCCCCGCTTCGACACCCTCGCCCGCGCGGTCGGCGGCCGGTACGTGCTGCTCGGCAGCGCGCTGGGGGGCCGGATCATCGCGCCCGTGGTGGACCGCCGCCTCGGCCCGGGCGCGACCCGCTTCTTCCGCCGTGCAGGGCGGGACCCGGAGGGCGACTGGGCGGCCTTCCGCGCCGCGGTCGCCGACCACCGGTGGCACCCCGAGCAGCGCGCCGAGGCGGTGGCGGCCGCCGTGGAGACCTTCGACGCGATCGGCCGGGCCGCCGCCCGCACCCTCGCCGCACGCCGCCCCGACTGACCGACGTTGCGGCCCGGGTCCTCGTCGTGAACCGATAGACACCCCGTGTACACACCGCGCGTATACACGGTGTGTATAGTCGTCCGCGTGTCCATCGGTCAGACTTTCCTCGGCCTCCTCGAAGCCAGCCCCCGGCACGGCTACGACATCAAACGCCTCTACGACGAACGTTTCGGCCACGCCCGTCCGCTGGCCTACGGCCAGGTCTACGCCACCCTGTCCCGGCTGCTGCGCGGCGGCCTGGTCGAGGTCGAGGCGGTCGAGCCCGGCGAGGGCCCCGACCGCAAGCGGTACGCGATCACCCACGCGGGCGTCACCGACGTCCGGCGGTGGCTCTCCACTCCGGAGAAGCCCGAGCCCTACCTCCAGAGCACCCTCTACACGAAGGTGGTGCTCGCCCTGCTCACCGGGCGCGACGCCGCCGACCTGCTGGACGTCCAACGCGCCGAACACCTGCGGCTGATGCGGGAGCTGACCCGCCGCAAGCGCGACGGCGACCTCGCCGAGCAGCTGATCTGCGACCACGCGCTGTTCCACCTGGAGGCCGACCTGCGCTGGCTGGAGCTGACCGCCGCCCGCCTCGACGAGCTGACCGCGACGGTGCGGCGATGAGCGGCGGTGCGGCGATGAACGGCGGCACGGCGTCCGTCGCCACCCCGCTGCTGGTGGCCGAGGACCTGCACCGCAGCTTCGGCGCCACCGTCGCGCTGGCCGGCGCGTCGCTGCGGGTCGACCCGGGCGAGGTGGTGGCGGTGATGGGCTCGTCCGGCTCCGGCAAGTCACCCTGCTGCACTGCCTCGCCGGCATCGTCCGCCCCGACGGCGGGCGGGTCCGGTTCGACGGCCGGGACCTGGCCACGCTCTCCGACACCGCGCGCAGCGCGCTGCGCCGGGAGGCGTTCGGGTTCGTGTTCCAGTTCGGCCAACTGGTGCCGGAACTGACCTGCCTGGAGAACGTCGCGCTGCCGCTGCGGCTGGCCCGCCTGGGCCGCCCGGAGGCGGAGCGACGGGCCACCGAGTGGCTGACCCGGCTGGAGGTGGCCGACGTCGCGGGCAAGCGCCCCGGCGAGGTCTCCGGCGGTCAGGGCCAGCGGGTCGCGGTGGCCCGGGCCCTGGTCACCACCCCCCGGGTGATCTTCGCCGACGAGCCGACCGGGGCGCTGGACTCGCTCAACGGCGAGCGGGTGATGCGGCTGCTCACCGGCGCCGCCCGGGAGACCGGCGCGGCGGTGGTGCTGGTGACGCACGAGGCGCGGGTGGCCGCGTACTCGGACCGCGAGGTGGTGGTGCGCGACGGTCGTACCCGCGACCTGGAGTCGGTCGCGTGAGCCCGCTGCGACGCGTCCGGGGCGCGACGGCCGACCTCGCGATGGGGGCCCGGATGGCGGTCACCGGTGGGCGGGACGGCTGGACCCGGGCACTGCTCACCGCCGTCGGCGTGGGCATCGGCGTGGCGCTGCTGCTGCTCGCCGCCGCCGTACCCGGTGCACTGGACGACCGCCGGGCGCGCGGCGACGCCCGCGACGACCTGCGGATCGGCCAGCAGCTCGCCGCAGGCCCGAACACGCTGCTGGTGGCCACAGTGGACACCGAGTTCCGGGGGCGCCCGGTGCGCGGCCGGCTGGTCCGACCAGAGGGGCCCGAGGCGCCCGTCCCGCCGGGGCTGGCCAAGCTGCCCGCGCCGGGCGAGGTGGTGGTCTCCCCCGCGCTGCGCGACCTGCTCGACTCTCCCGACGGCGCGCTGTTCGCCCCCCGCCTGGCCGGGGCCCGGGTCACCGGCACGATCACCGAGCAGGGGCTCGCCGGCCCGACCGAGTACGCCTTCTACGCCGGCAGCGACCGGCTCCGCGCCGACCTCGGCGCCACCCGGCTCGACGCCTACGGTGGCGGGCTGCCCGGCGAGGGCTTCGGCCCGGTGCTGATGCTGCTGGTGTCCGTCATCTTCGTCGTCCTGCTGCTGCCCATCGCCGTCTTCCTCGGCGCGGCCGTGCGCTTCGGCGGCGAACGCCGCGACCGGCGGCTGGCCGCGCTGCGCCTGGTCGGCGCGGACGCCGCGATGGTCCGGCGGATCGCCGCCGGCGAGGCGGCCGCCGGCGCGCTGCTCGGGGTCGCCGTCGGCGGCCTGCTCTTCGCCGCCGGCCGCCAGCTCGTCCCGCTGGTCGCCCTCATGGACCTCAGCGTGTACGCCGGCGACGTCCACCCGCCCCTGCCGCTGGTGGCGGCCGTGGTCGTCGCCGTACCGGCGCTCGCCGTGCTGGTGGCGATGGTGGCGCTGCGGGCGGTGGTGGTCGAGCCGCTCGGGGTGACCCGCCGGGGCGAGGCGACACGCCGCCGGCTCTGGTGGCGGCTGCTGTTGCCCGCCGCCGGGCTGGCCCTGCTGCTGCCGCTCACCGGGATCCGCTCCGGCGGTGGAGAGGTGACCCGGTGGCAGGTGCCGGCCGGCGCGGTGCTGCTGCTCGTCGGCACGGTCACGCTGCTGCCCTGGGTGACCGAGCTGCTGGTCCGCCGGCTGCGTGGCGGCCCGGTGGCCTGGCAGCTCGCGGTACGGCGGATGCAGCTGGATGCGGCCACCTCGGCCCGGCTGGTCAACGGCATCGCGGTGGCGGTGGCGGGCACCATCGGCCTGCAGATGCTCTTCGCCGGGGTGTCCGGCGAGTTCACCACCGACACCCGCCAGGACACCTCCCGGGCGCAGGTGCAGGTGCAGTTCGCCGCAGGCCCGGACGCCGCCGGGGCGCTGCGCCGACTCGGCGACACCACCGGCGTCAGCGGCGTGATCGGCACCCTGGTCACCGTTGCCGTCGCGGGCGAGCCGGAGCGCGTCCCCACCGAACTGCGGATCGGTGACTGCACCGCGCTGGCCGAGTTCGCCCGGCTCGACCGGTGCGCCGACGGCGATGTGTTCCTGGTCCCGGCCCCCGAGCGCGGCACCGGCACGGTCGCGGCCGGCACCGCGTTGAGCCTGGACGGCACGGCAGGGTGGCGGATACCGGCCGCCGCCCGGCCGGCTCCGGCCCGGCCCGACCCCGCCGGCTGGCCGCACGGTGGGGTACTGCTCACGCCCGGCGCGGCCCGCGCGGCGTCACTCGGCCCGCTGCGCGGCGACGCCTTCGTGCGACTCGACCCCGCCGAACCGGACGCCCTCGAGCACGTCCGGAACACCGTCGCCACGGTCGACCCGACGGCGTACGTCGGCGTCCTCGCCCGGACCACCGAGGACCCGCGCTTCACCGACGTGCGGCGTGGGCTCTACCTCGGCGCGGTGGTCACCCTGCTGCTGATCGCGGTGAGCATGCTCGTCGGGACCCTGGAACAGCTGCGGGAGCGCCGCCGGCTGCTGGCCATGCTGGTGGCCGTCGGCACCCGCCGCGCCACGCTCGGCTGGTCGGTGCTCTGGCAGACCGCCGTGCCGGTGCTCGTCGGGCTGGGCCTGGCGGTCGCCTTCGGCCTGGGGCTCGGCGCGGCCCTGCTGCGGATGGTCCAGGCCCCGGTGACCGTCGCCTGGCCGGTGGTCGGGCTGTCGGTGGCCCTCGGCGCGGCGACCGTGCTGCTGGTCACCGGGCTGAGCCTGCCGGTGCTCTGGCGGCTCACCCGGCCGGACGGGCTGCGTACCGAGTGAGGTGGCCCGGGGCCGCTCCCGAGGGTGGGGGCGGCCCCGGGCAGGATGGGGCAATGCGTCTGGTCTCCCTGCTTCCCTCCGCCACCGAGATCGTCTACGCCCTGGGCCTCGGCGACGACCTGGTCGGGGTGACCTTCGAGTGCGAGGTGCCGGCCGCGGACCGGGCCGGCAAGACCGTCGTGGTGGGCGGCACCGACACCCACGGAATGAGCCCCGGCGAGATCGACGCGCACGTCCGGGCGCAGCTCGCGGCCGGCGCCGACCTGTACACCCTGCACGCCGACGCGCTCTCCGGCCTCGACCCGGAGCTGATCCTGACCCAGGACCTCTGCCGGGTCTGCGCGCTGCCCTCCGGGCACGTCGCCGACGCCCTGGACCACCTGGGCTGCCGCGCCGACGTGCTCTCGCTCGACCCGTACACCCTGGACGAGGTCCTCGACAGCGTCCTCGCCGTGGGCGCGGCGGCGGGCGTACCGGAGCGGGCGGCTGACCTGGTCGGCGCGCTGCGCGACCGGCTCGCGGCGGTCGCGGCGGCGGTCGCCGGCCGACCCCGGCCCCGGGTGGCGGTGGTCGAGTGGACCGATCCGCCGTTCACCGCCGGGCACTGGATCCCCGACCTGGTCCGCGCGGCCGGCGGCGAGCCGGTGGCCACCCGGCCGGGCGCCCGCTCGGTGCAGGTGCCGTGGTCGGAGCTGCGCGACGCCGCACCGGAGATCGTGCTGGTCACCCCCTGCGGCTTCCACCTCGACGGCGCGGTGGCGCAGGCCGCGACGGTCACGCCGCACTTCCCGGGCGTCGGAGTCTGGGCGGTCGACGCCGACGCGCTGGTGGTCCGGCCCGGTCCGCGGCTGGTCGACGGGGTCGAGGCGATCGCCGCCGTGCTGCACCCCGACGCGGTGCCCGCGCCGCCGGCCGGCGCGGTGGCCCGGGTGGCCTGACCTGAGCCTCACGGCTGTTGCCCCGCTGTTACGCGCCAGTGGGGTGGCTGTGGAGTTGGCGGCCCACCGTCGACCTGGAGCGGCCCGCCCAATCCGGGCCGGACGAACCAGGGAGGAACCATGCGATCCACGAGGACACTGGGTGCGGTGGCGACGGTCGTGCTCGCCGTGCTGCTCACCGCGACCGGCGCGGCCACGGCGACCGGCCGGCCAACCGCCACGGCGCTGGGTGCCACGACCACCGCGCCGTACTGCGGCATCACCTGGGGCAGCACCGCCAAGTCCGGCGGCACGCTGCGCACCGCGTCGCTGCTGACCACCCGCGCCGGGCGGCACGACTGCTACGACCGGCTCGTCTTCGAGTTCGAGGGCGCGGCCGACGGCTACTCGGTGGCCTACGGCGCGGCGTGGACCGAGGGGCAGGGGCTGGCGCTGTCGCCGTACACCGCCGGCGGGGCGCTGCTTCGGGTGTCGCTGCGCGAGCCGGCGGTCGGCTACCCGCACCGGTCCGGGGACCACGTGGCCAACGTAGTCGGTTACCGGACGCTGCGGGACGTGGTCTACGGCGGGACGTTCGAGGGCTACAGCACCTTCGCCGTCGGCGTACGCGCGCAGCTGCCGTTCCGGGTGCTGGTGCTCGCCGGGCCCGGCACGCACAGCCGGATCGTGCTCGACGTCGCCCACCAGTGGCAGCAGTGACCACCCGCCGGGACGGGGGGCCGGCGACGACCGGGCCCCCGTCACCGGCCGTTGCGCCGGGTCGTCCCGGCCCCGCCCGGGGCTACCCTCAGGAAATCATGGACGGCCGGGTGCTGCTGGTCGAGGACGATGCCTCCATCCGGGAGGTCACCGCCCTCGGTCTGCGGCGGGCCGGTTTCCGGGTGGCCACCGCGGTCGACGGCCGCGCCGCCCTCGCCGCCTGGCGGGCTCAACCGGTCGACCTGATCGTGCTGGACGTGATGCTGCCCGGCATGGACGGTCTGCAGGTGTGCCGCGAGATCCGCCGGACCAGCCAGGTGCCGATCCTGATGCTGACCGCGCGCACCGACACCATCGACGTGGTGGTGGGGCTGGAGTGCGGCGCCGACGACTACCTGCGCAAGCCGTTCGACCTGCCGGAGCTGGTGGCCCGGGTACGGGCCGCGCTGCGCCGGGCCACCGCCGTCGTCGAGGAGGCCGTGCTGGCCGTCGGCGGGTTGGAGATCGACCCGGGCCGGTTCGTGGCCCGCCGCGACGGGCGGGAGCTGACCCTGACGGCCACCGAGTTCCGGCTGCTGCTGGAGCTGGCCCGCCGTCCCGGCCAGGTCTTCACCCGCGAGCTGCTGCTCGACCGGGTGTGGAACCACTCCCACCTCGGCGACTCCCGGCTGGTCGACGTGGCCGTGCAGCGGCTGCGGGCCAAGGTGGACGACGACCCCGCCGAGCCCCGGCTGATCCACACCGTACGCGGGGTGGGCTACAAGCTCGCCACGACCTGACAGGGGGCGCGATGGCCGCGGGCACCGTACCGCCGGGGCGGCTGCGACGCCGGTTGACGGTGGCGTTCGTGCTGGTCGCCGGGGTCTCCGCGGGGGTGCTCGCCGGCGGGTCGTACCTGATGCTGCGGCAGGCCCGCCTCGACGGCTCGGTGCAGCGGGCCGCGGCCGACGCCCGCTACCAGCTGGTGCTGGCCGGGCAGTTCGTGCCGCTGACCGACGGGCGGCGCGCCGAGCTGCTGGCCAGCTTCGAGGGCAGCGGACGACACGTGGTGCTGATCGCCGGGGACAGCGCGGCGTCGAACCCGGCGTACGACCCGACCCCCGGCCCCGGCCTGCGGGCCACCGTGGCCGACGGACAGCTCGGGTACGAACGCACCGGCGGGGACCTGCTGGTGGTGGGCGGCCGGATCCCCGGCTCCACCGCCGAGCTGTACGCGGTCACCGACGAGGACGACCTGATGGGCGGCCTGGAGCAGCTGCGCACCGCGCTGGCGATCGGCTGGGTCGCGGTGGTGGCGTTCGCCGCCGTGATCGGCCACTCCCTGGCCCGGCGCACCCTGGAACCGGTCGGTCGGGCCAGCCGGGCCGCCCGCGCGGTGGCCGAGGGGATGCTCGCCACCCGGCTGCCGGTCCGGGGCCGGGACGAGTTCAGCGACTGGGCCGCCGCCTTCAACGAGATGGCGCAGGCGTTGCAGACGAAGATCGACGACCTGTCCCGGGCCGAGGCGCGGGAACGGCGGTTCACCGCGGACGTCGCGCACGAGCTGCGTACCCCGGTCACCGCGCTGGTGGCGGCGGCCTCGCTGCTGGCCGACCAGCTCGACGCGCTACCCGACGACGCCCGGCGCGCCGCCGAGCTGCTGGTCGCCGACGTGGTGCGGTTGCGCGCCCTGGTCGAGGAGCTGATGGAGATCTCCCGGCTGGACGCGGGCCAGGAGCCGCTGACCGTCGGGCCGGTCGACGCGCTGGGCCTGCTGCGCGACCTGGTCACCGGGCACGGCTGGGCGGCGCGGGTCCTCGTGGACGGCGATCGCGCCATCCTGCGCACCGATCCGCGCCGGCTGGAACGGGTGCTGGCCAACCTGGTCGGCAACGCCGTCACCCACGGCGAGGGCGAGCTGCGCGCGCGGGTCACCCGGGCGGGAGCCCTGCTGGTGTACGAGGTGAGCGACGAGGGACCGGGCATCGCCCCCGCCCAGCTGCCGCACGTGTTCGACCGCTTCTACAAGGCCGACCCGGCCCGGTCCGGGCAGGGCAGCGGTCTCGGCCTGGCGATCGCCCGGGAGAACGCCCGGCTGCTCGGTGGCCGGCTCACCGTCGAGAGCCGGCTCGGCGTGGGCACAACCTTCCGGCTGGCCCTGCCCCTGGTGCCCGTCCAGCCGCTTCCCGCCGACGAATCCGACCGCTCGACCAGGGGTGACCCGTGAGACGTCTCGCCGCCCTGCTCGCCGTACTCGCCCTGCTGGCCGCCGGCTGCGCCGGCCCGCGCTCGGGCGCCCTCGGGCCGGCCCCCACCGCCGCCCCGCCACCGGTGCCACCGCCGTCCGCCCCGACCTTCCCATCGTCCGCTCCGACCTCCCCGTCGCCGTCGACCGACCGACCGCCCGTCCCCACTCCACCGGCACCGTCACCCACCCGCCCCGAGTCGCCCGGACCGCAGAACCCGACCGGCACCGTCGACCTGGAGCTCTGGTTCGTCCGGGACGGCACCCTGGTACCCACCCGGCGCAGCCGGCCCGCCACCGTGGCCACCTCCCGCCTGGCGCTGGCCGAGCTGGCCGCCGGGCCCACCCCGCCGGAGGCCGCCGCCGGCCTGGCCACCCTGGTCCCGGCCGGCGTCGAGGTGGCCCGGATCACCGGCGGCACCGCCACCGTGGTGCCACCCGCCGCCTTCGCCGAGCCGGACCCCCGCGCCCTGCGGTTGACCCGCGCCCAGGTGGTCTGGACCCTCACCCAGTTCCCCACCGTCCGCCGGGTCGCCTTCACCGGCGACGGGGCGGACGTCGTGCTGGGCCGCCCCGACCTGACCGACCTGCTCGCGCCGATCGTGGTGACCTCGCCGGTGATCGGCCAGCGGGTCACCGCACCGGTCACCGTCGCCGGCACCGCCGACGTCTACGAGGCGACCGTCTCGGTCCGCGTCCTGGACCGCGCCGGCCGGGTGGTCGGGACCGGGTTCACCACCGCCAGCTGCGGCACCGGCTGCCGGGGCGTCTACCGGTTCGCCGTGGCCTGGCGGGCGGCCACCGGCGGCCCGGGCACGGTCGAGGTGTACGAGGTCTCCCCGCGCGACGGCTCCCGCCAGCACGTGGTGAGCGTCCCGGTCCTCCTCGCCGCCACCGGCTGACCACCGATCCGGACGAAACGTTCTCGTTTCCCCGCCGGGGTAGGACGCAGGTCATAAAGCGCAGACGATTCACCGGCCCGGCAAGGTTGAGCTGGTCGCCGCCGCGCTGCGCCACCGGCACGTCCGCGTGCAGGTCCCCGCCGACACCGGCTCGCTCCGCGGCGACCTGCTGGAGCTGTTGCGCACCACCGCCGCGATCTGCATCGCCGACGCCGACCTCATGCAGGCTCCCACGTTGGCGATGCGGACGAGCCCCGAACTGGAACACGTGATCCGGCAGCAGGTCCTCAGACGCGCCATATGAACGGCGACGGGGCGTTGACGCGAGAGCGGACACGACGTTCACGGTCGGCGAACGAGTTCGCCGTACCGTGAATCCGCATGGACCTGGGAGGTGCCGCGTGCGGTACGACGACCCTTTCGACGAGGCCGTTGACGACGATTTCGGCGGGGATCGACGGTTGAGCGAAACCCTGCGCGACGTCCTGCGCGACGACCTGCGGCGAGCCAGCCCCGAAGCCCTCGACGATGCTCTGGCCGAGGTCATGGACAACATGAGCGCCGCAGAAGCCTTCAACTTCGCCAAGGCACTGCAGCAAATTGGTCAGACGGCGGGCCAGGTGCTGTCAGACCCGACGGTCAACAGCGTGGTGCGCACCGCCGCACCGTTGGCGGCAGGTGCCGCCGGTGCCTACTTTGGCGGACCGGCCGGTGCGAGAGTGGGAAGCGAGCTCGGGTCAGCCCTGGTCAATGCGCTGCCCGGTGCGCCCCGCCCCGCGGCGTCGCCGCGGGCCGCTCCATCTCCAGCCGCCACCCCGACAGTGACTGCAGGACTTTCCGCTGCGCCACCGGCCAGTCCCGTGGCCGGCGGTTCGGCGGCGGCGGCCCAGGGATTGGTCCTGACGCAGCACCCGGACATCCTCAAGGCCCTGATGTCCTTGGCGCTTGGGCGGGCCGGGACTCGGTCGGTGAACGGCGTGCCGGTTCCCCAGATCATGACCTTGCTGAGTGACGTGTTCGGTCGTGCTGCCGCCCAAGCCGACGAACTCGCGTACGTGCACCCGGAGTCGTTCGACAGCGGCGAGGCGGACGACGTGGTCAGAGCTCCGAACTCGCACGCGCTGTACGTCACGCTCATGGACGCCGACAGCTACGAGCTGGCGGAGACTGTCGGGGAGGCGCCATGAGCGACTCGGAGCTCCGGGACCTGGAGAACCTGCTCGCCCGCGCGCTGCCCGACCCGCCGGCCTTCGGGCGGAGGGTCATGGAGCAGCTGATGGGCCGGCTGGCTGCCGACCAGCCGACGATCACGGTGACCGCGCCCGCCGACCAGACCTTGCAGGATCGGAACGTCCTGCTCGCGGCGGCGTTGGGTGCTTGCGAGTGCTGGGGTTCCGACGCCGGATGCCGGTTATGCGCCGGCGAGGGCGGTCCCGGCTGGACCGTCCCGGACCCGCAGCTCTACCAGGAGTACGTCGCGCCAGCCGTCGCCGCGATGGCCACTGCGCCGGACATCCCGACGCGCCGATCGGAAGAACGAACAGAAGGGAAGACCCGTGACTTCGACGTGGCTGGACAGCAGTGAAGCCGAGTACGAGGACTACGGTGATGCCGCTGAGGACATCGGCGACGCTGACGAGGAGTACGGCGAGGCGTCCCGCGCCGAGCGCAGTCGCCGCGCCCGCATCGCCCTCGCGCAGCGGCGCGAGGCGGAGGCTCGTGCCCGGGCCCGGACCCCGACAGCTCCACGAGTCCAGACCGTTCCCCCGCGGCCGACGCAGCAGACGGCGCAAGCCATCCGCAAGCTGGACCTGGAGAACAAGGTTGTCGAGGACCGGCTCCGGGGTTCCGTCTCGAGCCAGCACCGTCGCATGAGCCGGGCAGAGTACGCGGCGATGGCCTCAGTCATCGTTAACCAGGTCATCGAGTCGTTCGACGGCCCCGACAACACGTACCTGCGAGCCGGCCTGCGCGCCTCGCCGCTGCTCCTGCTGGGCCCGCAGCGTCGCCGCCCGGGCGTGGAGGGATGGGTGACCGACCCCCGGGTGCTCGGGTTCGCGGCGGTGGGCGCTCTCGCCTTCTTCGGAGACCAACAGCGCAAGTCCTCGAACGTGGCGCGCATCGACGTGCAGGCCCCCAGCTCGATCCACGCCGGGGACACGAAGCTCGTCATCGCACAACCCCGTGACCGCAACGGCGCGCAGGTGAGTGTTGCGGTCGTCTGGCAGTCGTTGGACCCGAGCCGCGCAACCGTGACGAGCCACAACGACACCACCGGTCAGATCGCGACGGTGGACGGCAAAACCGGCCAGGTCATCATCACCGCGACGGCGGGCGGGATCTCGACGCCCGTTCTGATCACGTTAAAATAAGCGTTCGAGATAGACAAGTGACGATGGATCCGGCGCTGCGCGAGCTGCTACGCCGGGGGGCGCCCGACGGCGGTGAGGTGGTCGAGGCTGTCATCCGACTCCGCCGGCCGGACATGGACATCCCCGGGGTGACCATCGTCTCCCGGTTCGGCACCGTCGCCACGTGCCGGCTGCCGCTCGATGCCGTGCGCGCCGTACACGCCCATCCGGACGTGGTCAGTCTCAAGGCAGCACGGCCCTTCGGCCCCCCGTCGGCGTCGGCGGCCGCCACCGACGCCTGGGACCTTGGACGCGGGGAGGCGACTCTCCGACGGGACTCAATTGACCCGGGGGCCGGATGGTTGACCGGCGCCGGGGTCGTGCTCGGCGTAGTCGGCTGGGGGCTGGACATCGATCACCCGAACTTCGCCACCGCCGACGGCAGCACCCGGCTGCTGGCCGTCTGGGACCAGCGCGGCGGGGGCGGAGCCTGCGCTCCACAGCCCTACGGCTACGGCATCGTCCACCGGCGCGCCGACATCGACCGAGCGCTGGCCAGCGACGACCCGTACGTTGCCCTCGGCTACTGGGCCGCTGACGCCGACCGCGGCTCCGGCGCGCACGACACCCACACGGCTGACATCGCCGCCGGAAACGGCAGGGCCGGCGGGCCGGTTGGGGTGGCTCCCGAGGCGGAGCTGGTGTTCGTCCATCTGGCCGACCGGGCCACCGGCGGGCTCGCCACGCTGGGCGACTCGGTGCGGCTTCTCGAGGCGGTCGACTTCGTCGCGCGGACGGCAGGCCATCGGCCCTGGGTGGTCAACCTCAGCGTCGGAATGATGGCCGGTCCGCACGACGGAACCCTGCTCGTCGAGCGCGCCTTCGACGAGTTGCTGGCCGGTACTCCAGGGACGTTCGTCGTCCAGAGCGCCGGCAACTACGGGTTGGCCAGAACCCATGCGAGCGGGTGGCTGGAGGTCGGCGGCAGCCGCACGCTGACGTACGTCACCCAGCCAACCGATCTGACGCCGAACGAGCTGGAGGTCTGGTATGGCGGCGACGGCGAACTCGCCGTAGAGCTGCAGCCGCCGGACTGCGGCCCTGCCACTGTGGTGCCGCTGGGCTCCGACGCACCAATCGAGGCCGGCGGCCGTCAGGTCGGCTGGTTGTATCACCGTGCTCGTGATCCCGGCAATGGTGACCACCATGTCGATGCCTTCCTCGCGGTCGGGGCGCCGGCGGGACGATGGCAGATCACACTGCGGCGGGTCAGCGGCAACCCGGGTCCCTTCCACGCGTGGATCGAGCGGGACGACTCGTGCGCCGGATGCCAGTCGCGATTCCTTCCCGCCGACAGCGATCGAAGGTTCACCCTCGGCACGATCGCCAATAGCCACCTACCGCTGATCGTCGGCGCCTACGATTCCAACCGGCCAGACCGTCCGCCGGCGGCCTTCAGCAGCTCCGGTCCCACCCGCGACGGGAGGAACGGCCCCCACCTCGCGGCCCCCGGTGTGGGCATCCTCGCGGCCCGATCAGCGCCGTCCGGCTACCTGCGCAGCCCCGGCCTGCTCATTCCCAAGTCGGGCACCAGCATGGCAGCACCCCACGTCACCGGCGCGGTGGCGTTGTGCCTGCAGGCCCACGGCCAGCTGGCCGCTGGCGAGATCCGCGCCCTGATCCTCGGCTCCGTCGACGTCGCCGCGAGCGACGGCCGGCTCGGCCGCGGCTACCTCAACCTTTCCCGGCTGACCGCCACGCTGGTCGCCGGATCGCCCGGCTTCGATCGCAAGGACGAGACCATGAACGACGCACCGGGCTACCCTGCCCGCAACCGAACCGCTGACCTTGACGGCATCCTCCCCCTCGCGCTTGCGCCCGCAACGGCGTACCGCGAACTGCTGTACCGCCCCGGAGGCCGGCTGGCCGGGTGGATCCGTGACCGGTTCGATGTCGTAGCCCGGCCCGGGCAGCTGTTGACCGAGGGCCCGCGCGAGGGCGACGTCGCGATCCTGGTGGCCCTCGGGCGGCCCGGCGGGGGCGTGTGCGCACCGCTCATCGGTACCGACCTGATCCGGCGCACAACCAACCGTGCCCACGCCCCGGCCGGATGGTATGCCCGCACTGCGGCGCCCGTGGCGGCCGGCGATGCGCGCCGCCGAATCCTCGACGTCTTCGGCCGGCTCCCGTACGGGGTGCTGCTCCTGCGTCCCCGCCGCATGGACACCAGCGCGCAGGAGGACGTCGACTTGCCCGGCCGCTGGAGGGGAACGCCCGAGCAGCTCGATTTCCGGGAACGGGTCCTGCAGGTCCACCTAGCCAGGGCCCGCGGCCGCAGCGGCGCACCACAGCGCGACCTACACGACGACGAGCTGCGGGTAATCAGTGGGACCACCATACGGACGGCCCTGGCCACCGCCGACGCCGTCGAGCAGCTCCTCGCCGCGGCCACCGCTGACCTGGCCGCTGCGCAGGCCGCGGGTGACCCGGACGCGCTGCGCACCGTCCGCATCACCGTCAACAGCGGCTACCGCAGTAGCGAGACCCAGCTGCGGCTCTGGCGGTCGTACTTCGCCGAGAAGTACTACAACCGCACGGTTGGGGCACGTTCGCGGATCCCCGAAGGGCCCCACTCGGACCAGGCCGTGACGTACATGTTGGCCACCCGTCCGGAGGGGTTCGGCATCGGTAACCGCATCGCGGCGCCGGGTTACAGCAATCACCAGGGCGGTACGGCCGTTGACCTGCACCAGCAGCGCACCCCGGGAAACGTGATCCGCAACGATTCCGACGACGCCTCCCGGGCGCGCTGGCGGGCCACCTGGTTCCATCGTTGGCTCCGCGAGAACGCGGGGCGGTTCGGCTTTCGCCCACTGGCTAGCGAGGAGTGGCACTGGATCTACCGCGGCACGGGGGCGCCGGCCGACCTGCCGCCCCGCTCCTCGGCACCGTCGGCGCCACCCTCCCGGAGCCCGGCGGGCGATCGGCCGGCTGAGGAGGATGCCGTCGCCGACTACCTCGGCGGGCGACTCTGGACATTCCGTGGGGCGGATCCCGGCCTGGGGGTCGCCGTGTTCGTCCCGCGCGCCGCCATGGGACGTCCCGAGGTCGACGTCCTGGTCTTCGCGCACGGCCTGCTCGGCGGTTGCCATCGGCCGCGCCAGATTCCCGCCGGCTTCGTCACCGATCGGCCATTCGATCTCGGCCGTGTGATCGACGCGTCGAACCGGCCGGTCGTGCTGCTGGTGCCGGCTCTGGACTGGGCCGACCCGGGCGGGATTCGGGCCTTCGGGCCGCGGCACCCGCGCTGGCACGCGCTCGGACAGCCGCGCGCCTTCAACGCTCTCGTCGCGCAGGCCCTGGACAATGTCGGCCACGTCCTTCGCGCGCGGCCCCCGGCTGTGCGTGAGCTGATGATCGCCGGCCACTCCCGGGCGTACGACCTGCTGGAGCCCCTCGTGCACCACCGCAGTGACCGCGCAATGACCGAGGGCGCACTGGCGCGACTGAGCCGGATCGGCGCGTTCGACACGACGTATGCCGGGAACGTCGACGCCTGGAGCGACTGGGTTTTCCGCAACCCGCGCTTGTCCGTGCAGATCTACTACCGTCCCGGCACACGAACCGCCACCGTGGGCGACGAGTTCTTCGGCCAGCGCCGACCACGCCTCGAGGTAACCCGGGTCGACGACGAGCACTGCCAGGTCCCGGCGAGACGGCTCCCCGTCCTGCTGTCCGCGCGGGCCCGTCCAGACGAGGAACTCGACGACGAGGTGCCCGAGGGCGTCCTTGACGAGTCCGCCGATCTTGCGGAGCCGAACGGATCCGAGGAATCGGGCGAGTCGGCCGAACCGGGAGAGGCTGCGGAGTCGGGAGGGCATGCGGAGTCGGCCGCCCTCGTGGCGTCAGCGGCCCCGGGCGGGTTAGCGGACGCCGCGCCGTCGGACGACAGGGGGTGACGAGGTCGCCCTCACTGTCATAACTCGATGTCATGACGCCCGTCGTCCTGCTCGCCGTCGGGCTCCAGCCCCGTCAAGAGCGCCTGCACCAACGCCGCGGCTTGGACGGGGTTGGACAGAACCCACCAACGCCGCGGCTCGCCTTCGACCAGTACCCGGATGCGCAGGCCGTGACGTTCCCGCCAGGCGCGGATGACCAGCACTCGCCATTCGTCAGGATCCACACCGGTCACGGTCCGCCTACCTCAACTGTCGGATCATCAACAAATCGTCTACGCATTGACGCCTGCTAGACGCAGCGAGAGACATGGCCGGAACAATCTGAGTGACACTGCGCCGCAGCATCCACTGGGGGTGGTCCCATGCCCGGCCTACAGCCAGCGTCCCCCTCAGGTTCCGCGCTTGAACTGGTGGTCCTCGGCAGATTCGGTCTCCGGGTGAATGCCCGCGAGGTGCCGCTACCGGTACATGCCCAGCGGCTGCTTGCGTACCTCAGCATCGGTCGTCGGCACGGGGCCCGCTGCGCCCGTGCGGGCCTTGCCGAGGAGCTCTGGCCCCAGGTCACCGTCACTCGAGCACAGGCCAGCCTGCGGACCGCGCTGTGGCGCATCCGCCGGGCCGACCCCCGACTCGTCCACGCGCTACCGGACACCGTCCAGCTAGGCAGCGAGGTCGACGTGGACCTGCACCGGGTGATCAAGCAGGCCGAGCGGTTGATCTCCGACGAGTCCACCCTGAGTTCAGCCGATGCCCGGGTGGAGCCACTTCTCGGCGATCTGCTACCCGGGTGGGAGGAGGACTGGCTGCTGCTGGAACGCGAGCGCGTGCGGCAGCTCAGGATCCACGCGCTGGAAGCCCTGTCCCGGCAGCTGTGCCTCCTGGGCAGATACGCCCACGCGGTCGACGCCGCCCTGACCGCCATCGCGGCAGAACCCCTGCGCGAATCGGCACACTCGGCGCTCATCGCCGCTTACTGTGCGGAGGGCAACCTGGCAGCGGCCCACAGGCAGTACCAGAGGTTCAGCGCGCTGCTGTGGGAGGAACTGCGCGTTCGGCCTTCACGCTCTTTGAGGCTTCAACTCGAGACTCGCCAGGCGGGCCAGTGAGCTTGAACTGGCGCCGTTGTTCGGGGACGGGGATCGGGGGAACAGATAGGGAGCAGCGGGGTCCGCTGAACGGCCTTCAACCGCGCTGAACGGCGCTGAGCTGCACTCAACCACCTCTCGTACCACGAAAGAAAGTCCGGATCCGCAGTAACGCGCGGCCCCTGCATGCCTGGGGATGTGTCGACCACCCGTCCGCGGGCTGGACCATTAAGGACGAGAAGTGACAGGTCGCCGCAGCCCTGATGGCTGAGCGCCAACGTGCCGCGGTACGGCTGGTCGTCTTCGTCCGGCGCCACCTCAGCAAACCAACCTTCGTACACCCGTCCGGGCTCGGCTGGAAACGGCCTGGCCAACATCGTGACGTCGCACTGCCCAACAGCGCCCATTTCCAGTCCTCGATCGAGAGCAGGCCGTAGAAGGGGCGGCTCCACCGAACCGGCCAGGTCCTCCGTGCCCGATCGTGGTGATGAAGCCGCGATAGATCCCGTTGACCCTGCCCGAAATCCGCCGCCTCTTCGCGAAGCTGATCACCAACACCGTCCACCCGATCAGCCACTGGCTGACCTGGTCACACCGGCGACGCCAACACCAAGCACGCGCCCGGACCAGCCACTACCGCCGCCGCACCCAACCCATCCATCAACCAGCATCTACATCACGAACCCGGGCTGCCGTACTAGTCGGAACCTGGTTGCTGCCCGAGGACGAAGACGGGTGCTGCGAGCGGAGGACTCGAACCTCCATCGACCGTTCCAGAGACGGTTGTGCTGCCTATTGCACCAGCTCGCAAGGGTTCCGTCGCGACGGAACGTGCCCCGACCAGGATTCGAACCTGGGCTCTTCGGCTTCGTAGGCCGACGCTCTCTCCGCTGAGCCACCGGGGCGTACGACCGGCGCCCACCCCCCTGGGGCGCCGGTCGGCCTAACCCTTCACGCAGACCACCTGCTTGAGGTGCGCCACCACCTCGACCAGGTCGTCCTGCTGCGCCATCACCTGGGTGATGTCCTTGTACGCGCCGGGGATCTCGTCGACCACCCCGGCGTCCTTGCGGCACTCCACCCCGGCGGTCTGCCGGGCCAGGTCGGCGGTGCTGTACGTCCGCTTCGCCTGCCCCCGCGACATCCGCCGCCCCGCGCCGTGCGACGCCGAGCAGTACGCGTCCGGGTTCCCCTTACCCCGCACGATGTACGACCCGGTGCCCATCGACCCCGGGATGATGCCCAGGTCCCCCCGCCCGGCCCGGATCGCGCCCTTGCGGGTCACCAGCACGTCGACGCCGTCGTAGCTCTCCTCCGCCACGTAGTTGTGGTGGCAGCTGATCGACTCGCCGAAGGTCACCTGCGGGAACTCGTCCCGGACCACCCCGCAGAGCAGGGCGAGCATGACCGCCCGGTTGCGCCGGGCGTACTCCTGCGCCCACCAGAGGTCCCGGCGGTAGGCGTCCATCTCCGGCGTGCCGGCGAGGAACACCGCCAGGTCCCGGTCGGGCAGATTCGTGTTGTGCGGCAGCGCCCGGGCGACCGCCATGTGCCGCTCGGCGAGTTCCTTGCCGATGTTGCGGGAGCCGGAGTGCAGCATCAGCCAGACCTGCCCGGCGTCGGGGCCGTCCTGCTCGACGCAGACCTCGATGAAGTGGTTGCCGCCACCGAGGGTGCCCAGCTGGCGCTGGGCGCGGCTCTCCAGCTGCGCGACCTTGCGGTCCAGCTCGCCGAAGCGCTTCCAGAAGGCGTCCCAGCCGCCCTGCTCCAGGCCGCGCACCCGGCGCGGGTCGACGGGGTCGTCGCGCTTGGCGAAGCCGACCGGGATGGCCGCCTCGATGGCCGAGCGCAGCGGCGCCAGGTCGTCGGGGAGGTCCGCGGCGGTGAGCGAGGTACGCACCGCGGACATCCCGCAGCCGATGTCCACCCCGACCGCGGCGGGCGAGACCGCCTGCCGCATCGCGATGACCGAGCCGACCGTGGCGCCCTTGCCGAAGTGCACGTCCGGCATGACGGCGACGCCCTGCACCCAGGGCAGCGCACCGATGTTGCGCAGCTGCTGCGCGGCCTGCGGCTCGATGCCGTACGGGTCGGTCCAGACCCGTACCGGGGCCTTCGTGCCCGGCAGCGGGGTGAATCCCATCTTCGTCTCCTTGGTCGTCGGGGTGTCGCCCTTCATGGGGGCGGTGGAGTG
The DNA here is from genome assembly GCF_059089345.1 of Micromonospora sp. BS32. Classification (NCBI taxonomy): domain Bacteria; kingdom Bacillati; phylum Actinomycetota; class Actinomycetes; order Micromonosporales; family Micromonosporaceae; genus Micromonospora; species Micromonospora sp. BS32. Next base: position 52,947 of record NZ_JBSSHR010000025.1, read on the forward strand.
TTCGTGGACCGCCCGGGAATCGAACCCGGCGGGAGTGGCGTGCAAGGCCTCTCTGCGCCCAGCGCGCAGCCCGTGGCGCCCTGATGGGGCCTGGTGCCCCGGTGCCGGGGCGAGAGCGGTTGGCCGGATTCGAACCGGCGATCTTCACCCTGGCAAGGTGACGCGCTACCGCTGCGCCACAACCGCGTGATGTCGTGCGTAGGCCGTACGGGGCTCGAACCCGTAAACCTCCCGGTTGAGAACCGGGTGAGCTGCCAATTGCTCCAACGGCCCGTGCGGGGTGGCGGTGCGCCATCCCGTGTCGCTTCCCGGCCGGCGCGTCTCGGCGCCGGCCGGGGTCGTGCTCATGCCATCCACTATGGAGTTGAGAAGAAGCGACGTCGCCGGCGTGGCCGGGACACGATGCAGGGGTGACAGGATTCGAACCTGCGACCGTCGGAGTTGGAGTCCGGTGCTCTGCCAGTTGAGCTACACCCCTCGGTGGGGCGGGTGACGAAAAAGCCGCCCGGTCCCCGAAGGGATGGGCGGCTGCGCTGTCGCGCTGGCGCTATCCGCGCCGCCACCCTTGTCGCCAGCCGCATCGGGCCTGGAGCAGGCCCCGGGCCCGTTCGCCCAGCAGCATGGCACCGCCGCGCGGCATGGACCGCGCGGTCTCGGTGCTGGTGTGCTGCGGCACGGCGGGCTCCCCGGGTGTTCGGCTTGACGTTGCCCATTGAAGGTAGGCGAGGTGTCCCGGCGGCCGCAATGGATATTCGCGGGAAGTCGGTGGTCCGGTCGACGGAGCCGTTGGTTGACTGCCGGGGTGATGACGGAGGCGACGGTCCGGTCGGTGCTGGCCCGACAGTGGGGGTTGACGGACCCGGTGGTGACGCCGCACCACGGCGGGATGAACTCGGCCACCTGGTTCGTCGGGCAGGGCGTACGACGGTGGGTGGCGAAGCTGGTGCCGGCGAGCGCGGCGGCGAGGTTCGCCGCCGGCCTCGCGGTGGCCCGGGTCGTCGAGGGTACGGGGGTGGCGACGGGGGCGGCCGTACCGACGGTGGACGGGGATGCGGTGGTGGCCGTGGACGACGGGGCGCTGGCGCTGCTGCGCTGGGTGCCCGGCGAGCCGCTGACCGGCGCCGCACCGGTGGAGCAGCGGATCATCGGCGCCACCCTGGGCCACGTGCACCGAGCCCTGCGGGAGGTGTCCCTGCCGGGAGTCGACCGGTTCCACTGGCTCGACCCGGCCGCGGCGCACCTCGGGGTACGGGAGTGGGTGCGGCCGGCCGTGGCGGCGGCGGTGCGCGCGTACGAGGGGTTGCGTCCGGCGGGCCTGACCTGGGGCCTGCTGCACTCCGATCCGGCGCCGGAGGCGTTCCGGCTGGACCGGGCGACCGGGCGGTGCGGGCTGATCGACTGGGGTGTCGGGCTGGCCGGGCCGCTGCTGTACGACCTGGCTTCGGCCCTGATGTACGTGGGTGGACCGGACCGCGGCGGGCCGCTGCGCGACGCGTATCTGGCTCAGGGCGTGCTGGACCGGGCCGAGCTGGACCGGGGGCTGCCGGTGCTGCTACGGCTGCGGTGGGCGGTGCAGGCGGACTACTTCGCCCAGCGACTCGTGGCCGACGACCGCACCGGGGTGGCCGGCCCGGCCGACAACGAGCGGGGGCTGGCCGATGCCCGGCGGCGGCTGGTCGGGGCGGATTGATCGATCAGCGCCCGGTCGGCTGCTGCCCGACGGCGGCGTGCTCGAAGAGCCGCTCGCCCTGGTGGTCCAGGGTGGCAGCGCCGAGCGTCGACGCGGCCAGGATGACCGCGAGGACCGCGACCGCCGGGGCCCACCGACTGACGGGCGGGTCGAGCAGGGCCCGCACCCGCCCGGGGACGTCTCCGCCGGCCACTGAGGTGGTGGCGACGCGGGTGTGGCGCTGGCGGACCAGCGCGGCGCGGGCCACCGCCCGGGCGATCAGCGCCCGGTCGCCGAGCCGGCGGGCGGCGTCCTCGTCGGCCCAGCGTTCGACGCTGTTGTGCAGGGCGCGCCGGGTGGGGCGCAGGGTCGGGTTGGCCGCCGCCGCGAGGTCGACGGCGAGGTTCCACCAGGCGTGCCGGTGCCGCAGGTGGGAGTGCTCGTGCGCGAGCAGGGCGGCCCGTTCGTCGCCCGGCAGGGCGCGCAGCATCCCTCGGGTGACCACCACCCGTCCCGAGGCCTCGGGGGTGGTGAAGGCGTCCGGGACATCGGTGTCGAGCACCACCAGCGCCCCGGGGGCGCCGAGCCGCCCGCAGTCGCGGTGCGCGACGCGCATCGCCCGCAGTCGCCGGACCAGGAAGACAGCGGCGCCGGCGGCGGAGAGCGCGAGCATCGTCGCGGCGGCGGCGGAGACCGCCCAGGGCACCGGGGCCTGGGAGCGCAGCGCCTGCGCCGACCACGGCCCGAGGGCGGCGATCTCGGCGTCCTGGCCGATCCAGGTGAAGGCGGCCACCGCGAGGCCGAACCAGCCGGTCGCGGTCAGCAGCAGGCCCGTAGGGGCGAGCAGGCGTACGGCCGGGGCGGGTGGGAGGGCGCGGCTGAGCCAGGGACCCCAGCGGGCGTACGCCCCGGCGGCGGCGAGCACGACCGCCAGCGCGACGATCACGGCTGGTCCCGCTCGGCCCGGCCGAGCAGGCCCACCAGGAGGGCTTCGTCCTCGGGGGTGAGGGTGCCGACGAACCGGGCGAGGACGGCCGAGCGGTCGGTGTCGTCGTCGAGCAGCCGGCGCATCTGGAACGCGGTCACCTGGGCCCGGTCCCGGACGGGCCGGTAGGCGTAGCCGCGGCCGGCCGGCTCCCGGGTGACCCGCCCCTTGTCGACGAGCCGGGCCAGCACGGTGGTGACCGTGTTGTAGGCCAGCCCCGCGTCGAGGCGGTCGCGCACCTGGGCAGGGGTGAGCGCGGTGTCCACCGCGGCGAGCGCGGCGAGGATCTCGTGTTCCAGGTCGCCGTGCCCGCGACGTCCGTTCCGGTTCACCCGACTCCCTTCCACTACAGAATGTGTAGTAGTAGCCTCTACTACAGCAATTGTAGGAGGAGGACGGGCTACCCATGGACATCGGGCTCTTCGACGAGACCAACCGCCTCGCGGTCGCCACCCCCTGGCTGCACGCCGCGATCCGGGACTACGCCGCGTACGGGGTGGCGATTTTCGCTCTCCTCATGCTGGCGGGCTGGTGGGGCGCGCGCCGTCGGGGCGAACCCGCGGTGGTGGCGGCCGCCCTCACCGCCCCGCTGGTGACCCTGCTGGCGGTGGCGGTCAACCAGCCGTTCGTGGCGCTGTTCCACGAGCCCCGGCCGTACACCAGCCACCCGGGCATCCTGGTGCTCGCCGACCGCGGCGGCGACTTCTCGTTCCCGTCCGACCACTCGGTGATGGCGGGGGCCGCCGCGGCCGCCCTGTGGTTCGTCTCCCGCCGGCTCGGCCTGGTCGCCGCGGTCGCCGCCCTGATCATGGGGTTCTCCCGGGTCTACATCGCCGCGCACTACCCGCACGACGTCGTGGCCGGCCTGGTCCTCGGCGCCGCAGTGGCCAGCCTCGCCACCGTGGCCAGCCGGCCGGCGGTCGGCCGGCTGGTCACGGCGGCCGGCCACACCCCGCTGCGCGCGCTGGTCGCGTCGACCGGCCCGGCGACCGGCGGTCCGCCCGTCCCACCGGGCAGCGGGGCCCGGTAGCCCGGCCGGCACGGGCGCTCCGGACGTGCGTCCGGGCGTCGACCGGGTATGCGTACCGGATGCGGCCGGAGCAGACCGACGGCATCGACGTCGACGAGCCGCTCGCCGTCGACGTACCCCCGGCACCGCACGACGCCAGCGGCGAGCGGGTGCCGACCCGTGACCTGGCCGGGCTGGCGCCCCCGGCCCGTCCCGCGCGGCGGTGGACCCCCCGCCGGGTGGTCGCCACCCCGGCAGCGCTGGAGCACCCGCACGGGCGGCGGATCGCCGACCGGGTCGAGGCGCTCGGCATCGAGGTGGAACGGCTACGGGCCAACCGACTGACCGGCCTGCGCGGGGAGACCGAGCGGCAGACGTACGCCCGGGCCAAGGCGACCATGGCGATCGTGGTGAGCCCACCGGCACGCCGGAAGCTGCAACCGATCGCGCCGAGCGCCGACTGGCGGGTCGACCTGGCCGAGGGCTGCCCGGCGCACTGCCAGTACTGCTACCTCGCGGGCTCGCTCTCCGGGCCGCCGGTGACCCGGGTCTACGCCGACCTCGACGACATCCTCGTCAACCTGGCCGACTACGCCGGGCGGGGCACGGTGACCAGCCGGAGCGCCGGCCGGGCCGGCGAGGGCACCACCTTCGAGGCGTCCTGCTACACCGATCCGCTGGCCCTGGAGCACCTGACCGGCAGCTGGCGGCGGGCGGTGCAGCACTTCGCCGCCTGGGACGCCCCGGTGCAGCTGCGCTGGACCACCAAGTACGACGACATCGGCGGCTTCGTCGGGCTGCCGCACGCCGGTCGTACCCGGGTCCGGTTCAGCGTGAACTGCCTGCCGGTGAGCACCCGCTTCGAGGGCGGCACCAGCCCGGTGCCGGCCCGGTTGGCCGCGCTGCGCCGGCTGGCACTCGACGGCTACCCGGTGGGGTTGACCATCGCCCCGATCATGCCGTTGCCCGACTGGCGGGCCCACTACGGCGAGCTGCTGGGCATGGTCGCCGACGCCGTCGACGGGGTGCCGGGGCTGGACCTGACCGCCGAGCTGATCAGCCACCGGTTCACCCCGGGCAGCCGGGAGGTGCTGCTCGGCTGGTACCCGCGCACGAGGTTGGAGATGGACGAGTCCCGGCGTACCCGCAAGCACGGGAAGTTCGGCGCGGTGAAGTACGTCTACCCCCGCGATCAGATGGCGGAGCTGCGGTCGTGGTTCACCGGCGAGCTGGCGGCCCGGGTGCCGGCGTGCCGGGTCCTCTACTGGACCTGACCGCCGGTGGGCCGCCCCTGGTGGGGCGGCCGCACCGGGCGCTCAGCGGACGATCTTGAACTGGAACATCGCGGTGTCCAGGGTGCCCATCAGCCGCAGCCAGATCGGGAGCAGCATCTCGGTGCCCCGGGCCCCGGTGATGTCGCCCAGGTCGATCACGTCGGTGTGGCCGAAGCTCTCCAGCAGCTCGGTCACGGTCGCCTTGGCGTCGGCGTCGTTGCCGGCCACGAAGACGGTGTGCTCCCCGCCGGCGACCGCCTTGGGGTGGACCATCAGCTCGGCGGTGAGCGTGTTGAGGGCCTTGACCACCCTGAGCTCCGGGAAGGCCGCCTGGATCCGCTCGGCGAGCGAGTCGGTGTCCTTCACGAACAGGCTCGGCGGGAAGCCCCGGGAGAAGTCGAGCGGGTTGGCGATGTCGAGCAGCACCTTGCCGGCCAGGTTCGGCGCGCCGGCCGCGGTCAGCGCGTCGATCGACGCCTCGCCGTTGGTGGCGTTGACGACCAGCGCGGCGTCGGCGGTCGCGTCGGCGAAGGTGGCCAGCGCGATCTCGGGCTGCTCGGCCGCCCACCGCTGGTAGGGCGGGTTGCCCATGCCGTCGGGTTCGGTGCGGGCGAGGGTGGCGGCGACGTCCCGGGTGCCGATGGTGACCTGGTGGCCGAGCTCCGTGAGCCGGCTCGCCAGGGTCCGCCCGACCACGCCGGTGCCCAGTACCGCGATCTTCATTCTCATGCTCCTGCTGTGTGGGAAGGGTGCCGTAACGTGCGTCGCCATCGAAGCTAACAGACAGGTCTGTCTACCAGCAAGGCGCGGTGCCCATATTCCCGAGCCGCGCTGGCTGCGATGGTGCACAGACGGGTCGGTATGCTTGGTCCCGCCAGGCGAGGAAGAGACCGAGGAGGTGGCGGATGGCGATCACGGCAGCGACCGGGGGGACCCGGCAGTCGGCGCGGGACCGGATCCTCGACACCGCCTTCCGGCTCTTCTACGCGCACGGCCCGCGCGGCGTCGGCGTGGATACCGTGATCGCCGAGTCCGGCGTCGCCAAGGCCACCCTGTACAAGCACTTCCCACGCAAGGACGACCTGGTCCTGGCGTACCTCGACAAGGTCGACCAGGCCTGGTTCGGAGCGCTGCGCGCCGCCGCCCGCGACGCCGGCGACGACCCCCGCGACCAGCTGGTGGGGATGTTCGACGCGCTCGCCTCGGCGTGCCGGCGGGAGGGCTACCACGGCTGCGCCTTCATCAACACCGCCGCGGAGAGCGCCTCGGACAGCGCCGTGCACGCCCGTACCGTCGAGCACAAGAACGTGGTCCGGGCCTGGGTCACCGACCTGGCCCGGCGCGCCGGCGCCGCCCACCCGGACCGGCTCGCCCGCCAACTGACCCTGCTGCTCGACGGCGGACTCGCCGCCGGCGTCCTGGACGCCGACCCCGGCGCGCCGGCGGAGGCCCGGGCCGCCGCCGAGGCCCTGGTGGCCGCCGCATGCCCGGCCACCACGACCGGCTGACCGGGTACGGTGCCAGACCATGGCACTGATGCGCTGTGACTTCTTCTCGGAGGCGCTCGGCCTCAACACCTCGATGACCGTCCTCCTGCCGCAGCGCACCACGTCCCAGATCGGCCTGGCCGGCGGCGCAGGCGAGGGCGACCCGCCGGTGCTCTACCTGCTGCACGGCCTCACCGATGACGACACCATCTGGCTGCGCCGCACCGCGATCGAGCGGTACGCCGCGCCGCTCGGGCTCGCCGTGGTGATGCCCCAGGCCGGCCGGAGCTTCTACACCGACGAAGCGCACGGCAACCGGTACTGGACGTTCCTCAGCGAGGAGCTGCCGCAGCTGTGCCGCTCGTTCTTCCGGCTCTCCACCCGCCGCGAGGACACCTTCGTCGCCGGGCTCTCGATGGGCGGCTACGGCGCGGTCAAGTGGGCGCTGCGCGACCCGGGCCGGTTCGCCGCCGCCGCCAGCCTCTCCGGCGCGCTCGACGTCGCGCACCGGCGGAACCACCCGACCAACCCGATCGACCCGGCCGTCTGGCACACCGTCTGGGGCGAGCGGGAGGTCGCGGGGACCGACGACGACACGGTCGCCCTGGTGCGGCGCGCCGGCGCGGACGCACCCCCGCTCTACGTCGCCTGCGGCACCGAGGACTTCCTGTACGACGACAACCTGCGCTTCGTCGAGGCCGCCCGGGGGCAGGGCGTCGGAGTCACCGTGGACTTCTCCCCCGGCGCGCACGACTGGGCGTACTGGGACGCGAAGATCCAGGACGCGTTGGCCTGGCTGCCGCTGCGCCGGGACTGACCCCGGCCCCGGCGCCCACCGACGGGCGGGCGCCGGGAACTCGGTCGCGCCCCGGCCTCACCCACCTCACCGGGTGAGCACGACCTTCAGCGCACCGGTCTCCGCCGGCCGGGAGAAGACGTCGTACGCCGTCATGATCTCGTCGAGGGCGAACCGGTGGGTCACCATGTTGCCGGTGTCCAGCTGGCCGGCGACGAGCATGTCGAGCAGCCTCGGCGTCGAGTGGGTGTCGACCAGGCCGGTGGTGATGGTGACGTCCCGGATCCACAGTCGCTCCAGGTGCAGGGTCGCCGGCTTGCCGTGCACGCCGATGTTGGCGACCCGACCCCCAGGACGGACCAGCTCGGTGCAGAGCTCGAAGCTGGCCGGCGTGCCGACCGCCTCGATCACCACGTGGGCGCCGAGCCCGCCGGTGACGGAGCGGACCGTCTCCAGGGGATCGTCGTCGGCCAGCACGGTCAGGTCCGCCCCGAACCGCTTCGCCGCGTCCAGCCGGCTCTGCGCCTTGTCGACGGCGACGATGTGCGTCGGGGAGTAGAGCTTCGCGGTCAGGATCGCGGCCAGACCGATCGGGCCGGCGCCCACCACCACGACGGTGTCGCCGGGACGCACCTGCCCGCTGAGCACCCCGACCTCGTACGAGGTGGGCAGGATGTCGGCCAGCAGTACGGCCGCCTCGTCCGACACCGACGCCGGCAGCCGGTAGGTGGACAGGTCGGCGAACGGGATGCGGGCGTACTCGGCCTGCACGCCGTCGACGGTGTGGCCGAGGATCCAGCCACCGCCACCGAGGCACTGCCCGTAGCTGCCCTGGCGGCAGTAGGCGCAGACGCCGCACGCCGAGATGCAGGAGGCGAGGACCCGGTCGCCGACGCTCAGGGTGCCGACGCCGTCGCCCACCTCGACCACGGTGCCGACCGCCTCGTGGCCGAGCACCCGGCCGGGCCGGACCTCGGGCACGTCCCCGCCGAGGATGTGCAGGTCGGTGCCGCAGATGGTCACCGCGTCGACCCGGATGATCGCGTCCCGGGGGCCGGCGATGGTCGGCTCCGGGACCTCGGACCAGGACCTCTCGCCCGGCCCGCCGTACACGAGTGCCTTCATGGTTCCTCCTCACGCCGTTGTCACCCCCCACGGTTCTCGTCGGGGTGCGCGGCGGGGAGGGTCTTCCGGGCCGGTCCGTCGGGACCGAGGTCCCGACGGACCGCAGCGTCAGGCGCCGACGGACCCGTCGACCGCCTCACGCAGGAAGTCGGCGTGGCCGTTGTGCCGGGCGTACTCGTGCAACATGTGCAGCATCACCAGCCGCAGCGACACGTCCTCGCCCCAGCGGGCCTGGTGGCCGGTGACGTCCAGCGACTCGGCCTCCCGCTCGATGCGGCGGGAGTGCTCCACCTCCCGCCGCCACACCTCGAACGCCTCCGGGCCGGTCGAGCCGGCCGGATCGTACGCCGCCTGGAAGTCGCCGGTCTCCGACCAGATCAGCGGGACGTCCTCGGCGGCGATCACCCGCCGGAACCAGGTCCGCTCCACCTCCGCCATATGGCGCAGCAGCCCGAGCAGGGTCAGCGTCGACGGCGGCGAGGCCGGGCGGCGCAGCTCGTCGTCGGTGAGCCCCTCGCACTTCATCGCCAGGGTCGCCCGGTGGAAGTCGAGGAAGGCGCGCAGTGTCTCGCGCTCCCCCGCCCGCAGCGGCGGGCCGATCCGTTCGGTGGTCACAGGTGGTCCTCACTGGGCTGACGGGCCGGCGACGAGCGGTCCGTCGAGGGTTGGCAGGGGTCGCCACGGAGCCTAGTCTCGGCGCACCGATCCATTCTCGAAGGGATCATGCATGAACCCCCATCTCACGCGATCCGCGCTGGTCGCCACGGCGGTCACCGCGGCGCTGGTCGCCGGCGGCACGACCGTCCAGGCCGCCGGCGATCCCTACGGCAGCACCGCCGGCGCGACGGCCTTCGCGCCCAACCCGGTCCAGCAGCTCGGCGACCAGACGCTGACCGACCAGAAGGACGCCGACTACCCGGCGCTGGCCGGGGCGTACCGGTCGGTGCTGCTGACCAACCTCGACTCCTCCGGCACGCTCACCGGCCGGTACGTGGTGGTCAAGAGCAAGACCGGCACGCCGGCCCGCGCGGTCGACGGCAACTTCCCCGCCTGGCACCGAGACGCCGACCAGTTCGAGCAGGTGATGGGCTACCACTGGGTGAACACCGCCCAGGCGTACCTGCAGTCGCTCGGCTTCGGCGGCACCCTGCGCCCGGTCAACCAGCGCCAGATCGAGCTGCGCATCGACCAGTACGGCGGCGACAACTCGTTCTTCCGCGAGGACAAGGCCAACATCACCCTGGGCAAGGGCGGCGTGGACGACGCCGAGGACGCCGAGGTGATCGTCCACGAGTACGGCCACTCGGTGCAGGACGCGCAGGTGCCCGGCTTCGGCACCAACCTGGAGTCCGGCTCGATCGGCGAGGGTTTCTCCGACTACCTGGCTGTCGTGGTGACCAGCTGGGCCACCGGTACACCGACGAAGACCCCGGAGGCCTGCGTCGCCGACTGGGACGCCGTCTCGTACACCCGTACCGCGCCGCACTGCCTGCGCCGGCTCGACGGCACCAAGGTCTACCCGACCGACGTGCGGGGCGAGGTGCACGCCGACGGGGAGATCTGGTCGGGGGCGCTGTGGGACATCCGCGGCGCCCTCGGCGACCGGCAGGCCAGCACGCTGATCGTGGAGGCGCAGTTCGCCTTCGCCAAGGACACCACCTTCCGGGACGCCGCGCTGGCCACCGTGGACGCCGCGCAGCGGCTGTACGGCGTGCCGGCCGCCGCGGCGACCCGGGCGGCGTTCGAGGCGCGCGGGATCCTCTGACCGCGGACGAGGCAGTGTCGGCCGGGCGCGAGCCGGCCGGGGCGGGGCCGTCACGGGATCACCCGGGGCGGCCCCGCCGCCGTCGGAACCGGCGGGCGGTCCCGGCACCGGCGAGAATGCCCGGGTGAACACCGCCTCGGTCTCCCCCGGTCCGACCCTGTACACGGTGGTGGCCGCGCTGGCCCTGGTCGCCGCGGGCGTCGTCGCGGTCAGCCGGCTCGGGCCCGGCCGCGCGGTGCTGACCGCCTCGGCGCGGGCCGTCCTGCAACTGGGCGCGGTGTCGCTGGTCATCGGCGGGGTGCTCGGCTCGTGGTGGGCCACGGTCGGGTTCGTCGCGGTGATGTTCGTGGTGGCGTCGGTGACCGCCGCGCGCCGCATCGGCGGCGTGCGTACCGGCTGGCCGGTGGCGGTGCCGATCGCCGGCGGGGTGGCCCCCACCCTGGCCCTGCTGGTCGGCACCCGGGCACTGCCCGCCACCACCCTGGCGGTGCTGCCCGGCGCCGGCATCCTGATCGGCGGCGCGATGACCGCCACCACGCTGGCCGCCCGCCGCGCGCTGGACGAGCTGCGCACCCGGCACGGCGAGTACGAGGCGGGCCTGGCGCTGGGCTTCAGCCCGCGCGACGCCGCCCTGGAGGTCTGCCGCGTCCCCGCCGGCCAGGCGCTGGTGCCGGCCCTGGACCAGACCCGTACGGTCGGGTTGGTCACCCTGCCCGGCGCGTTCGTCGGCGTGCTGCTCGGCGGGGGCAGCCCGGCCCGGGCGGGCGCCACCCAGCTGCTGATCCTCGTCGCCCTGCTGGCGGTGGAGGCGGTCGCCGTCGCCGGCACCGTCGAACTGGTCGCCCGGGGCGTGCTCGGCGCCGCTTTACGGTTACCGTCGCGGCCTCGGGGGTAGCGGATGTAGTGCCGGTCGCGAAGGACCGACGCCGACGCCCCTCCGGAGGTCCCCCGTGCCGACAATCACCGCGATGACACAGGCCGGCCCCGGCCTGCTCGACCCCGGTTCGCTGATCTCCGCGTTCGGTCTGCTCGGCGTCCTCGCCGCCGTGTTCGCCGAGTCGGGGCTGCTGGTCGGTTTCTTCCTGCCGGGCGACTCGCTGCTGTTCACCGCCGGGCTGCTCGTCGCCGACGGGCACTACCTGCACCAGCCGCTCTGGCTGCTCTGCCTGCTGGTGGCGGTGGCCGCCATCGCCGGCGACCAGGTCGGCTACCTGTTCGGCAAGCGGGTCGGCCCGTCGCTGTTCCGCCGCCCGGACTCGCGGCTGTTCAAGCGGGAGAACGTGGCGCGGGCGAACCGGTTCTTCGCCCGGCACGGCGCGCGCTCGCTGGTGCTGGCCCGATTCGTGCCGGTGGTGCGGACCTTCACCCCGATCGTGGCCGGGGTGAGCCGGATGCGGTACCGGACGTTCCTCATCTACAACGTGGTCGGCGGCGTCGCCTGGGGCACCGGTGTCACCGTCCTCGGCTTCTTCCTCGGCCGGGTCCCGTTCGTCCGGTCGAACATCGAGTTCATCCTGATCGGCATCGTGCTGGTCTCGGTCCTGCCGATCGGCGTGCAACTGCTACGGGCCCGCCGCCGCCGCACGGACGGGACGGGTCAGCTCAACGACGACCTGGCCACCGGAAAGTCGAAGTAGGTGTCGGGGTAGGGCTCGGCCGCGAACCGGTAGTGCCACCACTCCCGGTCGTAGTTGACGAACCCCTCCCGCGCCATCAGCCGCTTCAGCAGTTGCCGGTTGTCCCGGGCCACCCCGGTGACCCGCCGGTCGTCGGTGTGCGCGAGGGCGTCGAAGCAGTCGAAGCCGGTGCCCATGTCCACGCCGCCGTCGGCGAAGCGCCGTCCGGCCGGTTCGGTGCACGGCACCAGCGGCTGGCCGGCGGCCCAGGTGGCCCGGGCCGGCGCGGGCAGGGGTTCCAGGGTCAGGTCCAGGGTGCTGCCCCGGCTGTGCGCGGTGGGCGTGCCGAGGTACCCGTCGTCGAAGAGCTTCGCCTTGTCGACCCGGGGATAGAACTCGGCCTTCATCTGCTGCGCCGCCGGGTCCTGGGCCCAGCGGACGAAGTCGTCGACCGCCCGCTGCGGGCGGTAGCAGTCGTACACCCGCAGGCTGCGGCCCTGGGCGCGGGCGGCGTCCTGGACCCGGCGCAGCGCCTCCGCGGCCGGCCGGGTGAGCAGGCAGAGCGGCTCCGGGTAGCCGTCGATCGGCCGGCCGACGAAGTTGTGCGCGGTGGCGTACCGGATGTCGACGGCGATGCTCGGGTCGACCTCGGCCAGCAGCACCACGTCCGCCGGGGCGCGCGGCCCGCTGGGAGTGCGTGACGGGGCGCTCGGCACAGGCCGGGGCCCGGGCGGTCGCCCACAGCCGGTGAGCAGCGCCGCCACGACCAGCGCGGCGGCCAGCGGCCGCGACCAGCGGCCGGGCGGGTGTCGCGGCCGGCCGGGGGTCATCGGTGCCGTCGGACGGCCCGCCGGCGGCGCAGGGCCAGGAGCAGCCCGGCGACCCCGCCGACGAGGACCCCGGCCGACAGCGCGGCCAGGGGGCCGGGCCGGTTCCAGCGGTGGCCGACCGGGTCCACCCGGGCCGGGCCGCCGGCGGCGGCCAGCGCGGGCGGGGTGGCGCGGGTCGCCGGCGCGGGCGAGGCCAGCTCGTCGGGGCGGACCAGCCGACCGACGGCGGCGTCCCGGGGCAGCCCGAAGCCCCAGTCCAGCAGGGCGGCCCCCTGCTGCCAGCCGCGCTTGTCGACCACCTCGGCGCCGAGCAGGGTCACCACCAGCCGGCGACCGCCGCGCTCGGCGAGGCCGACGTAGGTGTGCCGGGCCAGATCGGTGAAGCCGGTCTTGCCGCCCAGCGCCCCCGGGTACTGGTAGAGCAGCTGGTTGTCGTTCTGAATCTGGAACGCCTTCTCGTGCAGCGCCGGCTGGGCCGGGACCATGGCCTCCCGGGTGGCGGCGTAGCGGCGGAAGGCCGGATCGGCGAAGCAGGCCCGGGCGATCAGGGCCAGGTCGTACGCGCTGGTGAACTGCCCCGGGGCGTCCAGGCCGGAGGCGGTCACCGCGTGCGTCTGGAGGGCGCCGAGATGGCGGGCCTCCTCGTTCATCGCCCGCAGGCCGCCGGCCAGTCCGTCCGGGCCGCCGCCGAGCCGGGCCAGCGCGTTGGCGGCCTCGTTGCCGGACTTGAGCAGCAGCCCCAGCCAGATCGTCTCGATCGGGTATTGGCCGTCCTCGGCGAGTCCGACCTCGGAGCTGCCCGGCTCGATGTCCAGGTCCCCGGCGGTCATGGTGGCCACCTGGTGCGGATCGAGTTTCGGCAGCATGGTGGCGGCGAGCAGCAGCTTCTGCACGCTCGCCGGGGTGGCGTACTCGTGCGGGCCGCAGCCGCCCAGCACCGCGCCGCTGTCCAGGTCCGCGACCACCCAGGTGGTGGCGGGTACGGCCGGCGGCGCCGGGGTGCCTGCGGGCCGCACCAGGCCGGCGGTGGCCAGCTCCGCCCCGCCCACGGCCCGCTGCGCCGGGTCCGACCGGGGCGGCGCCGGCTGCGACGGCCGGGACACCGCGGGTACGGGCGGACACGGCCCGGTGACGACGGCGCCGGCCGCTGCCGGAGCGGCCGTGACGGGCGGCGCGCCGACCGCGGCGAGCGCGACGGCGGCGAGGACGGCGGTGGTGCGGACCCGGGTTCTCACTCTGTCGCACGGTAGCGAGGCGACCCGGGCTGCCCCGGCGATCTCCGGAAGACGCCCGCGGGACCGGGCCGGACCGGTACGATCGCCGGCCCGGCCGCCCGTCACCGGCCGAGGGCGGGTGGCCCGGCGGGGCGACCGGAGTCACTGCCCCGCCGGGCGCCGGCTCAGCGACCCCGGGTGGCCCGGCAGATCTCGACCGGCAGGGCCGGCGCACCGTCGATCGGCGCCGGATCCTCCGGGGTGGCCGCGATCCCGCCGGCCGCGATCCGGTCCAGGGTCGCCAGCCCGGCGGCGTCGATGGTGCCGAAGACGATGTAGTTGGGACGCAGCGCCGAGTCGGACTGGACCAGGAAGAACTGGCTGTCGTTGGTGTCCGGGCCGGCGTTGGCCATCGCCAGGGTGCCCCGGGCGTAGAGCCGGCGGACTCCGGTCGGGTCGGTCGGCGCCGGCGGCAGGTCGGTGGGCAGCTCGTCGGCGTACCGGTAGCCGGGACCGCCCTCGCCGGTGCCGGACGGGTCACCGCACTGCAGCACCTTCAGCGTGGGGTACGCGGTGAGCCGGTGGCAGGGCGTCCGGTCGTAGAACCGGTGTCTGGCCAGGTGCAGGAAGCTCTGCACGGTGCACGGAGCCTGTTCCCGGTCGAGGGTCAGCCCGATCGGGCCCTGGTTGGTGCGCAGGGTGACCCGGACCGTCCCCCGGTCCGGCGTGCGCCGGGGGTCGGGCGGCAGCGGCACCGGCCGGGCCGCCGGTTCGTCGGGTGTCGGCGTGTACGCGCACGGCCCCCTCGTGGGCTCCGGCGTCGGCGCGACGGACGGCGCGGCGATCGCGGCGGCCCCACCGGCGGCGATCATCGCGGCGGAGGCCAGCGCTATCCCGGCGAGGCGGGACAGCGCGGTGGCCGGTCGACGTCGTGGCGGTGCGGCGTGCGGTCGGGGTTCGCTCGACACGTGGGTCCTCCCTGGACTCGTGGTACCAGAAAGACCGGAGTCTATGGATCGGGCGCCCGGATGTCGACGACGGTCAACCCTGGGCGCGTCGCCGGCCCCGCGGGCTCCGCCGCCGCCTGCCGATCGCGATCAGCACCGCGAGCGCCCCGACCAGCACCGCACCGCCGCCGACGACGGCCCCGCCGAGCCACTGCGGCGTGCCGTCGGACGGGGGCCCGGCAGCCGCCGGCCGGTCTCCCGCCGCCGCCGGCGCGGGAACGGAGGCCTGCCGGCTCAGCTCGTCGGGGTCCACCAGCCGTCCCACCGAGGCGTCCCGGGGCAGGGCGAAGCCCCAGTCCAGCAGGCGGGCGCCCTGCTCCCAGGCGCGCACCGGCCGGGCCTCGGCGCCGAGCTCGGTGACCACCAGTCGGCGGCCGCCGCGCTCGGCCGCGCCGACGTAGGTGTGCCGGGCCAGCTCGGTGAAGCCG
This sequence comes from Micromonospora sp. BS32, assembly GCF_059089345.1. Lineage (NCBI taxonomy): Bacteria > Bacillati > Actinomycetota > Actinomycetes > Micromonosporales > Micromonosporaceae > Micromonospora > Micromonospora sp. BS32. The sequence goes on from NZ_JBSSHR010000025.1 coordinate 68,152, forward strand.
GTCTTGCCGCCCAGCGCGCCCGGGTAGCTGAAGATCAACTGGTTCTCGTTCTGGATCTGGAACCCGGGCTGACGCAGGGCGGGCTGGGCGGGGATCTGGGTGCGTTCGGTCAGCGCGTACCGGCGGAAGGTCGGGTCGGCGAAGCAGACCCGGGCGATCAGCGCCAGGTCGTACGCGCTGGTGAACTGGCCGGGCCCGTCCAGGCCCGACGGGGTCACCGCGTGGGTCTGCAGGGCCCCCAACCGCTGCGCCTCGGCGTTCATCTGCGCCACCCCGGCCCGGGCGCTGCCGGCACCGAGCCGGGCCAGCAGGTTGGCGGCGTCGTTGCCCGACTGGAGCAGCAGGCCCAGCCAGGCGGTCTCCACGGAGTAGCGGCCGTTCTCCAGCAGCCCCACCGCGGAGCTGCCGGGGGTGATATCCAGGTCGGTTCGGGTGACCGTGGCCACCTGCTTCGGGTCGAGCTTCGGCATCATCGTGGCGGCCAGCAGCAGCTTCTGGACGCTCGCCGGGGTGCCGTACTCATGCGGGCCGCAGGCGCCCAGCACCGCGCCGGTGTCCAGGTCGGCGACCAGCCAGGAGGTCGCGGTGACCGGCGGGGGCGCGGGAGTGCCGGGCGGAACCACCAGCCCGGGGGTGGCCAGCGCCTCGCCGCCCACCGCACGCTGCTCCGGCACGGGCGCGGGCGGCACCGGCCGGGGCGGGCGCTTGACCGGCGGTGGCGGCACCGCCAGCTTCGGGCAGGGCACCGCGGCCCGCGGCGTGGCGGTCCGCGGCGTGGCGGCCGCCGGGACGGCCGTCCCGGCGGTGAGAAGGACGGTGGCGGTCACGGCGGCCAGGACCCGGGCTCTCATGGACACGCACCCTATCGGGCAAGATCGCGCCCTCGACGTCACCCGCCCGGCAGGCCGGCCGCGCCCCCGTTGAGATGGAAGGCCCGCTCCTCGGCGACCTCCCGGGCCCGCAGGAAGCGCGTCGTCCACTCCGGGTCGCCGTCCGGGATCCGCTCGACGACGTGCTCGTCGAGCGCTCGGCCGCCGGGCGGGGCGAGCACGACGGCCACCACCGTCGCCCCGTCCCGCCCGTGGTGAGTCACCTGCCAGCGGGCCGCCCGGCGGGCCCGCCGCTCCCGCCCGGCGCCGACCGCCCGCAGCAGCAGATACGTCAGGATCGTGGCGGCCAGCGCGACGCCCAGGCCCAGCAGCGGTACGACGACCCGCACGGCGACCTCCGGCTCACTTCAGGGGCACGGTCGCGCCGGCCCCCGGGGCGTACGTGGTGACCCCCGGCGGCAACGCCTTGATGATGTCGATCTGGGCGCAGGCCGAGCAGGCGTCGTAGCCCTGCTGGCGGGTCTTGTTCGCGTCCGCCTCCGCCTTGGCCTGGGCCACCTTGGCCTGGGCCTCGCTGACCGCCGCGTACGCCGCCTGGGCCTTGTTGACCGCCTCCTGGACGGTCGCCGGCAGGGTGACCCGGGCGAGGTTGAACTTGATCCCCTCGAAGAACTCGCCGCCGAGCATCTCGGCGAGGTCCTTGGGCAGGCTGCTGTTCACCGCCTCCTGGACCTTCGCGATGTTGGTGTTGTTGGCCTGGCCGGCGGCGTCGGGGTTGCCCGGGGTGGCCGGGGCGCGCTGCGCGCCGTTCTGCACCAGCGCGCAACTGGAGACCAGCTCGGCGCAGCGGAAGCTGCTGATCTGGATGCGCAGGTCGTTGTCGATGACCGGGCGGACGATCGCGTCGAGGAAGCTGCTCCACCCCTCGTCCCCGTCGTAGGCGTAGCGCAGCTCGCCGTCGACGCCACGGAACTGCCGGGTGCCGAACTTGGTGTCGAACTCCTTGAGCACCTTCGGGTCGAGGTTGAGGGTGAAGTAGATGGTGCCCTCGATGCCCATCTCCACTCCGTCGCTGGACGGGGTGTTGACCACGTCGATGCCGGCGCGGTCGCCCCGGGAGCTGTCGGCGGTGATGGTGTAGAAGCGCTGCTGCGCCGGGTAGCGGTGCATGGTGGAGTAGAGGCCGGTCCAGGTCCGGCCGGAACCGGCGGGCACCACCTGGCGGACCCGGTTGTTGTCGAACCAGCCGCCGTTGCGGACCACGCCGACCTCGCCGCCGGCGGTCTTGTCGAAGCCGCCGATCAGCATCGTCAGCGCCACGATCAGCACGGTGACCCCGGCCAGCACCGCCCCGACGATCGGCCCGATCCGCGCTGCCGGCATCGCCGGTCCGCGGCGGTTGCGCTGTGTGGTCATCTTCGCCCCTCCCCCGATCGGGTACGGATCCCGCCCGTACCTCGGGATCAGGTTGACACCCGCCGTCAACCTGCCCCGCCGACGTCGGCGCTGATCGAAATCCGGCCACCCGCGTTGAACGATCTTCGGCCCGTGCCCGTATTCCTGCCCGACAGATGGAAACGCTCCCGGCCGCCGTGCCGGATCGGCCGGGCGGCGATTTCCGTACGCAGGTGACGCCGCCGCGGCGGGCCCGCCGACCGCGCCCGACGCCCGGTCCCACCTGCGCCTGCACCGTCACGCGGCACCGCCGACGTCGGCTGCGCACCCTCGGCAGCCATCGTCGGCGGCCAATTCGAGGAGAGGTACATGGCCAGGCCTACGCAGAAACACGCTGTCCTGAAAGTTGCCGGGATCGGCGCCTTCGCGGCGCTGCTGCCGGCGCGCCCCGGCGGGTTCCTTCCCGCCGGGGCGCGTCGGGCGACACGCTGACCGGCCGCCACCTGCGCGAGTACGTCTCCCGTCGACCCGTCAGCCCTGGTCCACGACCGGTGCCGGTCGGGCCGCCCGCGCGGCGGCCCGGTCGGCCGCCGGCAACCAGGTCGCCCCGGTGATCAGGGTGCGGGCCTGGGTGGGCGTGAACAGGTACGTCCGTTCACCACCGCACTTCCCGTCGGACTCCCCCGGGCCCTTGATCCACAGCAGGGCCGCCAACCCCGGCCGGTCCGTCACCGGTCGGGGCGCCTCCCCGAGCGCCTGCCGCCGCGGGTTGCACCACTCGTCGTCCCGGCCCGGCTCGTCCGGCGGCGGGCCGGCACCGTTGCGGGAGGTGTCGATCACGAACTCCCGGCCGCCCACCAGGTCGGACAGCTCCCGCCCCCAGCGGTAGGTGTCGGCCGTGGTCTGCCGGTTCGACACGTTCACCGCGAACCCCTCGGCGTACGTGATGCCCGAGGCGAGCAGCCGCTCCGCGGTCTCCCCGGTGGAGCGCCACTTCGAGTGCCCGGCGTCGAGGTAGACGGCGTGGCCGGCTGCGGCCAGCTGCTTCGTCGCCTCGGTGAGCAGCTCGCCCCGGGCGGCGTCGAAGCAGTCCGCCGCGATCGCGTCCGGCTCCATCACCACCGCCGACCGGGTACGCCCCAGTGCGGCGATCAGCCGGCCGATGTAGTCCCGGTACGCCTTCGCGTCCGGGGCGCCCTCCTGGAAGTTCGCGCAGCCCCGGTTGGGGATCCAGTACGCCACCACCACCGGCAGTTCGCCGCGTTGTCCGGCCCGTCCGGCCAACTCCGCCACCGGGGGCACGTCGCGGGGGTCGTTGACCCAGCGGGCCTGCGGTCGGTCGGTGACCGGGTCGAGCCAGCCCGCCCGGTGGGCCGCCTGCCAGCGCGCCGCCGCGGTGTTCCGGTCCACGTACAGGGTGGCGCCCGGGAACAGCTTCTTGGGCAGCGCGTAGGTCAGCGCCGGCGGGTCGGGGCGCAGCGTCGTGTCGGGCCGCTGGGCGCAGCCGGCGGTGAGCGCGGCGACCAGCGCCAGGGCGACGGCCGGGACGACCCGGCGGGGGCGGTTCACGACAACCTCCACTGCGCGCTGACCCGGAACACGCGTACCCGGTCGTCGCCGGTGCCGAAGCTGGCCACCGGTACGGCGTGCTTGCGGGCCTCCATCAGGGTCGGATACTTCTCCGCCGCGTCGGCGGTGCGGTAGTACCAGTCCGGCACCACCAGGTAGTCGATCCGCTTGACGCTGCGCTGCACCGCCGGGTCGGTGTCGAGCTTGTAGACGATCACCGGCTGCGGGTCGTACCCGTAGTGGTGCACCAGGTCCGTCCAGATCGCGTCGTGCACGACCAGGGTCTTGTCCCGCGGCACGTTGCGGGCCACCCACTCGGTGGCCGACTTCAGCGGGGGCTCCTCGGTGACGGTCATCATCCGGCGCAGCTCCGGCACCCAGGAGACGGTCGCCACGCCGGCCAGCCCCAGCACCAGCAGGCCGGCCAGGGTGACCCGGAAGCCGTACCCGAAGCCCTGCGCCGCGCGTCGACGCAGCCAACCGGTCGGCACCAGGCCGGGGGTGCCGGCCAGGGCGGCGAGCACGCCGGCCACCAGCAGCGCGCTCCACGGCAGCAGGTTGATCACGTGCATGAACGGCACGTAGCCGCCCCGGACCAGCACCAGCCAGCCGATGGCCAGGGCGAGGGCGGCCGGGCGGAGCCGGCGCACCAGCAGGGCCAGCGGGAGCGCGGCGAGGCCGAGCAGCGGCAGCCAGTGGTCGTACTGGAGCCAGTTCTGGACCTGCTGGTGGGTGGCGCTGCCGGCGTCGAGCACCGAACCGCTGGAGTCCCGGCCCTCCAGCTGCCACTGGGCGGTGCCGAGCAGGCTGTTGTGCCCGGGCCCCTCGAACAGTTCGCCCTTGAAGAGCGCGAAGAGCGGGTACATCGCCATCAGCAGGAAACCGGCGAAGCCGGCGGTGACCAGCACCTGGGCCCGGTTGCGCCGGTCGGTGTTCTGCAGCATCGCCCAGACCAGCGCGGGCAGCAGCAGCAGCGAGGTCTCCTTGGTCAGCGCGGCCATCGCGAAGGCCAGCGCGGCGCCGATGCCGGCGGCGATGCTGCGCCGCGGCGAGTACGCGAGCACGAACGCCAGCAGCAGCCACGGGGTCACCAGGTTGTCGAGGAACGTCCACCGGCCGTAGACCACGGCCAGCGGGGAGAGCCCGAACAGCAGCACGGCGACCGACGCGGCGACCCGGCCGAAGCCGAGCCGACGACCCAGCACGTAGAGCAGGCCGGCGCTGGCCAGCCGGGCGATCAGCATGCATTCGTTGCCGAAGGCGAGCGCCGAGTCGTACCGGTCGAAGCCGTTGGTCAGCGCCGCCCACCCGGCGATCTGGATCCAGCCGGCCGGGGCGTGGTCGTAGAAGTACGAGTAGGGCGAGAGCTCCCCCTCGTACCGCAACGACCACGCCTGGGACAGGTAGGTGCCCGGGTCGTCGACGTACCCCGGGAAGCGGGACATCCCCACCGCGTGCACGGTTCCCACCAGGACGAGCAGCGGGACCAGCAGGGCGATGCTGCGGCCGTGCCGGGCCGCCCAGACCTGCAGGCCGACGCGGGCCCGCCGGTGCGGCGGCAACGCCCGGTCGATGTCGGCCACGTCGCGCAGGTCGAGGTTGACGGTCGTCTCCAGCGTGCTGGTCACGCGCCCACCCCCGCCGTCGCCGGGACCCGGCCGCCGTCGCCCGCGGGCGCCGCGCCCAGGTGCGCGCCGCTGTGCGCGGTCTTCACCCAGTTGGTACGCCCCGAGACGTGCCGCAGCAGCGCCCACACCCCGGCCACCGAGAGGACCACCTGGTACGGGTAGCCGCCGATCACCACGCCGAGGTGGTCGCGCAGCCGCACCTTCTGCCCGAACGTGCGCCCGAACTGGTGCAGCATCAGCACGTCCAGGGCGATGGTGAGCAGGCTGATGCCGAGCGGGACGCTGGCCAGCAGCGCCACCACGATCGGCGACTTGTGGGTCAGCGCCAGGGCCAGCGCGACCGGGGCGAAGACCACCGAGAACGCCTGGAAGAACTGGAAGCCGAGCACGTAGACGGCGAGGATCTTCTGCCACAGCCGGGGCAGGGCCAGCCACTCCCGCTCGGTGAAGACCTGGATGAAGCCCTGCATCCAGCGCACCCGCTGGCGGACCAGGCCGCGCAGGGTGTCCGGGGTCTCCTCCCGGGTCACCATCTCGTCGATGTAGACCACGTCGACGTCGTAGCCGAGCACCGACGCGACCATGCCGATCTTGCAGTCCTCGGTGAGGCAGTCCTCGTCCCAGTACGCCCCGTACCGCTTGCGCAGCGCCTCGAGGAACTCCCGGCGGAAGAAGACGGTGTTGCCGCCCAACGGCATCACCTTCGTCGCCGCCTGCAACTTCAGCCGTGACTGGAACCACTTGTAGTACTCCAGCACGTTGGCCGCCCGCCACCAGCCGGAGCTGTTCGCCCGCCACCAGCGGCGCAGCCGGGGCAGCCGCCCGCTGGGTAGCGGCATTGTGCGCGGGTCGGCGCTGAAGTTCATCAGCTGCACCCCGCACTGCACGATCCCCGCGCCGGTACGACGGAACCGGTAGTCGACCATCCGCAGCAGCCCGGGGTGGAAGAGGTCCTCGGCGTCGGCGACGCCGATCCACTCGTACGGGACGCCGAGCCGGGTCAGCTCGCGCACCGCGGCGTTGAGCCCGATCGGCTTGTTGTGCACGTCGGTGTCCTCCGGGTACGGCGCCACCAGCACCCGACCCGGGTAGCGGGCGGCGGTGGCATGGGCGATCGCCGCGGTGCCCGGGTCGTCGGGGTGGTCGATGATCGGCACCACCCAGTAGTCCGGGTGGTCCAGGTTCGCCAGTCGCTCCAGGGTGTGCCCGGCGACGGCCTCCTCGTGCCGCATCGGCACCAGGATCACGCCGGGCAGCCGGGGAGCGTCCGGCTCGCCGTACCGGTCGGGGTCGTTGTGCTCGGGCAACCACCACTTGTACAGCTGGAAGGCCAGCGTGGTGACCGCCACCGTCAGCATGAACAGCGAGACGGTGACCACGAAGACGTCCAGGAAGAGGATCGCCGGCACGCAGAGCAGGGCCAGCGCGGCGACCAGCCGGCCGAGACGCCACGAGGTCGGCAGCGGGCGGCGGCGTGCGCCGCGGTAACGGGGGCCGGGGGCCGCAGTGGCCATCGGGGTACCTGCCTTGGAGGAGAACGACCAGAAGTGGTCGGAGCAGTAGTTGACGACCGTGCCGGCGGCGAGCAGACCCCAGTACGCGGCCGTCACGCCGGTGACCGGCGCGACGAACGGGAACGCCAGGAGGCTGAGCAGGGCACTGCCGCCCCGGGCGGTCTGGAACCGCCACCACCGGCGGGCCCGCCCGCCGGACCGGCCCGCGGTGCGCCGACGCCAGGTGAGCTGGTCATGCGCGACGAAACTGAGCTGAAGGGTGAGCACGAGCTGGACGGCGTTGGCGGTCGCGGGAGCGACGCCCCACCCCATCAGCAGGTGCAGCACGACGTGGCCGACCGCCGCCACGACGCCGCCGATGGCCAGGAAGAGCCACGGCTCACGCCGACGGGCCAGTCCGATGAGCGGATGCACGCTGTCCTTCCGGGTAGGTCGGCGCGCCGATTGCGGCGCGCGTCGAGGGTTGGCGGCCACGCTGCCGCAGGCGGGAGGAACCCACCGGGACCGGCCGGACGTCGACGCCACGACAGGGTGCGACCCGGTGGGGAGGACGGTCCCCAACGGGTCAGTGCCGTTCTCCTACCCCCCGTGAGCAGGGTGAATCTTGGCGAGACAAGGACCACAAGGTGCGGGACGACGCGTAACGACGGCAGCGCTTCCGGCGCTTACGCGAATCGCGGTCAGGGCAGCCGACGGAGCCAGGCGCGCTGCCACGGGGTCTCGACCGCCCGCGGGTGGTAGCGCTCGCGCACCCAGCGCACCGCGTCCGTCGACGGCAGTCCGTCGAGGACGGCGAGCGCGGCGAGGGCCGTGCCGGTCCGGCCGACGCCACCCCGGCAGGCCACCTCCACCCGTTCCCCGGCGCGTGCCCGGCGCAGCGCGCCGGTCAGGGCGTCCAGGGCGTCGACCCGGTCGAGCGGCACCCAGAAGTCAGGCCAGCGGATCCGCCGGTACGGCCAGGCCGGCGTGGGGCCGGGGGCCAGCAACAGGGCGAAGTCGGCGGTCGAGGCGGGCTCGCCGATCCGGCGTCCACGCACGGTCGCCCCGCTCGGCAGGACGACCAGCCCGATGGACGTCGACCACTCCATCCCGCGATTCTGCCCCGCCTGGGCACAAAGCAGCGCCGCCCCCGGGCCCTGGCGGGTCGGGGGCGGCGCTGTAGGTGTCGGTGTGCAGGTCGCCTCTCGGCGAGTGGCACGACGCGGCTCCAGCCGAACGGTATTCCGCGAAGGCAATTTAGGTGAGGCCCGGGGACACTGAACACACCGACACCCGTCACAACACGCTA
>NZ_JBSSHR010000026.1:0-74576 GCF_059089345.1 Micromonospora sp. BS32
TAACATTCCGAACCCGGAAGCTAAGCCCTCCAGCGCCGATGGTACTGCACTCGGGAGGGTGTGGGAGAGTAGGACGCCGCCGGACAACCATTCCAGTAGGCCCACCCCAACAGGGGTGGGCCTACTGTTGTTCCACACCTTTTTGCTCCTGACGCTCAGTGTGGCCCCCCCGGACGGCGGAGGGGTCCACTACCGGTCCCGCCGGCCGTCGGCGATGTCGTCACCGCCGGGCGCCACGTCCTCATCGGACCGCAGCCGGGGCTAGGAGGCGTCGCTCGATGGAATTCGGGATGAGGCTGCTGCCGTTGGCAGGTGACGGGAAAGTTCGGTACGCAGGGCGCCGGTCCCGGGCCGAAGCAGACCGACCTTGACCGAGTAGACAGGCTGACCGGCACGGATGCGTGAACGAAGCGTCGTGGCGGAAGGAACGACCGCCCCGGCGAGCAAAGTGACCTCGAGGACGGCGAGCGAACGGGCCAGGACGGCGGACCGTCGCCGACTGGATCGCCTGCCATGGGAAGATCGCCGTCCGCCCCCGCTCGACGATCCCCAGCGCCGAATCGGTGACGTCGACCGATGACCAGTTCCTTCGTTGCAGGACGAGCGAGAAGGCGCTGAACAGGACGGCGTAGAGGACACCTGACGCGGCAATGTTCGTCAGATCGGCCGGCGTCCGCCCAGCGACGAGCGACAGCACGACGTTGACGAGTATCCAGGCCAGCAAGCCGATCAGCAGCAGAAGACCGAACATGAGGCGGGCGGACGTACGGAACCTCGTCCCGTCGCTTCCCTCCATGAATGGTCCTCCCGTCGACGGATTCCTCGACTCTAAGCGACGTCTCGTAACTGGGTGAAGGCGTTTCCCAGCGCCGGCCCGGTGGTCAGCCGGTGAGGATGATGTTGTGGAGGTTGGCGATGCCGGAAGCGACGTCGGCCAATGTGTGGGCGGCGCGGCGGTAGTCGCGCAGGATCTTGAAGCACTTCATCCTGGCCAGGGCGTGTTCGACCCCTGCTCGGACGGTTCGGTGCTCGACGTTGAGGGCTTCCTTCCAGTCCGGCAGCGAACTGCCGTCGGTGGGCTTGCGGTACGGCATGATCACCTCGGGGTTGCGGCGGTAGCCGCCGTCGGCCATCACCGGCCGTCCGGCCAACTTCTGGTCGATCCCTGAGGTGCGGTAGACGATCGTGTCGTTGCGGTTGCCGGGCTGCGGGTCGCCGACGGCGATGACCAGGCGGGTGCTGGCGTCGATGGCGACCTGCAGGTTCGTCGAGTACCGGTAGTTCTTGCTCCGGGCGGCCACGCGGTGATCGCGGGTGGGGATCAGCGTCCCGTCGACGATCGCGATCTGCTCGACGGGCCGCTTGCGCACCGGCGCCAGGGCCAGCAGCGGCGCGAGGGTGTCGATGACCCGGTGGGCCGCGGAGTGCGACACCCCGAACAGCGGGCCGATCTGGCGCATCGTCAGGTTCGTGCGCCAGTAGGTTGCCACCAGCAGCACCCGGTCAGGCAGGTCAAGGGCCCATTGCCGGCCCGGCCGGCCGTCAGCGATGGCGTCACCGCCACGCTCGGCGACCAGGCGGACCAGCTTGCGGAACTGGGCGGGCTGCAGCCCGGTGAACGGAAAGATCCACTCAGGGTGGGCTGCGGTGATCACCTGCACCCAGGCATCCTGACCGATCGTCCTCAGCAGACAGACGCCAGGGTTACGAGACATCCCTTAGGGCAGCGGATCACCTCGCCCGCCGCACACGGGTGGGATGAGTACCTGCCTGCTACCCGGCCCCGCCAGACTCGGGCTGGTCGGGCGGTTGATGCCTAGCGTTCGTTGTCGCAGCCCGACGCCCATCCTTCGGGCGGCACTGTTCGACGTCGGCGCAGCGTCGGGGCTAGGTGTCGGATGCTCGGATCGTGCGGAGCAGGAAGCCGGGCAGAGAGAGCTCTTGGCCGCCCGTCTCCGCGGCCACCTCGATCTCCCCGACCTTCGTGCCGACCCACTCCGGCTCGGCGAAGTTGGCCCGCAGCAGCTCTTCGGTCACGCCCCAGCCGTGCCCCGCCGTCCAGGACACCGCCAGCACGAAGACGGTCGCGCCCGGCGCGGCGAGGCCCGGCAGTAGCGCGAGATATTGGTCCATCTCGTCGCCGCCGCGGCGGTGGAGGCTGTGCAGCAGGCCGGAGTCGAACACCGAGTCGAACGGCGCGGACGGCAACGACAGGGCCGTGGCGTCCTGCACCTCGAAGTGCACGGTCAGGCCCTCGCCGGCGGCCTTGGTGCGGGCCATGTCGATCGCTACCCGCGAGATGTCGACCGCCGTCACCTCGTAGCCGCGGCGGGCGAGGGCGATCGCGAGATCGCCTGTGCCGCAGCCGATGTCGAGCACCGTCGGGCCTCGCACCCCGTCGTCGAGCACCTCGGCGAGTGCCGGCTGCGGACCGCGGATCTCCCAGGGCGGCCCGCCCGACTCGGCAGTGTCGCGGTAGAGCTCGTCGTAGTTGATGTCATAGGGCTCGTCGCCGTCGACCTCGGCGCTGCGTGCGGTCACCGCAATCCCCCTGGAGTTCGCCGGCAGGAACCTGAACCCGACCAACACCGGCACATGCCCCGGCAGGACCCGGGTACGGAGACGATCCTACGTCGCGGAGGGTGAAGCAGCCCGCCGCCTCGGTAGCCGGCCCGGGCGTCGACGTCACTCGTTGCTTCGGCGAGCCGCCCGGATCCGTCGGCACGGGCCGCGGTCCGCGCGGCCCGGTGGGCCCGACCCTGGGAGGCTGACGGGCGGGCGGGGCGCGGCGAGCGGCGGGGCGTCCTCCTGGATAGACTGCGCATCGCGATCTATGGGTCCTACGTGGGCCGCCTCCGTGGAAGCCGGCGACAGCCGCGACGCGGTGCTCGCCCACGCCGACCTGGCGCTGTACGAGGCCAAGGAGGCCGGCCGCAACCGGGCCCGGCTCTACCTGCCCGAGCAGTACCGGCACGCGGTGCAGCGGGTCAACGTGGTGACCTGGGTCCGCAACGCCCTCGACGAGCGTCGGATGCACCTCGACGCCCAGCCGATCGTCGACCTGCTGACCGGTGAGGTGGTCAGCCACGAACTGCTCATCCGGCTGCGTGACGGCCGGCAGCCACCGCTGTCGCCGGCCGACTTCCTGCCCACCGTGGAACGCGACGACCTCATCGCCGAACTCGACCGGTGGGTGGTCGCCACCGCCACGTCGGCGCTCGCCGAACCGTCGGCCTGCGTCGCCGGGATGCGGCTGGATGTCAACATCTCCGCCCGGTCCCTGGAGTCGCCCGGGTTCGGCGACTGGGTGGTGGGCCGGCTGCGGGCGGCCGAGGTGGACGCCTGCCGGCTGAGCCTGGACGACTTCGGCGCCGGATTCGGCTCGTTCGCGTACCTCAAGCACCTGCCGTTCAGCACCGTCAAGATCGCCGGGTACTTCGTCCGGCACGCCGACCGCGGCGGCGCCGACCCGGTGCTCATCGACGCCGTGGTGCGCGCCGCGCACGGGCTGGGCATGCGCACGGTGGCCGAGTCGGTCGAGCACGGCGCGCTGGTGCCCGCCCTTCGTCGGCTCGGCGTCGACGCGGGTCAGGGCTACCACCTGGGTCGCCCCGTCCCGCTGGACATCCTCCTCGACCGGTTCTGCCACGAGCGGCACCCCTCCGCCGCCGCGGCGGGACACCCCGACCGCTGACCCACCGTTGGGAGACCCAGGTGAACGCATCCCCCTCGCCGGCGGTGCCCGACAGCGTCACGCTGGTCACAGCCGACGTCGCCGCCGCCCGCGCCTTCTACGCCGACCTGCTCGGCTGGACGTACGTCGACTCGGCCGACGGGACCGCCGCGCTCGCCGGCGGCCAGCCGGCCGCCGAGCTGCGCGTCGGCGGCGGGCCGGCGCGCTGGTGGACCACCTTCGCCGTCGACGACGCCGAGGCCGTCCGCGACGCGGCCGCCAAGGGTGGCGCGCGTCGACGGGGACGACATTCACGACCCGTTCGGCGGGGCCTTCCGGGTCCGCGTCGGGTCGCCGGTCGGCGTGCCGGGGCCGGGACGTCCCTGCTGGTACGAGTACATGACGACCGCCCCCGGCGACGTCGAGCGGTTCTACGCCGACACCCTGGCGTTGCGGGCCACCGTGCCGCCCGCTGCGCCCGACGACTCGTACGCCCTGCTGATCTCCGGCGGCCGCCCGGTCGCCGGCCGGCTGGCGCTGCCGGCGCCGCTGGACACCCTGCTGCCCACCGGTTGGATGGTCTACTTCGCGGTGGCCGACCCGGACGGTGCGGCCGAGCAGGCGCAGCGGCACGGCGGACGGCTGCTGGTCCCGCCGCGGGACGTGGCCACCGGTCGGGTCGCCGCGCTCGCCGACCCGACCGGCGCGGTGTTCACCGTCATCCGACCGGCGGCCGGCCCGGCGTAGGCAGGACGACGCTCAGGTCCGGCGCGACGACTACCGCGAGGTGGCCGTGATCTTGCGCGAGATCCGATCCGGGACGGTCGGGGCATCGGTACGGGGAGCGGCGTCCGCCCCGACCGCGGCGAGGACGCCGTCACCCTGGCCGGCCTGACCGCCGGACGCGGCCTCGCCGATCATGCGTCGGCGCGCTCGTACGACGGCGCCTGCCGCCGCCACCGCGGCCAGCGAGATCACCGCCGCCTGCAACAGCGGTCCCTTCCTGCTGCGTCGACGCTTCATGTCGGTCACCCTTCTCCCTGTCGCGATCGGTCTCGCTCCCCATCGTGCGAAAACCCGCGGGGCGGCAGATGCTCCTTCCCCGCAATCAACCCGGTCGTGTCGCCGACGCCGGTGTCGGGGGTCACCCGATCGGAGCCGGAGCATCGGCCGTTCGGCTGGTATTCCGGGGTCCTTGTGGTCTAGTCTCGGCCTCGACGGATTCCGCTGCGACTGCCGGCGGCGTCCGGCGGGTTGCGGAGGACCCGGCATGACCACCAACATCACGTCCGACGTGTCGCGCTTCCCGGCCGCCGGCCCCTGGGGCGTCCCGGCGGACCTGGTTCGCGCCGCCTGCCCGTCCGGCGCGGCCCGGATGCGGGGATGTGTCGAAGCGCGAGGTCGACGATGAGGTGTGGCCCCGGGTGACCAACCTCAACGAGGAACTGTTCGACGTCGGCAGCGCCACCGGCCGGCTGATGGCCCGGCTCGACTGGTCGGCGACCCCGCTCGGCCCGGTCGAGGCCTGGCCGCAGAGCCTGCGCGCGGCCGTACGGCTCGTCCTCTCCTCCCGGTACCCCATGCTGCTGCTCTGGGGGGAGCAGTTCACCCAGCTCTACAACGACGCCTACTCGGCGCTGATCGGCGACAAGCATCCCGGGGCGCTCGGGGACGACGTCCGGACGACGCTCGCCGAGGGGTGGGACGTCCTGGCGCCGCTGATCGACGAGGCGATGGCGACGGGCGTGGCCAGTTGGGTGCCCGCCCTGCAGTTGCTCCTCGACCGGTCCGGCTACCGGGAAGAGGCCTACTTCAGCGTCTCCCATGCTCCCGCGCGGGACGACGACGGCAGTACGGTGGGCATCTTCACCGTGTGCAGCGAGGTCACCGAGCAGGTGGTGGGGGAGCGGCGGTTGCGGCTGCTGCGGGACCTGTCGGTTCCCGGCGACGGCCGCACCGTCGACGTGACCAGCACCTGCACGAGCCTGGTCGAGGCGATCGGCGGGCACCGGCTGGACGTGCCGTTCGCCGCGATCTACCTGCGCGACGGTGCGGCGCTGCACCGGGTCGCCGCCACCGACGACGACGCGGTGACCGCCGCGCTGCCCGAGGTCGTGCTCGACGGTGATCCCGCCTGGGGGCTCTGGGCCGCCGCCGGTGGCGCCGCCGCCGAGCTGGACCGGGTGGCCGACACGCTGACGTTGCCCGCCGGGGCGTGGGGCGAGCCGGTGGCCGGCGCCCTCGCGCTGCCGCTACCCCCCGCCGGGGCCGGCCAGCCCCTCGGGGTGCTGCTGGCCGCGGTCAGCCCCAGCCGCGCTCTCGACGAGGCGTACCGGTCGTTCTTCCAGCTGCTGACGCAGCAGGTGGCGGTCGCGGTGCGCAACGCCCGGGCGTACGAGGAGGAACGCCGACGGTCCGAGGCGCTGGCGGAACTCGACCGGGTCAAGACCACCTTCTTCACCAACGTCAGCCACGAGTTCCGCACCCCGTTGACGCTGATGCTCGGCCCGTTGGCCGACGCGCTCGCCGACGATCAGCATCCGCTGCCGCCGCAGCAGCGGGAACGGGTGGACATCGCCCGCCGCAACGCCACCCGCCTGCTCACCCTCGTCAACAGCCTGCTGACCTTCTCCAGCCTGGAGGCGGGACGCGCGAGCAGCCACGTCCGCCGGGTGGACCTGGCGGAGCTGACGGCCGAGTTGGCCGGCGTCTTCCGGTCCGCGGTGGAGCGGGCGGGGCTGCGCCTGGAGGTCGACTGCCCACCGCTTCCCCGACCGGTGAACCTCGATCCGGCCAACTGGGAGCGGATCGTCACCAACCTGCTGTCCAACGCGCTGAAGCACACCTTCGTCGGGGGGATCAGGATCGGGTTGCACGCCGACCCGACCGAGCTGCGGTTGACCGTGGCCGACACCGGTGTCGGCATCGCCGAGGAGGAACTGCCCCGGCTCTTCGAACGCTTCCACCGGGTCAAGGGCGTCCGGTCCCGCAGCCACGAGGGCAGCGGCATCGGGTTGGCCCTGGTCCGCGAACTCGCCCGGCTCGAGGGCGGTGACGTGCGGGTGCACAGCCGGGTCGGTGCGGGCAGCACCTTCACCGTGGCGTTGCCCTGGGCGACGGTGGCGGCCGGCACGGACAGCTTGGCGCCGGCCGGCGGCCTCGGTGACTCCGCCCGGGCCGCCGCCGAGGAGGCCACCGGCTGGCTGGCGGACCACTCCGGCGGAAGCGGGCTCACCGCTGCCGTACCGGGCGAGCCGGGTGGGACGGGTGAACGCGGGGCCCGGATCCTGGTCGCGGACGACAACGCCGACATGCGCGCGTACCTGACCCGGCTGCTGACCGAGCGCGGGTGGCAGGTGCAGACGGTCGGCAACGGCCGGGAGGCCCTCGCCGCCATCCGGCGGGACCCGCCGGCTCTGCTGCTGACCGACGTGATGATGCCCGAGGTCGACGGCTTCGCGCTCGTCCGCGCGTTGCGGGGCCGTCCGGAGACGCGGGCGCTGCCGGTGCTGGTGCTCTCCGCCCGCGCCGGCGCGGACGCCGCCGCCGAGGGGCTCGACCTCGGTGCGGACGACTACCTGGTCAAGCCCTTCACCGCCGCCGATCTGGTGGTCCGGGTACGCGCCGCCCTGCACGCCGCGGCCCGGCGGCGGTCGGCCCCCCCGGCCGATGGCGCGGAACCCCTGTCGCCTCCGGCCGGAGTCCCAGGCGGCGTCCCGGCGGCACCCGCCTCGCCCGCCCCGACGGAGCGCCGGACGGGCGACACCGGTCCGACCGTGGCGCGGACGGGCACGGTGACGCCGGCAGGCACGGTGACGCCGACCGTCGAAGGTCAGCACCTGCCGGGCGCCGGCGCTCCGGGCGCGAACGGGTCGCCACCGGCCGACACGGTCTGGAGCTACCCCTCGGCGGCCATCTCCGCCTCGGCGATGCGTCGCGACCTGCGTACCCTGCTCCAGACCTGGCAGGTGGATCCGGACGTCGTGCAGGACCTGCTGGTGGCCGCGTCCGAGGCGTTCAACAACGCGGTGGAGCACGCGCAGCAGCCGACCCGACCCGAGGTCCAGGTACGGCTCGAGATGGTCCACGGGACGGCCCGCGTCACCGTCCGCGACTTCGGCACCTGGCGGGACCGCCGGCCGGCGATGGACCGCGGGCGCGGCGCCACCCTGATGAACGCCTACGGCGAGGTGCGACTGGTGCCGGGCGCCGAGGGCACCACGGTGACCATCGAGCGTCGGCTCGTCGCCGACCCCGGCTGACCAGGGCGGGAAGGTTTCGCCTCCACGGCGCCGGGTAGCCGTCGCCGGACAGACCCGCCACCGACGGGAGACGACCGTGGGGTACCAGGCGCGCCAAGGAAAGCAGCCGGTCGATCCGGAGCATGCCGAGGACGAGGCCGGCCAGGCCCGGCTCGTCCAGGTGGAGGCGGACACCGACGTACCGGCAGCCGAGGGCGTCGGGCCGGACGTGGTGACCGAGGACGACGGTTCGGGTGTCGCCGGTGGCGCGTCGGGCGGCAGCGCGGGCGGCTCCGGCATGCCCGGGCATCCGGACGCCGCCCGCTGAGCCGTCCGTGCGCCGGCTCGCCGGGAGACAGCCGACGGCGGCTGCGGTGAACGCCCGCCGACCGTCGTGTCTTCTCCGCCGGGCCGGGTAACCGGTCGTCACCCTGTCCTCGGCCGGTGGAGGTCCGATGTCGCAGCAGCCGCACGAGAGCGAACGGACGATCGAGGAGGAGGCGGACGACCTCCGGCGTCGCCTTCCCCGCTCCGGTGAGCGGTCGAACGATGCCCTGACCGACGAAGACGCCCGGACGTCGGACAGGGCGCCGTCGGAGGACGAGGAACAGTAGGACCCGAGTTGGCTCAGCTTAGTGCGCCGGCTCCGGCGTGGCTGTTGATGCGTGCGAGGGCGGGTCGATGGAGCCCGCGCGGCCGGCCAGCTGGTCGCGGCGACGGATGAGGTACGCCGTCTCGGCGGTGTTGCCGGCCAGCCCGATGGCCCGGTCGTACGCCGCCCGCGACTCCTCGCTCCGGCCCAGCCGGCGCAGCAGGTCGGCGCGGGTGGCGTGGAAGGCGTGGTAGCCCTCCAGCGGCAACCCGTCCACCTCCGCCAGGGCGACCTCCGGGCCGTCGAACTCGGCGACCGCGATCGCCCGGTTGAGCCGCACGATCGGCGAGGGGTCGAGGCGGACCAGCTGGTCGTAGAGCGCGACGACCTGCGACCAGTCGGTGTCACGGACGTCGCGGGCGTCGGTGTGCACGGCGTTGATCGCGGCGAGGATCTGGTAACGCCCCGGCGGCTGGCCGGAGGCGAGGCGCGCGCGGACCAGGGTGTGGCCCTCGGCGATCAGCTCGCGGTCCCAGGCGCCGCGGTCCTGCTCGCCGAGGGTGACGAGTTCACCGCTCGCCGACACCCGCGCCGCCCGGCGGGCCTCGGTCAGCAGCATCAGCGCCAGGAGTCCGGCTACCTCGCCGTCGGCCGGCATCAGGGCACGGACCAGCCGGGTCAGCCGGATCGCCTCGGCGGTCAGGTCGCTGCGGACCGCCTCCTTCTCGGGGTCCGAGGCCAGGTAGCCCTCGTTGAAGATCAGGTAGAGGACGGCGAGCACCCCGGTGACCCGGGCCGGGAGGTCCTCCCGCAACGGCACGCCATAGGGGATCCTCGCCGCCTTGATCTTCGCCTTCGCGCGGGTGATCCGCCGGCCCATGGCGGTCTCCTGGACCAGGAACGCGCGGGCGATCTCGGGCACGGTGAGCCCGCCGACCATCCGCAGGGTCAGCGCAATCCGTACCTCCATGGCGAGAGCGGGGTGACAGCAGGTGAAGACGAGGCGGAGCCGATCGTCGTCGATGGCGCCGAGCGGCGCAGGGGTGTCGGACAGCATCAGCGCCTCCTTGTGCTTCTCCTCGCGCCTGACCTCGCGCCGGATCCGGTCGATGGCCTTGCGGTGGGCGGTGGTGGTGAGCCACGCGCCGGGACTCGGAGGGACGCCGTCGACCGGCCAGCGCTCGACGGCGGTCGCGAACGCCTCGGCGGCCATCTCCTCGGCGATGTCGAGGTCGCCGAAGCGCCTGGCCAGGGTCGCGACCACCCGGGCCCACTCCTCGTGGTGGACCCGGGCGATCACCTCGCCGACGTCGGTCATGCGCCCAGGATCGGCCGGAGCTCGACCTTCCGGTTGCAGCTCTTCGACCCCAGGGCGGCGAGCCGGAGCGCCACGTCGAGGTGCGGAGCCTCGATGATCCAGAAGCCGGCAACGTGCTCCTTCGATTCCAGGTAGGGCCCGTCGGTGAACACCGGCTCCGTGTCCCGACCGTCGATGACGGTGGCCGTGCTGGGCGACGCGAGGCCGCCGGCGAAGACCCAGTGGCCGTCGGCCTGGAGCTGCTCGTTGAAGACGTCGATCGCGGCCATCTCCTCTGCGGTGGCGAGGCTGGTCGTGTCGAAGAGAACGGAAATCAGGTACTGCGCCATCGGGATGATCTCCTGTCGTCGCGTGGCCGCCCCCTTGGGCCGCCTTCCACCCCTGCTACGAACGCCGCCGCCTCGATCCGACACGCTCCGCGGAGATTCCTTCGAGTATTTTCGTACGCCGCGCGGCGCGGCGGGCGCTCGGACGCGTCGGCGCGTAGTTTGTGCTGGTCCGCGGCCTGTCTGTAGACCGAGTTGGCTCAGATCCGATCGAGTCGCGTTCGTGGTGGTGGATCGGCCGTGCCTGAAGGTCGCAGACCGCGCATCGGCCGCACGGGACCGGTCGATCGAGGGGATCAACCGGCCCGTGCGGCCGATGCGCGCCCGAGGGTCGCCGGGCCCGAGCGGAACCTACGTCAGAACTTGTTCTTCAGGAAGAGGCCGGCTGCCGACAGGTCGGCGTCCGTCCAGGGGCCGCTCAGTGACGAGGTCGGCGTGAGGAAGGCGGATCCCTCGTTCTTGGTCGTCAGGGACCAGGTGGCCCAGCTGATCTTGTTGGCCGTCATGAAGTCCTGGCTCCGCTGACGTACTGCGCGTTGTTGATGGCCCGGGATGCGGCGGAGCGGGACACCCCGGCGCGCTCGGCGACCTCGGCGAGCGTGGGCCGTCTCGGCACGGGCCTGTCCATGGACCGGTGGCACCTCTCTGCGGTTCTGGACGAGCTGCTGTTCCGTCGTGGACTCCGCCGCGTTGGTGCCGAACAGCCTAGCGTGCGCTCACCGCCTGCCGGCGACCCTCGCCGGTGGGGCGTGGGCCCCCCGCTCGCGGCGACCACCAGACGCGGCAGCGAAAGTTTGCGGGTCGGGGCCGGGGGAAGACACCGCTGCCGGGCGGGCCGCGTCGCCCGCCCGGCCGCACAGGGACCGGGCCCGCCGGCCGCATCATCGGCGCGGGCTTCAGCAGCACACCCGGAGGAGGAGCGACGATGGCCGACGCTCGACGGAGCACGACCGGGGCCGCCAGCCGGCCCACCGGCGCCCGGAAGTCCACCGGGGCGCCCAAGGCCCCGATGAATCGGAAGGCGGCGGCGAAGAAGGTCGCGACCGCCACGAAGCGGGCCACCGGGGCGAGCGCGGCCAAGACGCCGGGGGGAAAGCCCACCCCGACCACGGCGCGCGTGGCCCGCAAGAAGGACACCGCCGCGACGGCGGCCCCGACGCGCACCGCGAAGGCGCCCGCGACGAGGGCGCCGGCGAAGAAGGCGCCGGCCAAGAAGGCCGCGCCGGCACGTGCCCGGACGACCACGGCCACCCGGGCGCCGGCGAAGAAGGCCACCACCATGGAATCCTTCGGCAGCCGACGGACGCCCCGCACGACCCGCTGACCCGGAGTGGGTCACCCGACACGAACGGCGGGCAGTGCGCGCGGCACCGGCGGGAACCGCCATGATGATCCGGTGAAGATTCTGTCCATCCAGTCCTCGGTCGCCTACGGCCACGTCGGCAACTCGGCGGCCGCCTTCCCCCTCCAGCGACTGGGGCACGAGGTCTGGCCGGTACTGACGGTCCACTTCTCCAACCACACCGGGTACGGCGCGTGGCGTGGGCCGCTGCTGGCGCCGGCCGACGTGGCCGAGGTGATCGCCGGCATCGCGGACCGCGGGGTCCTCGGCAGCGCCGACGCGGTGCTGTCGGGCTACCAGGGTGACCCGGCGATGGGCGCGGTGATCCTCGACGCGGTGGACAAGGTCAAGGCGGCCAACCCGGACGCGGTGTACTGCTGCGACCCGGTGATGGGCGACGCCGGCCGGGGGATGTTCGTCCGGCCGGGCATCCCGGAGTACCTGCGGGACACCGTCGTCCCGCGCGCGGACATCATCACCCCGAACCAGTTCGAGCTGGAGTTCCTCGCCGGCCGTACGACGAACTCGCTGACAGATTTGCTGGAGGCGGTCGACGTGGTGCGCGAGACGGGACCGCGGCACGTCCTGGTCACCAGCGTGCTGCACGGCGACGTCCCGGCGGGGTCGCTGGAGGTGGTGGCCGTCTCGGACGAAGGCGCCTGGGCGGTGACCACGCCACTGCTGCCGATCAGCCCGAACGGCGGCGGCGACGTCACCGCGGCGCTGTACCTCGCCCACCTGTGCACGACGGGCTCGCCCGCGACGGCACTGGAACGCACCATCGCCTCCGTCTTCGCCGTACTCGAGGCCACCCTCGCGGCGGGCACCCGGGAGATCCAGCTGATCGCCGCCCAGGACGCGATCGCCGAGCCACCAGCCACGTTCACCGCACGACGGCTGCGCTGACGCCACCTGCCCCGGTCGTTACCGCCGCAGGCCGCCACCTGGTAGGACGGTTCACCGCAGCCACCCGGCCGGCGACGAAACACCGGTGAAACATTGACAGTCGACCCTGCGCGGGGCATCGTCGGATGGGCTGCGGGAACGCTCCCACAGCCCGACCTGTCGCTGATCAGGAGCAACCACGTGGCCCTGACCCCCTTGCGCCGGCGAGCCGTGACCGGTCTCGCCGCCGTCGCCGCGACGCTCGCCGCGGCCGTACCCCTCTCCGCCGCGCCCGCCGGCGCGGCCATCCCCGACGACACCACCTTCTACACCCCGCGCCCGGATCACGGGGCGGTCGAGCAGATCGCCGCCCTCACCGCGGCCGGGCAGCACGCCCGCGCGGCTGAGCTGCGCGCCATGATCCGTACACCGCAGGCGGTCTGGGTGACTGGGGGTTCCGGGCACGCGCTCACCCAGTCGGTCAGGGCCGAAGTGAAGCGGGCCGCCGGTAAGAAGACCGTGCCGGTCCTGGTGGCCTACAACATCCCGTTCCGCGACTGCGCCCAGTACTCGGCCGGCGGCGCCACCTCGGTCGCCGAGTACGAGGCATGGATCGATGCCTTCGCCGCCGGAATCGGCGACGGCGAGGTGGCCGTCATGCTGGAGCCGGACGGCCTAGGCATCATCCCCTGGTACACCACCATCAACGGCAATCAGGAGTGGTGCAGGCCGGCCGAGGCCGACCCGGCCACCGCCGCCGCCGACCGTTTCGCGATGCTCAACTACGCGGTCGACGTGCTGACCGCGCTGCCCCGCACGAGCGTCTACCTCGACGGCACGCACAGCGCCTGGCTGGGCGTCGGCGACATCGCCGACCGGCTGGTGAAGGCGGGCGTCCGCAAGGCCGACGGGTTCTTCCTCAACGTATCGAACTACGAGACCACCGAGCGGCAGCTCAAGTTCGGCAACTGGATCTCCAAGTGCGTCTACTACGGCACCGAAGGTCCGCAGTGGGCGCGGGGCCACTTCGACTGGTGCGCCAGTCAGTACTACCCGGCCGATCCCACCGACTTCAGCACCTGGGGCCGCACCGACGCCTGGTACGACGAGAACGTCGGTGACGTCTCCGACGACCGGCTCGCCCACTTCGTGGTGGACACCAGCCGCAACGGCCAGGGCCCGTGGACCGCGCCGGCCGGGGTGAGCTGGCCGGACCCGCAGACCTGGTGCAACCCGCCGGACCGTGGCCTCGGCCTGCGCCCCACCACAGCGACCGGTGAGCCGCTTGCCGACGCGTTCCTGTGGATCAAGACACCCGGTCAGTCCGACGGGCAGTGCGACCGGGGCACCGGCACCGGTCACGACCCGGCCCGGGGCGGCATCGCCGACCCGGCCGCCGGAGCCTGGTTCGACGAGCAGGCCCTCGAACTGGTGACCTACGCGAACCCACCGCTGCGCTGAGCGACGCCCGACCGGGGGCGGTGCTGACCGCCGGTGCATGAAGGGGGCCGCCGGACGCAGGTCCGGCGGCCCCCGGACGGTCAGTACGTCAGACCGTAGCCCTGCGCGAAGAGCGGCAGTTGCCCGTCGCCGGCGTTGATCGGCTGTTGGCTCACCGAGTTCATCCAGGTCATCGGGAGCTTGCCGGTCGGTGCCGCGGCGCCGAACAGGACGTCCGCGACCCCGTCACCCTCCGTGCCGGGCAGCCAGGACGCCAGCAGCGCGTCCCAGCGGGGCAGCTCGGCGGCGATGTCGAGCGGGCGGCCCGACACCAGCACCACGATCACCGGGACGCCGGCGTTGCGCAGCGTCGAGATGGTCCGCAGGTCGTCCCGGTCCAGGCTCATGCTGCCGGTCCGGTCGCCCTGTCCCTCTGCGTACGGTGTCTCGCCGACCACCGCGATGGCGGCCCGGTAGGTGCGGTCGATGCCGGTGCCGCGCTGGTTGTAGGTGACCGTCGTGGTCGGACCGACCGCGGCTCGGATGCCCTGCAGGATGGTGGTGCCGGGGGTGATGTTGCCGGAGGACCCCTGCCAGGAGATGGTCCAGCCGCCGCTCTGGTTGCCGATGTTGTCGGCGTTCTTGCCGGCCACGAAGATCTTGTTGTTGTCCCGGGCCAGCGGCAGCACCCCGCCGGTGTTCTTCAGCAGCACCTGGGACTCCCGGACCGCCTGGCGGGCGAGTGCCCGGTGCGTCGTGCTGCCGACGCTCGGCGTCCAGCTCCGGTCGGTGTACGGGCGCTCGAAGAGACCCAGCTCGAACTTCTTGGTCAGGATGCGCCGATTCGCGTCGTCGATCCGGCTGAGCGGGACGTGGCCGTTCTGCACCTCCGCGCGCAGCGTGCTGATGAAGGTCTTCCAGGCGGTCGGCACCATCACCATGTCGATGCCGGCGTTGACGGCGGCGGTGACCTCGGCGGCGGTGAAGCCGGAGGCGCCGTCGATCTGGTCGATGCCGTTCCAGTCCGAGACGACGAATCCGGTGAAGCCGAGCTCTCCCTTGAGCACGGTGCTGATCAGGTACTGGTTGCCGTGCAGCTTGACGCCGTTCCAACTGCTGTAGGAGATCATCACCGAACCGACGCCGCGCTGCACGGCTGCCTGAAACGGCGGCAGGTGGATCGCCCGCAGCTCCGCCTCGGACAGCTCGGTGTTGCCCTGGTCGTCGCCGCCGGTGGTGCCGCCGTCGCCCAGGTAGTGCTTGGCGGTGGCGAGCACCGACGTGGGCCCGTTCAGCGTGGTGCCCTGCAGGCCGGTGACCATGGTGGTCATGTCCGACGGGAGGTCCGGAGTCTCGCCGAACGACTCGTACGTACGACCCCAGCGGTCGTTCCGGGCCACGCAGAGGCAGGGCGCGAAGTCCCAGTCGATGCCGGTGCCGGAGACCTCCTCGGCGACCGCCTGGCCGATCCGCTGCACCAGGGCCGGGTCGCGGGTCGCGCCGAGCCCGATGTTGTGCGGGAAGATCGTCGCGCCGACGACGTTGTTGTGCCCGTGCACGGCGTCCACGCCGTAGATCATCGGGATCCCCAGCGGCGTGGCGAGGGCGGACCGTTGGAACGTGTCGTACATGTCCGCCCAGCTGGTGGCGGTGTTGGGGGAGGGTGCGGAGCCGCCGCCGGAGAGGAGCGAGCCCAGCCGGTAGGTCGTCAGGTCGGTGGCGGTCACCGACCCGCGCTCGGCCTGGGTCATCTGGCCGATCTTCTCGTCCAGGGTCATCCGGGAGAGCAGGTCGGTGACGCGGGTGGCGACGGGCAGCGTCGGATCCTGGTAGGGGTAGGTCGCGGCGGTGGCCGGCACCGGCACGGCCAGCGCGGTGACCGCGACGAGGAGCAGGGCGAGGATGAGTGGACGGCGGACGTGGCGGTGGTGGGTCACGGGTCACTCCTCTCGGAGGAACGTTCATGCCGTTGATCGGCACCCTAGGCCACCCCGACAGCGATCGACACCGCTGATTGGTTGGAGCTGTGAACAATCCTCCCCGTTTCCGGATACGCACACCCTGCCGGAACGCTAGGTCCGATCGCCGCCAGCAGCCGTCGCCTGCTTCAGGGAGAGTCGCTGACGGCTCGCGCGCCTCGTGGCGAGCCTCTTCTGCTCACATCCCGTGAAAGGCTGACGAATGCACGTGGTCCCCGGGCTCAAGGTGTTGTACTTCGGGACGCCGGTGGTGCTGATCAGCTCGCGTAACGAGGACGGCACTGCGAACCTCGCACCGATGTCCTCCGCGTGGTGGCTGGGCCAGTCCTGCATGCTCGGTCTCGGCAACAGCGGCCAGACGACCGCGAACCTGCTGCGCGAACGCGAGTGTGTGCTCAACCTGCCGTCATCGGCGATGGTCGACGCCGTGGACCGGATCGCCCTCACCACTGGCAAATCGGCCGTGCCGGAACACAAGGCGGCGCAGGGCTACCGGTACGAGCCGGACAAGTTCTCGGCCGCGCAGCTGACCGAGCAGGCAGCAGAGCTGGTCCGGGCGCCTCGGGTCGCGGAATGCCCGGTCCAGTTGGAATGCAGGGTCGTCTCGACGTACCCCTTCGGCAGTCCCACCGCTGATGCCACCGCCTTCCAGGTCGAGATCCTTCGCGCCCACATCGAGGAGGACCTGGTCATCCCGGGGACGCACTATGTCGACCCGCTCGGCTGGGACCCGCTGATCATGAAGTTCTGCGAGTTCTTCGGCGGTGGACGCAACGTGCATCCGTCGAAACTCGCCGAGGGCTGGAACATGCCCCATCAGCTCCAGCCGGCGGTCGTCTGAGCTGGTCGTCCCGGCCCGGGGTCCGGGCCGGGACGACCGATCGGCGATCAGAAGGTGGCGACGTTGAGCAGCTTCTCCTGGATGCCGTCCGGGTCACCGGCCGGCCAGCTGTAGTTGGTGGTACCGGCAGCCTGGAGGGCCGACTTGACGGCGCTCGGGGTGGCGGTGGGGTGGGTCGCCTTGTAGAGGGCGGCGCCACCGGCGGCGTGCGGGCTGGCCATCGAGGTGCCGGAGATGGTGTTGTAGCCGCCGCCCTTCCAGGTGGAGTAGATGCAGACACCCGGCGCCATCAGGTCGACGTCCGCGCCGAAGTTCGAGAAGTCGGCGATGGTGTCGTCGACGTCGCTGCGGCAGGTGGACGCCGCGCCGCCACCGGGGAGGCCGTTGAAGTCGGCGAGGGCGCTCACGGTGATGACCTCGTCGTAGGCGGCGGGCACGTGGTTGGCGGCGTTGTCGGTCTCGTTGCCGGCCGCGACGACGTAGGTCACGCCGGAGGCGACGGACCTGCAGATCGCCTCGTGCATGGCGTCCTTGTTGCTGCCGCAGGCGCTGTCGGAGCCGGACCCGCCGAGGCTCATGTTGGCGACCTCGATCTCGCTGGCGTGCGCGGTGACGTAGTCGATGCCGCAGATGATGTCCGAGAACGTGCCGCTGCCGGCGTTGTTGAGGACCCGGACGGGCCAGAGCCGGGCGCCCGGGGCCATGCCGACGACGCCGATGCCGTTGTCGAGCGCGCCGATCGTGCCGGAGACGTGCGAGCCGTGGCCGTTGCCGTCGTTCGCGCTGGCGCCGGTGGAGCAGTTCTTGGCGCCGGCGGTGTAGACGTTCAGGTCCGGGTGGGTGAGGTCGATGCCGGTGTCGATGACCGCGACGTCGACGTTGACCCGCTCGTCGGCACCGTTGATCTTCGCGGTCGGGCTCAGCTCGGCGTCGGCCCGGTTGATGCCGGTCGGCGTGGTCTGGGCGTCGGCCGTCGCCACTCCGTCGGCCTGGACGAAGAGCACTCGGGCGTCCCGGGCGATGCGGGTAGCGGCGGTGGCGCTCATCCGCGCGGAGTAGCCGCGCAGCGCGTGCTCGTAGACGTGGCCGACCGTGGCGCCGTTGGCCCGGGCCTGTTCGGCGGCGATCGACGACGAGTTGGCGTCGGCGCGGAGGACGACGATGTAGCCGCTGTCCGACTCGGCGCGGGGGGCGGCGGTGGCGCCGGTCGCCGAGGCGGCGACGACGATGCCGGTCAGCATCGCGACGCCCAGTGTCTTGCGCATGGGGGTTCCTCTCCACGTGCGGTTGGGGCGGTTGGCCCATGCCGAGGCTGTCGCAGCCGGAGCGTCCCAGCCAGGGAGAAGAAACATTCGTTACTAGAAATATATAAATACGGACAAAGCGACCCACGGCACTGGACCCGGCGTGCGGCGGGCCGGGTGGACGGGGCGCTCTCGCCTCTCTCGTCCGGGTTATCGGCGGATGTCGCCGCGGTGTTACATCAGCGACCTGTTGGCGACGGAACCTGAGACAGCTACCGTCGACCCAGCTGCAGCAGAAGGGCCAGCGACCGCGATGGATACACCGCCTCCCGACGTCGTGCGCCGCGCCGCCGCCGGTGACCCGGCCGCCGTCGCCGAGGTCCTGACCCGGATCAGACCGATCGTCGTGCGGTACAGCCTCGCCCGGCTGGGACATGTCGGCGCCGGCAGCGCCACCGCCGAGGACGTCGCCCAGGAGGTCTGCCTCGCCGTGCTGGGCGCCCTGCCGCGCTTCACCGATCAGGGTCGTCCCTTCCTCGCCTTCGTCTACGGCATCGCCGCCCGCAAGGTCGCCGACGCCTACCGGGCGGCGAGCAGGGACCGCGCGGAGAGCGTCCCCGACGTCCCGGACGTTGCGGACCCGACCCCCGGCCCCGAACTCCGTGCGGTCACGGCCGACCTGGGCGTCAGGCTCAGCGGACTGCTGGCGCAACTGCCGGCGACACACCGGGAGATCCTCGTGCTGCGGCTGGCGGTCGGCATGACCGCGGACGAGGTCGGTACCGTGCTCGGTATGACCGGAGGTGCCGTGCGGCTGGCGCAGCACCGCGCCCTGACCCGGCTGCGCGCCCTCGCCGGCGACACCCTCGCCCGGGTGGTCATATGAGCGACGTACCCCCTCCGTCGCCGACGGACCCGGTCTCGCGCGACGACGGCCTGCTCGACGCGCTCTGCCGCGGCGAGCAGCCACCTCCCGACCACCCCGGCGACGACCCGGTGACCGCGCTGCTGGCCGACTGGCGCGCCGAGCTGGTGGCGAAATCGGAGCAGGTGGAGCAGGCGCTGGAGCAGAGCCAGCCCCGCGGGGACGTACCGACGGCACCGCCCACCACGCCGCGCCCGACCCGGCCGGTGCTCCGGCGGCGGAGCGCCGCGACCAGCGGACCTGCCGCGCCGCGACGCCGGCGGACGGCGCTCACCGCCGCCGCCCTCAGTGTGCTCACCGCCGTTGGTGGCCTCTGGCTGGGTGCGGCCCGGGCCCAGCCGGGCGGCCTGCTGTGGCCGGTCGCCGAGCTGGTCAACGCCGACCGGGTCCAGTCGGTCCGCACCGAACAAGAGATCGGCCGGACGCTGGACAAGGCCCGAAAGGACCTCGCGGACCACCGGTACGCCGAGGCCCGGATCCACCTGGAGCGCGCCGCGGGGCTGCTGGGCACCCTCGGCGACGACCAGAGCCTCACCCGGCTGAGGGCCGACATCGACGAACTCCGGCACCTGCTGCCGCCCGCGGCCCCGACCACCCCGTCGACACCCGACGCCCATGCTTCCCCCGGCGCCGTGCCGGTGCCGCCCGTCCCGGACCCCGCCATGTCCACCGCGATGGAACCCGCGTCGGTTCCACCCACCTCGGCCCAGTCGACACCGACCGGGCCGGCACCGGCGGGCCGGTCGCCGAAGTCGCCAGCCGGAACGTCCGCCGGTCTGCCGAGCACCCCGTCGGCGGGCCGGCGCGGGCAGCAGCCTCCGTCGCCAACTCGCCCCGCCCCGGAGCCGACCGCGAAACCTCATCGGGACGACAGCGCCGCAGCCCGCCCGCCGGCGCCCGGTCTGCGCTCCGCCGGCATGGCCGACAAGATTCGTCCGCGCCAGGACGCCGCCGACCGGATCGGGCCTGGCCAACCGGCCACCGTGGACCCGACCCGCCGAGCCGTCGACAGTCAGGACGAATCGGCGGACCCCGGGGCTTCCACCGCGGGGTCGGATCTCGGCTGAGTGACGGATGAACTGTCCGGTCGGCCGCCGGGCCGCCCGCAACCCCTTGCGCCACCGGCGTACGCTGCCGCGATGAACGCGCCGTCCCGCATCCTGATCTACGGGGTGTACGGGGCCGGCAAGTCCACCCTCGCGGCGCGGTTGGCCGAGCGCCTCGGGTTGCCGTGGCATCCGGTCGACGAACTGCTCTGGCAGCCCGGCTGGGTCGAGGTGCCGGTCGCGCAGCAGCGCAGCCGGATCGAGGCGATCTGCCGACGCGATCGCTGGATCCTCGACGGGGCGTACCACGGATGGCGGGACGTGCCACTGGCCCGCGCCGACCTGGTCGTCGGCCTGGACTACCCGCGCTGGCGCTCCTTCGGCCGGCTGCTGCGCCGCACCCTCCGCCGGCTGTGGACCGCCGAGGAGATCTGCAACGGCAACCGCGAGTCGCTGGGCAGTGTGCTGTCCCGGGACTCGATCCTGCTGTGGCACCTCACCGCGTTCGGCCGGGCCCGCCGCCGGATGCGGGCCTGGCAGGCCGACCCGTCCGGGCCGCCGGTGCTGCTGTTCCGCTCTCCGGCCGCCCTGAACCGCTGGCTGGCCGGCCCGCCCGGCCGGTGAGATGTTCGCTCAGGCGTTGCCCTGCCGCTGGACGCGCCCTTCGCGGTCCACCTTCGAACGGTCCTGGTCGCGTTCGGTGCCCGACGTCCCGGTCGCTGTGCGATCACGCCGTTGGTGCGGGGAATGCTCGACCGGGGAGCCTTGGCGGCCTGCCGCGCCGCTGCCCGAGTGCCGCCCCGCGCGGGCCGACTCGCCGCCGCTGTCGTGCTTGTTCTGCTTGTGGCTACCCATGCGCCGCGGGTACCCGGGCAGTGCGGAGATAGTCCCGGCACCAGCGTGGGGGCGGTGGAGTTTCCGCGTGTAGAGAACGGTGCGCCCGGATTGCGCTGTTCCGTCTGGTTGTCCCTGGACCGCGGGCCGGATGCGCCGCGGACCACTAGGCTCGGTGCGGAGGTGCCGACAGTGAAGCTCGGGCTGCACTACTGGACATACTCGACGCCGGCGGACCCGGCGGCGATCGCGCCGACCCTGGCCGAGACGGCCGTCACCGCCGAGCAGGCCGGTGTCGCGTCCTTCACGGTGATGGACCACTACTTCCAGATGGACGCGCTGGCTCCGGCCGAGGAGCCGATGCTGGAGGCGTACACCACCCTGGGCTATGTCGCGGCGAAGACCGAGCGCATGACGTTGGGCGTGCTGGTCAGCGGGGTGATGTACCGGCACCCGGGGCTGCTCGCCAAGATCGTGACCACGCTCGACGTGCTCTCCGGCGGCCGGGCCCGACTGGGCATCGGCGCCTCCTGGTACGAGCGGGAGCAGCGTGGCCTGGGCGTACCCGTGGTCCCGATGGCCGAGCGGTTCGAGCGGCTGGAGGAGACGCTGCGGATCTTCCGGCAGATGTGGAGTGACGACGACGGTCCGTTCGACGGCCGGCACTACCAGCTCGCCGAGACGCTCAACTCACCGCAGTCGTTGAGCCGTCCGCACCCGCCGATCATGATCGGCGGCAGCGGTGAGAAGAAGACCCTGCTCCTGGTGGCCAGGTACGCCGACGCCTGCAACCTGTTCGGCACCAGCCCCGCCGAGGTGGCGCACAAGCTGGACGTGCTGCGGAGGCACTGCGCCGCCGAAGACCGCGACTACGACAGCATCGAGAAGACCGTCATCGTGTCCCGGCCGGCGCTGGCAGACGTCGACGGGTTCCTCGCCGAGGTGGCCGAGTACGCCGCGCTCGGGGTGACCGAGGTGCAGGTCACGCCGGACCGCCACCCGGTGGAGTTCACCCGGCGGATCGGCGACGAGGTGCTGCCGAAACTGGCCACCATCGGCTGAGCCGTGTCTCGACCTCGGGGGAGCGCCGTCAGCTCTGCTGGTAACAGACGGCGGCGAGGCCGCATGGGGCGTGCAGTTGCAGATAGTAGGCGCCCTCGCCGAAGTCGAGATCCGCGCCGCCGACCAGGGCGACGTAGTCCATCGGCTGGCCGCATGCCGGGCAGTCGGCGTGCTCGGCATCCTGGATCCACTGGGGGTGGCCGCCGAGCGTGGAGCCGCCCTCGTCCCACGCGCTGGCCTGGTACGGGGTGGCCCGCGGCTCACCGATGGTGGGCAGCAGGGCCGGCGGGTCCTCGGTTGAGCGGGGCAGGTAACTCGGCGGCGAGTTGTGCGGCGACCAGACCGACCCTCCGTCCGGCGTGACCCGGCTGTAGAGCGTGGTGTAGCAGGCACAGAGGGAACAGGTGGTGATTCGCAGGCGTCCCTGCCAACCGGTGTGCGCCAGTGCCTGGGCGGCTCGCGGATCGCCAGTGTCGAGGTTCAGGATCGGCCACAGCGGCGAGTCGCACCATGGGCATGTCGCACCCCCTGCCACCTGCGGTGCGGCTATCGGGACGAGGCGGTAGGCGACCGGCCCGCACAGCTCGCGGCGGGTGCCATCGGGGTGCAGCGTCCAACCGCCCTGCTTGGCGTATTCGAGCGGCGCGACGTGGAGCTTGTCCGTGCCGGGCGGGGGTACCGCGGACCAGCGTCGGAACGCGGCCTCGGCGAGCGGGTCACGGGTGTGGGCGAGAACGAGCAGCAGGTGGTTCAGTTCAGCGTCATGCCGGCCGCAGTCGACGCGGTCGATGACGCGCTGGACCACGCCGCTGTCGGCCGCCCGGTACAGCGTCGGCGGCCACACGATGCCGAGATCCAGCAGCTGGTGCAGGTGCGGGGCCAGCCTGTCGGGCCCAGCGGCAGCGATCTTCTCCAGCTCGTCGATGGCGTCGTAGTCGCCGTGTGCCGCAGCCGTCAGCAGATCCTGGATCATGCGCCGGATCGTAGCCGCGCCGCCTGACATGGCCTCCTGCGAGCCAGCGGTTCGGACAAGGCGACGTGGTCACGGCAGGCGTGGCCGGGTGGGCCGCCGCCGTCGCTGCTGTGGGGCCGTGTCGTCCTCCGCCGGTTGGGGACGTTCGACGCGGGTGGGGTTGCCGCGGACGAGCTGGTCGTGGATGTGCCACCGGGCGGTGGTGACGGCGCGCCGCGCCGCCTCGTCGCCGTCCTCGATGCGCTGGCGCAGCAGTTGCAGGGCGATGCGCCGGTTGAGGCTGAACTGCCGCTCGGTGTCGACCACGACGACGATGCCCGAGGGACGGTGGGTCGCCCGTACCGCCGTGCTGGCCTTGTTGCGGTGCTGACCGCCCGGGCCCCCGGTACGGCAGCCGACGATGTCGACGTCCGCCTCCGCGAACGTGGTGGCCGGGATGCCGACCTGGCACGGGCGGGCGGTGACGTACCAGTTCTTCCGGCCGGTGCTCGTCCGGTAGGGGCTGGCGGCCTGCCAGCACAGGGTTCCCGTCCACGAGGCGGCGAACGCCTCGGCCCCGGCGCCGGCGATCCGGATCAGTGCCGATCGGTAGGTGTCGGGCCGGTCACCGGGAACGGTCTCGACACGATCGGTCGTCAGATCCCGACGGAGGGCGTCGGCTTCCAGTCGGTGCAGCAGCCGGGCCAGCGCCCAGGCGCACTCCTGCGGGCCACGCCCGGCTGACATGAGCAGGTGGACGGTCACGGCCGACCTCGCTTGCGGCGGGGCTCCCGACGGTCCGGGCGGGGCGCGGAACCGACGTCGGCCGTCTTGTAGGTCACCAGTGGAACCGTGGTGGCCACGGGCGTGGCCAGGTCGTGGTCGACGAGGTCCGTGATCACCTGCTCGATGCGCTTGTAGGCCGTCGGCGCCTCCTCGAAGAGCAGCTGGCGGTCGCCGCACACGACCAGCGACCCCACCGGCGTGCGGCGCAGCTCGTCGACGGTGTGCTTGGCCCGGCCCCGCCGCAGGGCGTCGGCGCGCGACATCTTGCGGCCCGCGCCGTGCGCCACGGAATGGTTGGCCTGCGGGCCGGCGTGGGCGGCGACGAGGTAGGAACGGGTGCCTCGCGTACCGGCGATGAGCACGTCGCGGCCGTCACCCGGCGCGGCGCCCTTGCGGTGCAGGTAGCTCCCGTCGCGAAGCTCGACCAGGTTGTGGCACTGGTCGACGATCGGCTCGGTGGGCTCGGCCCCCAGGGCGTGGGCGACCCGGGCGGCCATCAGCCGCCGGTTCAGCGATCCCCAGCGTACGGCGTCGTCATGCGCCGCCAGGTAGGCGGCGGGATCGGCGGCGGGACCCGCGCCGTGGACCTCGGTGTGCGCCCGCAGGATCCGCTCGCCCAACCCGCGGGAACCACTGTGGACGATGAGGACGAGGTCACCGACGTCGAGCCCGAGACGGCTCGCGTGGCTCGGCTCGAAGACGGTCTCGATCCGCGCCAGCTCGACGAAGTGGTTACCCCGGCCGACCGTGCCGAGGCCCTCGAGGTGACCGGCGGGCACATCGCCCGCCACGACGGCCCAGGCCGGGTCGTCGGCGTCCCGCTCGGGGTCCAGCGCGCGGTCGAGGTCGGGGAACCGGGCGGCCAGCCTCTCGGGTACGGCGCGCTTGAGCCTGATCGGGAACACGGCGATGCCGCAACCGATGTCGGAGCCCACCAGGAACGGATACAACACGGTCGACGCCATGGCGGCGCCGATGGGGGCGCCCTTGCCCGGGTGCAGGTCCGGCATCGCGGCGACGTGGATCATGCCGTCGAGGGCGGCCACCTGCTGGCACTGGGCGAGGGCATCGGACTCGATCCAACTGGTGGGGGAGGCGAACACGGTCACGGTGGCCGGGGTGGACTGCGGCAGGGAATCCTGCCGGGAGTGCTGCGGAGACAAGGACGCTCGCTTCTCGGGAAACGGTATGGACGGACGGCATGACGGCACCGGTCGGCGCCGTGGAGCCTGGGAGCTACGGGGTGCTGTCCATCAGAACGTCATGGCCACACCCTCCCGGAGCCCACCGTGCCCGGCAAGCGACTTTCGGTCGTACGGGCGGAGGCCGGCGAGCGCGAAACACCGGTGCGGAACGGTTCGTCCTCGTCGATGATGGCGGCGTGACGGAGCAGGGGGACGGGTACGCCGAACAGCGTCTGTACGACGCGGTGGCGCGCTGGGATGCCGACACCGGGCACGGCCCGGCGGGCGTCCGTCGGCTCGGCGTCGACGTACTGCGCCTCGCGGTGACCCGCGAGTCCGCCCCTGCCGGCAGCGGTTTCCAGGTCCAGGTCCACGTCAACGACCGGGAGATGACCGCGGCGGGGGCCGGTCTCGGGATGGACCCGTACGAGCTGCTCGTACCCACCAACCACCTGGTGGCGACGTCGGAACCGCACACCGTCCCGATCGCCCGCTGCGACTGTGGCGTCTACGGCTGCGGCTCGACCGACGTCACCATCACCCGCGACGGTGACCTGGTGCACTGGGACTGGTCGCTCGAGGTCCCCATGAGCCGCCGCGCCTCCTTCGCCGCCGCGGCGTACGACGTGGAGGTCGCCCGGGTGGCCGCCGACCACTCCTGGGAGACGGCGGAACGGACCGCGGGACGTCTGGTCCTGACCGGGATGGACCGGGACCGACTGCTCGCCCACGGCCTCGTCGTCCAGTGGGCCGGCAACAATCACCGTGATCCCACGCTGTTCCGGGTCGCCCTGGGACTCGGTGACCATCAGGTGTTCGTCGACACCCCCTGGCACGGGCGCACACCGAAGGCGTTGGCACACCAGGTGTGTGCCACCCTGGCGCTGCCTCCCCAGCGGTGGCGCGCCAGCTGGCATCCCACCAGCCCCGGGCTGAGCGAGCCACCCGGGATCAAGGGAGCGGCCTGGACGCCCGCGACGTTCTGACCACCGAGACACCGACCCCGCGCCGTTGCCGCTTCACCCGGTAGAGGCGCTGGTCGGCGACCTGCATCAGGGTGTCGAGGGTGTTGCCGTCGTGTGGGGCGGTGGCCGAGCCGATGCTGATGTCGGCGTGCTGGCGTACCGCCGCGTCGATCCGCGTCGTGACCGTCCGGGTGGTGGCCTCGTCGGCGTCGACCAGGACGACGACGAACTCGTCGCCGCCGATGCGGGCGATGGCGTCCCCGGCGCGCAGCACCTCCCGCGTCGCCGCCACCGTCCGCCGCAGCAACTCGTCGCCGGCGGAATGCCCGAGGCGGTCGTTGACCAGCTTGAAGTCGTCGAGGTCCAGGCAGAGCAGGGACGGGCCGGGGCGGCAGCCGGTGCGGAACAGGTGGCTGGTGAACTCGGCGAGACCGCGCCGGTTCAGGGCCCCGGTGAGCGGGTCCAGCGACGCGAGGGCGCGCAGCTGGGAACGCTGCCGCGCCAGCACCCGGGTCTGCGTGGAGCAGACCGAGGTCAGGACCACCATGCCCGCGACGTAGATGAAGACGTGACCGGGCGGCGCCGGGCGGCCGGTGGCGGCGACGGCGAGGTACGCCCCGAGGGTGAGCGCCTCGAGCCCCATCATCAGGCGCAGATGGGGGGTGTGGCTGGCCACGAAGACGGTCGTGGTCACGAAACCGAGGGCCGCCGGTGAGGCGGCGCCGCCGTCCCAGTACGCGCCGATCGCCACGATGAAGAGCGCGATCAGCAGGATCGTGAACGAGATCCGGTACCCCCACGCCTTCGTGGTCACCCGTTTCGCCGCCCACAGACCCGCGATGCCGCACGCGATGCCGGAGCCGTAGGCGGCGAGCATGGGCACCCGGTGTGCCTCGCCGAGGGTCAGCAGGCAGTAGACGACGGCGACCCCGTTGGAGACGACGTGCAGCGCCGCGCTGAACAGCATCCGTCGACGCCGCTCGTTCATCACACTGTCCATCGCACGCACGGCACCCTGACCACTGCTCCAGGCGGCGCTCGGGAAGATCGGCTGACGTGGCCCTGCCGGCGGTCCGTGTTCAGGGACGCTCCGGCGAGACGCCTCGCCATCTGGTCATTGAATGGCGTGCATCACACCTCAGTCAACACCCGTACCGCATCTTGCACGCGGCCGTCACCAGGCGAAACGTGGACGTGACCCATCGTGGTGAAACCGCTGCGTGTACGGGCCGCGCGAGCGGGTAAGGACGCCTGTCCGACCCGGCCCACGGCGGGGCCGTCACCGCAGAGCAGGGGGTGCTACCGATGCCACCCGCGCAGGCAGCACCCGGTCACCGCGCCCGGGCCGCCCCCGTCGACGTGCCGTCGCGCCGGCCGCGCGGCCGATGAGCGGGGTCCGGAACCTGCGCGTCCGCCCCGATCTGCTCTACGTGGCGAGCGGGTGGAGCACGCTGGTCACCGACGTACGCGGCCGGATCACCGGCGCCGACCCGCAGGGCTTCTTCGCCCGCAACACCCGAGTGCTCAGCGCGGAGCGGCTCACGATCGACGGCCGCGAGCCGGTCCCGTTCAGCACGGCGAACGTGGGAGCACACGCCCAGCTCTCGTACGCCGAACTCGGCGACGGTGAGGTGCTGCCCGGGCGGGCGGCCTACCTGCTGACGGAACGCTTCGTCGGCGAGGGGCTGCGGACCAGGCTGACCGTGGTGAGCTACGCCCAGCAGTCGCTGACCCTGCGGATGCGGATCCACCTCGCCGCCGACTTCGCCGACACCAGCGAGGCCGAGACGGGTCACCGCCTCCAGCGCGGCGACACCGACGCCACCTGGGACCCCGACGGCCAGGAACTGTTCCTGACCTACCTGCGCGACGACCTCGACCGGGCCGTCACGATCCGGGTACGCGCCGACGCGACGGTGCGGTACGAGGATCAGTCGCTCGCCGTCGACATCGCGGTGCCGCCCGGCGGGAGCAGCCGGGTGGAACTCGTCGTCGAACCCGTCTTCGACGGGCAGCGGCTGGCCGCGCCCCCGCCCACCTTCACCGAACCCGACGACCTCGCCGCCACCGCCCGCGCCCGCCTCACCCGCGAACTCACCCGGCTGAGCAGCACCAACTTCGACGTCACCGCCGCCTGGCGGTGCGCCGTCGACGACCTGGCCGTCCTCCCGCTCGGCGAGCCGGCTGGACCGACGGCGCCGATGGCCGGGCTGCCGATCTACCAGGAGATCTTCGGCCGGGACACGATGACCGCGTCGTGGCAGGCCCTGCTCGCCGGGCCGACGATGCTGGGGGACAGCCTGCGGCTCAACGCCCGCCACCTCGGGCAGCGCGTCGACGACCGGCGCGACGAGGAGCCGGGCAAGCCGCTGCACGAGGCCCGCCTGGGGCCGGTGTCCGTGCTCGGGATCAACCCGTTCACCCACTACCACGGCGACTGGTCCACGGCCCCGGACTTCCTGGTCTTCCTCGGGCAGTACCTCGCCTGGACAGGCGACCTGCACACCGTCCGGGAGCTGCTGCCGACGGCCCGTCGAGCCCTCGGCTGGATCGACCGGTACGGCGACCCGGACCACGACGGCTTCCTCGAGTACCACTGCCGCGCCCGCTCCGGCCTGAAGAACCAGGGGTGGAAGGACTCCGACACCGCCATCGTCGACGAGCACGGACAGGTGGTGGCGAACCCCATCGCCACAAGCGAACTCCAGGCCTACTGGTACGCCGCGCTGCGGCACGCCGCCGTGGTGTTCGCCGCGACCGGCCACCCCGCCTTCGGCGCCACCCTGCTGGCCAGGGCGCGCGCGTTGCGCCGCCGCTTCCACCGCGCCTACTGGATGCCCGATCAGGGCTGCTACGCGATGGCACTCGGACCGGACAAGCGGCAGGTGCGGTCGGTCAACTCCAACGACGGCCACCTGCTCGCCTCCGGCATCGTGCCGACCCGGATCGCGCCCGTGGTGGCCCGCCGGCTGCTCGCGCCCGACATGTTCAGCGGCTGGGGGGTGCGTACCCTCTCGGCGGCCCATCCGGCGTACAACCCGTTCAGCTACCACCGGGGCAGCGTCTGGCCGGTGGAGGCGGGCACCATCGGTCTCGGCCTGGCCCGGTACGGCTGCTGGCCGCAACTGCACCGGCTGGCGGAGGGAATGTTCGCCGCGGCGGCGCTCTTCGAGGACCACCGGCTGCCCGAGGTGCTCAGCGGCCTGCCCCGCGACGCCACCCATCCGCACCCCGGCATCTATCCCGACTCCTGCTCGCCGCAGGCATGGTCGGCCAGCTCGGTGATCGCGCTGATCCAGGCCCTGCTGGCGCTGCGCCCCGCCGCGACGCTGCGGACGATCTTCGTGGACCCGCACCTGCCCGAGTGGCTGCCCGACCTCACCCTGGAGGGCGTACAGGTCGGCCGCGCCACCGTCGACCTCACCGTCCGCCGCCGGCGCGGGGGCCGGACCTCGATCCGCGCGCGGGGCGGCCGGATCGCCGTGGTCCGCCGCCCCACCCTGCAGGCAATGTCCGCCGACCGGCACCGTCACTGAGCCGGCGGTACGCCGCAGATGCCCTCGGTTGGGCCTTGGCGCCGGTTAAAAGGTGTAGCGACGACGTCGAGGGGAATCCGCACCCGCCTGGGGGAGACTGGAGGACTGCAATGGAAAGCCGCGCCAAGGCGATGGGTCACGGGATCCACCCGATGCTGATCGTGTTCCCGCTGGGGCTGCTCGCCACCTCGGTGATCTTCGACATCCTCTACCTGATCACGGATCGGGTGGGTTTTCAGATCTCGGCGGCGTACACGATCGGTGCGGGCGTCATCGGCGGTCTCGTCGCCGCGGTCTTCGGCCTGATCGACTGGCGGTCCATCCCCGCGGGCACCCGCGCGAAGCGGGTCGGCGCCGTGCACGGCGTCGGCAACGTCGTCGTCGTGGCGCTGTTCGCGGTGAGCTGGCTGCTGCGGGCGGCCGCGGACAACTGGGATCCGAACGCCCTCGCCCTGATCTGCAGCTTCGCCGGCATCATCCTCGCCGGGGTGACCAGCTGGCTCGGGGGTGAACTGGTCGAGCGGCTGGGGCTCAGCGTGAGTGACAACGCGAACGTCAACGCGCCGAGTTCCCTGTCGCGCCGGGGGTCCGCCCGTCAGGCGCCGTCGAGGGGCGTCTGACCTACAGCCGGTGGCGGACCCAGACGTTGGGTTCGACGTAGACAGCGTGGTCGTGCGCCACGTCGCAGTGCACCGGCACCAGCGCCCCCGGCACGTGCACCGGCCCGCTGGTGTCGAACGGCAGGCCCGTCCACGAGCGCCACTCCGCGAGCGTCCCGCTGATCATCATCGACCGGGTGGCAACGCGCTCGATCCGCCCGCCTGCCCGCACGTGCACCCGCAACCACGGGTCGACGGGCAGGCCGTCGTCGCGGACCTGCGCCGCGTACTCCGTCATCGGCAGGTCGGGCCGGGTGTGCTTGCCGCTCGGGCGGACCGGGGCGACCAGAGTGTCGTAGCCGAGTTTGGCGACGGCCTGCCGCATGGCGGCGAGCATCAGGGCGGAGAGCCCGGCGCCGCGCCGGTCGGGTCGGATGCAGATCTCGATGGCCGAGACGATGTTCGGGGTGGCGCCGGTGAGGCGGGTGATGGCGGCGCGCTGGATCGCCCGGTCCCAGCCGCCGTCGGGAAGCTCCGGCTCTGTCCAGCGCAGCGGCACGGCGTACGCCCGGGCGACCGCGCGACCCGGCTCGACGGAGTCGACGGCGGCGAACACGAACTCGGGGTAGAGGTCGTGGGCGACGTTGTAGTACACCGCGCCCATCGGGTCCCAGAGCATGAACTGCGGCCACGCCCCGTCGAAGTCCTGGTCGAGCAGCGGTGCGAGGTCCGGCCGGTCCGCCAAGCTCGCGATGTCGATCGTCACGGGCGGAACCCGTAGAGCGCCGCGCCGCGCACCGCACCTCAATTCGCCGCGGTTTGGGGACATCGCCGCCGAGATGCCGAGTTATGATCTTCTCCTGTGTGAGGCCCCTCCGGGGCCTTTCGTCGTTTCCGGGGACCAACGCCGTTTACACGGCCCGTGAGGAGGCTGCCGGTGGGCTACCACGTGATGATCGAGACGGACACCGCCAGCGGTGAGCCGGTGGACGACTACCGGGCGGACGAAGCCGGCGGGCGGCTGGCCCCGCTGTGCCCGAGCTTCAGTGCCTCTACGCACGGTCCGCAGGTGACCGTGACCCTGTACGTCGAGGGTGACGACGTCGGAGACGTGTTGCGGTCCGGGGTCGAGGCGGCGCTGCGGGCTTTCGAGTCGGTGGGGGAGCCGCTGCACTTGCGCTCCGCGGCCCTCTACACGGAAGCGGAGTTCGATCGGGTGTTCCTGAGTGAGGGCGTGTCGTAGCGACCCCGGGCCGCGTCAACGGGCGGATCCGTGGCCGTCCCGCTGGCGGGCCGCGTCGAGCAGCCGGTCGAGGGCTTCCCGCGACCGTCCGGTGGCCGTGGCGAGCAACCCGAGCGGGTCGGCGTTCCCGCGTCCGGTCAGGTCCGCGAAGACGGCGAGCAGATCCGACTCGAAACCGTCGGCCGTCGCGCCCCGGACCCGGGCCAGCTCGGCGAGCCGTCCGTCGATGTACCGCCGTACCATCACCTGGTACGCCCCGGCGCTCGGCAACTCGTTGAACTCGGTGATCATGTCGTCGACCTGCCGTCCGATCCGGTGCAGGACTTCCGACGTAATGCCTCGTTCCCCAACCTCGGGCGCGGCATCGTCGGCGACGCGGACGACGACCTCATCCGGCCCGGTGATGCTGGTCGGACCGGTCTCGGTGTGCCAACGCGCGGTGATGACGCAGCCCGTCTCCCTTCGGGACAGCTCAGCGGACGGAACGAGCACTGTGGGATCGTTGTTCTCCGGGGACATCGCGTACCTATCCTTCCGGCGCCTCGATGGCGCCTCGTTCGCCGGCCACGGTGGCGGCCGGTGTCGGACTCGTTGCTTCGCCCGGCTCAGGACGGAGGTCAGGGAGTCGGGGTCGGGGTTGCCGCGCCGACGACGCTGCCGAAGAACGCCATGACCGTGAAGGCGATCATCGGGCCGACGAAGACGTAGCCCAGGACGAGGCCGGCGACCGCCATGCCGTGCCCCGACCTCGTGCCGTCCCGGGTTTCCCGCAGGGCGAGGTGGCCGAGAATGACGGCCAGGATGCAGGGCAGCCCGAACAAACACCAGCCGCCGAGCACGCCGAGAATCCCGAGCACCAGGGACGCCGTCGCCATGCCCGAGGTCAGCGGCGGCTGCACGGCGACCCGCTGCGCAGCCTGGAGGTAGCCGCCGGGCTGGTAGGGCACAGCCGGGACCGGCGGGTACACGCCGGGAGGTCCGGACACCGGCGGGTGCGGCCCGGGAACGGCGGACACCGGCGGGTACGGCCCCGGGACGCCGGAGACCGGCGGCTGCGGGCGGGTGGGGTCAAGACCGGGCTGCGGGTACGTCATCGTTCGGCTTCCGTTCTTCCGTCAAGCTGGGTGAGCAGGCCACTCACCTCGGTGTGCAGGCGACGCAGCTCGGCGGCGGTCGGCGCCAGCTCGTAGCAGTGGTGGTGGGCGGCGGCCGACAGGGTTGCCCACGCGAACGCGACGCGGCGCGCGACGCTGACGCCGGGACCGAGGCGTCCGCGCAGCATCAGCTGCTTCGCCCGACCCTGCCGGCACTGCGCCACCGCCGGCCTGGTCCGTCGCCAATAGGCGTCGATGCCGCCTTCGAGGGCGAGCCGGATCAGGCAGGCGCAGGCCCGCGGCCACCAGCCGGCGGTCATCGCCGACGCGCCGAGCGGGCCGGCGCCGCGCAGCAGCTGGTCGGCCGCCGCCAGGCAGCGCTGGGGCGTCGGCGGGGTCACCCCGGCGGTCACGACAGGGCCTTCGCGAGGTGGCGGGCGTCCGCGACCAGGCCGGGCAGGTCCGCGAGGTACGCCCCGTGCACGCCCTCCTTGCACGCCTTGTACGCGTCCGCCGCCCGCGACCCGTGCCGGCGGCTCAGATACCCGAGCACGTCACCGCCGCGGTCAGGGTCGTCGAAGAGCGCCAACGCGACCGTGGTGGTCAGCCGCCGGGACGCGTCCACGATGGCCGCCTCGATCTCGTCGTGTGGCACCCCGCGGGCCACCCGCCGCCGCCACACGATCCGGTGGCAGGCCGCCTCGATCGCCGAGCGGCACAGCTCCGCCACCACCGGGCCGCGCACCTCGGCGGCGATCTCCTCGTTGCGCGCCAGCGCGTACGCGTCGTCAAGGTAGCGGGTCGCCGGGTCGGAGCCCGGCCGCAGCGTCACCACCGACCGCTCGGCGCGGGTCACCTCGATGATCCGGGCCTGGCCCAGGTTGAGCCGTTCCACCGCGTCGGGCAGCCGGGTGTCGTGGGTGAAGACCACCACCTGCCGCTGCTCGGCCAGTTCGGCGAGCACCCGCGCCAGCCCGTCGACCTTGGCCGGGTCCATGCTCTGCACCGGGTCGTCGACCACGATGAACCGGAACGGGCTCTCCGGCGCGCAGCCGCGCGGCAGGAACGTCGCCAGCCCGAGGGCGTGCATCTCGCCCTGACTCATCACGCCGAGGGCCGTGCCGTTGTCGGCGCCGTCCACGCTGACCGGGATCACCACCCGCCGCCGGGTGTTCGCGCCCTCCAGGGTCATCGCGCCCAGCTCGACGTTGCTCTCCTGGCGTAGCTGCTCCCAGATCCGCTGCGAGTGCTCCGCGAACGGAGCCACCCGCTGGTTGCGCAGCTCCGCCCCGGTCGCCCTCAGCCAGGCCCGCGCGGCCTTCAGCCGGGCGAGGGCCCGCTCCCGCTCCGGAAGCTTTCGGGCCGCCTCGACCCAGGCCCGCAGCTCGCCGGCCGCCGCCTGCCAGCCGGTGTCGCGCTGGCGGAGCAGACCCTTCGCGTACGCCTGCGCGTCCTGCGCCGCCGCGATCACCGCCGGGTAGCGCGCGATCAGGTGATCGGCGAGCTCCTCCGGCCCGCCCGGCGCGTGCCGCAGCGCCGCCGCGGTGGCGTGCAGCCCGTCGACCGGCACCCCCGCGGCGCCGCCGCCGGGGACGTCCAGGTCGTCGATCAGGTAGTGCGCCCGCTGCAGCAGCGCGGTCAGCCGAGCGGCGGTGGCCTGGGCCGCCAGCGTACGGTCGCGCAGCTCCGCCAGGGACGCCGCCGCGCTGGTGCGCCAGTCGCCGTCGAGGTTGCCCGTCGCGCAGACCGGGCACGGCCCGTCACCCCGGTCGTCGTGGTGCTCGATCGCGAGCCGGAGCAGCTCGGCACTGCGCAGCGACGCCCGCGAGCGCCCGCCGTCGTGCCGGCGCGCATTGGCGGCGGCCGCGCGCAGCTGCCCGGCGAGCCCGGCCACCTCGTCGGCGTCGGGCAGCCGCATCGCCACCAGCCGCCGGCTGAGCAGCACGGCCTCGTCCGTGGTCGGCTCCACCGGCTCGTCGAGGATCGCGGTCAGCGCCGCCAGGTCGGGGCGGATCGCGGCGGACAGCGCCGCCGCCCGGCGCGCCCGGTCGTCCGGTATCTCGGCCAGCGTGGCGGCGAGGGCGGCGCGCTGTGCGCGTACCCCCTTGATGGCGGCGTCGATCGGTCGCGCGGCGGCCATCAGCCGGCGGTCGGCGTCGGTGATCGCCTCCAAGCCGAGGATCGCGGAGATCGCGTCGAAGAGCTGGCTCTGGGTGCCGGCGGTGAGCCGGCCCAGCTCGGCGGCGGTGAGGAACGGCCGGTACAGCTCCAGCGGGCGGGCCAGCCCCAGCTCGGCGAGGTCCTTGTGGCTGCCGCGCCCGCTGGTGACGGTCACCTCGGCCTCGCCCAGCTCCGCCCCGGATGGCCAGGAGCGGACCACCCGGGTGGGCGTGGCGACCCCGTCGACCCGCAGCTCGACGGCGATCCGGCACGGGTCGCCGGCGTGCAGGTTGCGCCACCCGGTACGCCAGACGCTGTTGCGGTCAGCCCAGCGGGCGCTGTCTCCGGTCAGGGTCAGCTCCACGGCCTCGGCGAAGCTGGACTTGCCGGAGCCGTTGCGGCCGACGACCAGGGTGATGCCCGGGCCGG
Organism: Micromonospora sp. BS32; assembly: GCF_059089345.1. Classification (NCBI taxonomy): domain Bacteria; kingdom Bacillati; phylum Actinomycetota; class Actinomycetes; order Micromonosporales; family Micromonosporaceae; genus Micromonospora; species Micromonospora sp. BS32. Next base: position 34,697 of record NZ_JBSSHR010000026.1, read on the forward strand.
GTCCGATCTCGACGGTCCGCTCCTCGCCGACGCCGCGGAACCCGGCGACGGTGACCGAGGAGAGCCAGATCCGCTCCCGCGGCACGTCCGCCGCCGCACGCTGCGGCTCCAAGGCGATCGGCTCGCCGGCGAGCGCCGCGTCCAGGTCGGCCTCCCCGCTGAGCGCGGCGAGGACCACGTCGGCGGTGTCATCGGGTACGAGGTCGGTGGCGAGCCGGTCGAAGATCAGCTCGATCAGGGGTTCGGTGCGGTTCATCAGGCGACCTCCGACGGGTGCTGATGCGGGCTTGGGGAGGGCGTGCGGTGCCGGCGGTTCCGGCTCGTGCCGGTTGGCCGGCGGTGGTGGTGCGGCGACTCTGTGAAGTTGCTCTTGTCTATGGATCGGCGGTCAGGCCGGCAGCGCAACGTGCCAGTCACGCAGGAACGCCTCGACCAGGCCGTGCGCCCGGGGGCGTACGTCGAACGACTCCTCGACCCGGCGGCGCGCCACGTGCGCCAGGCTGTCGGCCGCCTCGTTCAGGGCGTGGTGGGCGTGTGCCTTGGACTTGCCGGAGCCGTTACGGCCGACGACCAGGGTGATGCCGGGCCCGGGTCCGATCTCGACGGTCCGCTCCTCGCCGACACCGCGGAACCCGGCGACGGTCACCGACGACAGCCAGATCTTCTCCGCCGGCCCGTCGTCGACGGCAGGGGTGTGCGGGTCGAGGCGGGTGGGAGTGCTGGCGAGGGTGGCGGCCAGGTCGTCCTCGGCGGTGAGCGCGGCGAGGACCAGCTCGGCGGTGTCGGTGGATGCGTCGTCGGTGGCCAGCCGGTCGAAGATCAGCTCGACCAGGGGAGTGGCGGTGGGCTGCGGGGGCTGGTTCATGGTCGTCTCCAGGCGCGTGGTGTCCGCGGGCCGACCGGCTGGTCGGCCCGCCCGGGATGAGCGGTGGAAGCTGTCGGTAGTTGCGGCGGTGGTCGCCGGTCGCTGTGGAGCTGATGTCGCAGACGGATCAGGCGGTCGCGCCGCCCGGGTGACGCGGTCAGACGGTGGCGTTCGCGTGCCAGTCGCGCAGGAACGCGTCGACCAGGGCGTACGCGCGAGGGGGGAGGTCGAAGGACTCCTCGCGGCGGCGGCGGGCCATGTGGCACAGGCCGTCGGCGGCCTCGTTGAGCGCGTGCCCGGTGTGCCCCTTGACGTGGGCGAAGGAGAGATCCGGGCGGCGGGCCACCAGCCCGGCGAGCCGGACCAGGGTGGGCTGGGCGGACCAGCGGCGCTGCCGCAGGCTGTAGCCGGCGGGCATCGCCGCGGTGTCACCGGCCTGCCAGCGGTGCAGGTAACGCAGGGCGCCGAGGCTGTCCAGCAGCACGGTCATGCCGGCTGGCGGGTCGTCGGAGGCGGTCAGCAGGTAGTCGACCGCCCGCAGCTCGTCGACCAGCACCCGGGAGGCGCCGGTGGGGTCGAGGCGGCCGGTGCCCCGGCCGAGCAGTCCGTAGTGGCCGTCGCTGACCACGTACCCGATGCCGCCGGCGCGACCCTTCCATCTGGCGTCGGTCGCGGCCACCAGCGGCGCGGACGTCCCCGCCCAGCGGGCCACCCGGCCCCGCCCGCGCTGCGGGTCCGATCCGGCGTGTTCGCCGTGGTCGGCGGCGAGCCGCTCGGCCGTGTGGAGCAGGTCGGCGGCCGAGGTCAGCTCGTCGTAGTGGGCGGCGGTGAGGGCGAGGTTTACGGCGTCGCCGATGCGCTGGCAGTCGTCGCAGCCGGTGCGCCGGGTGTGCGGGCGCAGGGCAACGGCGCGGTCGTGCAGGGGAGCGGGGAGCTGGGACAGGGCGCGAAGGAACTCATCGGGACGCACGACGCCTCCTGACGTCTTTTCGATGGACTGCCGGGTTCGGAGTGGTGGCCTCATCGGACCGGGCGCCACTCACCGCACCGCTTTGAGCTGAAGGCGTAGTCGGAGGATCGGATGGTGACCTGGACGCGACGGGCGGCGTTGGTGAAGTAGTTGTCGATGATCCCGCCGGAGCTGTTCTGCCGCTCCCAGTAGCACCCGTCGACGTCGGTGGTGACGTACGTGCCGGGCTTGATCTCCTTGCCCACCCGGAACGTGCCCTCACCGAAGAGCCGGCCCTGCGCGGTCAGGTCCGCGTCGGCCTGGCCGCGCTTGACCGCCTGCCGCCACTTCGCGGCCTGCGGGTGTTTCGGGCAGAGGACCAGGGCCGCGTTGATCTCCGGGATCTGTGTGGGGCTCGCCGCGAATCCAGCCTCCGCATAGGTGTCGTCCGGGTCCGCTCCGGCACACATCTCGTAGAGCGTGGCGATGTCGTCCTCGGCGTACTTCGAGGTCTTGAATGCGGTCTTCTCCGCCTTGGTGACGGGGTGGATCGCCATCTCGGTGTCGCAGGACACCGGCTTCCTGGCCCAGATCGGGGTGAAGTCGGCGCGACCCTCGGAGCCCGTCGTGGTGATGGTGTAGGTGTCGCGTTCGTTGAAGTCGTCGGTGAGGGAGCAGGTCAGAGTGAAGGGTGCCTGCTGCGGCGTGTTCTTGGCGTCGTCCGGGTAGGTATCGGCGGAGTCGGCGATGCCGTCGCCGTCCTGGTCCGGCTCGGGGGTGGGGCTCGGCGTGGGCGACGGGCTGGGGGAGCTGGACGCGCTCGGGGAAGCGGACGCCGGTACGGCAACGCGTTCGTCGTCGCCGCAGCCGGAGAGCGCCGGCGCCAGCAGGACGGTCGCGAGCAGGACACCGGACACGCGGATCGCCGGCCGTCGGTGGAGGGCACCAATCACGGGGCGGCGGGTGCCGTGCGGGTGGGCGAGGGACATGGGCGTCTCCAGGCAGGGGAGGTTCCCGGACCGTGAGCAGCCGGACCGGAGAGGAACGGGATTCGGAAGCTACGAACTTGATGACGTGAACGAATCAGTCGGAGAGGGTCAGGATCATCTGCAGGCCGCTGTCCGGGTGGTAGCTCCACGACGCGTGGATGTCACCCCAGTCACCGGCCTGCCGCCCGTCGAGGGCCCGGGTGGCGCCGACCTCGGCCTTCACCGAGTCCGGCATGTCGAGCTCCGACCAGTAGCACTCCAGCGTGGAGTAGCTGAGACCAAAGGCCTCCTTGCCGTCGCCGTGCAGCGTGAGGGTCTTCCCTTCATCGCCCAGTTCTGCGCCTCCGGAGGTGGCGGTCCCACACTTCTCCTTCGCCGTCACGAACGGCTGTTTCGCTTCGGCGGAGGCGGGGGACGGCTCATCGCCGCGAGTAGCTGCGAAGACACCGAGACCGACCAGGAGAAGGGCGACAGCGCCGGCCGCGCCGATCAAGGGGAGACGCCGCCGTCCATTCTCGGACCCTTCGGCATTTAGCTCCTGCGGCCCGCTCTGAGCGGTCTGCTCGCCTACCGGAACAGCCGACAGGTTCGTGGTGGGATGCGCTGCCTGGTCCTGTGGCGTCGGGGTGTTCTGGTCGGTCATGGCGGCGCTCCTTCTGTGAAAAGGTGGGGGTGCGAACAGCTGGGGCGGACGGGTCGGCGTCCGCCCGGGGAACCGAGGGGGAGAGGTCAGCCGAGCGCGACGTCAACGCCGCCGGAGAACGCCGAGTCGTGGAGCTCGAGCTTGGTGAGCTTCACGTTCTTGGGGATGTCGAAGACGAACACGCCGGTCACCTGGTTGCCGGGGTTGATGTCCTCGAAGAAGGTGCTCCCGTCCTTGTTGGCGTAGAGGCCGGCCTCGGTGTCGGTCGAGTACTCGGTGCCATTGGCGGCGTAGGCCTTCTGGCTGCTGCCGTCGAGGGTCTGCGCCTCCTTGCCGATGTTCTTGACGTTGACCGTGATCAGGCAGAACTGGCCCTGGGCCTTGTCGCCGATCATCGAAGTGCCGACCTTCGCGACCCCGCACTTGGCGGACTTGACGGTGAACTCGAACTTGCCGTCGCGGGCCGCCTGGCCGACCTTGGCGGTCTTCGCCGGGGTGTCGCCGTCGGTGCCGCTGTCGCCGGAGCTCTTGCTGGTGTCGGTGGCGCCGGAGCCGCAGCCCAGCGCGACGAGGCCGGTGGCGATCAGGGCGAGGGTGTTGGTCTTGCGCATCGTGTTCCTCCAGTGATTGCTGTGGCGACGTCAATGAGAGCATCGTCTGTGAAGGCTGTCAACACACATGATGCTTGACGGGTGTGACACACTGCGGAGGTGCAGGAGACACCGACCATCACGGCTGCGGAGATCGCCCGGCTCGCCGGGGTCGGTCGCGCCGCAGTCAGCAACTGGCGCAAACGGCACGCCGACTTCCCCGCCCCGGTGGGCGGCACCCCGGCAAGCCCCGAGTTCGACCTGATCCAGGTCGAGCAGTGGCTCCGCGGTCAGGGCAAGCTCCCCGAGGTCTCCGCCGCCGACCGGCTCTGGCGACGCCTCGCCGCCGCCAGCGACTCACCGGCCGCCGGCCTCGCCGGCGTCGCCGCCCTGCTGCTGGCCCGACAACGCGGCGAACGCCCCGACCCTCGGCAGGCCGACCCGCACCTCGCGCCGCTGCTGCCCGACGTCGACGCCCTGGTCGACGAGCTGGGCCCACAGCGCGCGTTCGACGGGCTGTGGCAACGGTTCTCCGCCCCCGGCCCGGGCCGCCCCTTCGCCACCCCCGATGACCTGGCCGACCTCATGGTCGGGCTCGCCGGCGTCGCCGGTGGCGCCGTCCTCGACCCCGCCGCCGGCTCCGGCGCCATCCTCCGGGCCGCCGTCCGCGGCGGCTGCACCTCCGCGTACGGGCAGGAGCTCGACCCGGACCTCGCCCGGCTCGCCGGGCTGTGGCTGGCCCTGCGGGACGTGCCGGGGGAGGTGCACGTCGGTGACTCGCTGCGCGCCGACGCGTTCGCCGGTCGCACCGTCGACGCCGTCGTCTGCCACCCGCCGTTCGGTGTCACCAACTGGGGCGACGAGGAGCTCGGACACGATCCGCGCTGGATCGTCGGCACCACCCCGCGTACCGAGCCGGAGCTGGCCTGGGTGCAGCACGCCCTCGCCCACCTGCGGGTCGGCGGGCACGCTGTACTGCTGATGCCGCCCACGGTGGCCAGCCGGCGCGCCGGCAAGCGGATCCGCGGCGAGCTGCTGCGCAAGGGCCACCTGCGTGCCGTCATCGCGCTGCCGTCGGGGGTGGCCGCGCCGCACGGCGTACCCCTGCACCTGTGGGTGTTGCGGCGGGCCGCGACCGACGCGACCGCACCGACGCGGGCGCTGCTCGTCGACGCCGCGGAGGGTGACCTCGGCGCGCTGTCCGCGCGGGTGCTCGCCGCGTGGCGGGCCTTCACCGCCGCGCCCGACGACGAGCTGGAGGAGGTCGGGTTCGCGCGCGCGGTACCGGTGATCGACCTGCTCGACGAGGAGGTCGACCTCACCCCCGCCCGCCGGCAACCCGCCGTCGGGGGCGAGGCGACCGGAGAGCATCTGGTACGCACCAGAGAGCGGCTGGCCGCCGTCGTCGGCGACCTGTCGGCGCTGATGCCGCAGGTCACGCCCGCACCCGACGGGGTGGAAGGCCTCTACCTCACCGTCGGTGAGCTGGCGCGGGCCGGCGCGTTGCAGTTGATCGGGCCGGTCCGGGCCGGCACGTCGGAGCCGTCGCCGGACGGGCCGCCCGTGCTCAGCGTGCAGGACGTCCTCGCCGGCGCGGAGGCGTCCGGTCGGATCGACGACCGGTTCGGGCAGGAGATCCCGCTCGCCGTGGGGGATGTGGTGGTGCCGATGATCGCTCGGCAGCTCACCGCCCGGGTGGTCACCGCCGAGGGGACACTGCTCGGGCGGAACCTCTACCTGCTGCGGCCCAACCCCGCGGCCCTCGACGCGTGGTTCCTGGCCGGGCAGTTGCGGACATCGGCGAACGAGAAGCAGGCGTCGAGCCTGTCGGGGACGCTGCGGTTCGACATCCGGCGGGCGCAGGTGCGGCGGCTGGCGTTGGACGAGCAGCGGGCACACGGGGCGGCGTTCCGGCGGCTGGACGCCTTCGAGTCGACTATCCGACAGGCCTCAGAGCTTGGGGAGACGTTGGTGAAGCTCATGGCGGATGGTCTCGCCCGTGGGCTACTTCAGCCCTGATCGCCTTCGACGCGCAAAGCCGCTTCTGTCCGATTCCGACGAGCCGCCATCATCGAGTTGATCGCCGGAATGGCTGCTCAGACGACATCAGCGCCTCGGAGGTGGCCGTTCATGATCGACCGATAGCGGCATAGACCCAGCGAGATGTGGCCCAAGTGGACGCCTAAGCATCGTTGTCAAGGCCTGCGACGATCGGATGATCATTTCCGCCGACTGGAGGATTCTCCGCTGCCCACGGCCAGCGATACTCCACGGACGGCATCGCGAACAAACCTTCGCAATCCAAGTACCGGAGCGAGTCCTGTGGGCAGGACCGAGGTGGCTGAGTGGGCAGCCGACGTCCCGGTTTGTGATGGATAGCGCGTTCGCCGTGGACAACGAGCTGGGGGGCGTTGAGGGTGACGGGGACAAACGAGTGGGTGGCGGGCCGGTTCCGCCTGCAGAGTGCGATCGGCAAGGGCAACATGGGCGAGGTCCATCGCGCCGAGGACATGGCCGCGGCGGAGGGCTCCACCGACCGCATGGTTGCGCTGAAACTGATCCTCCGGAGCCGCTCCGGGGCCCTCATCGACACGTCCGCGGACAACAAGGCCAGGCAACGGTTCGAGCGCGAGGTGCGCATCATGCGCAAGCTCCGCCATCCCCACCTGCCGCGCATCATCGCCGGCGCCGCGGGTGCCGACGAACTGCCGTACATCGCGATGGAACTCCTCAACGGCGAAACCCTGCGGGATCTGGTGTCCGAGCATCCGCAACTGCCCATCTCGTGGGTTGCCGCGGTAGGGGCCCAGATCGCGGACGGATTGTCGGCGGCGCACGGTGCCGGCGTCGTGCATCGGGATCTCAAGCCGTCCAACGTGATGCTGCTGCGTACCGGAGCGGTAAAGGTCCTCGACTTCGGCATGGGCCGGATCCTCGAGGACGGCGACGCCGGCAAGCTGACGAGCACGGGCGTCACTGTCGGGACCGCCCGCTACATGGCGCCGGAGCAGTTCCTCGCCGCGGCAGTCACCCAGGCGGCCGACCTGTACGCGCTGGGCTGCGTGTTGTTCGAACTCCTGACCGGTGTGCCGCCCTTCCTCAGCGAGTCCGCTCACGAGCTGTACCAGAAGCACCTCGAGGAGCCGGTGCCCTCGCTCCGGCTGATGCGCTCCGACGTGCCGACCGACATGGCGAGGCTGATCGACCGCCTGCTCGCCAAGGACCCCGCGGACCGTCCGGAGGACGCGGTGACCGTCCGCGAGGCGCTGCTGCCCGTCGCCAAGGGCACCGCCACGGTCCCGGGCTGGAACAGCTTCGACCCGGTGCGGTACCTGGCGAGCCTGCGCGAAGAACCCGGCGCCGCAATGCCGCCGACCCAGACCCAGGAGGATGCGTCCGCTGACACGAGCGGCGCCGGCATGGACGTCTTCGGGGTGCACGAGCGGCTGCTCAAGGACTACCGCGCGTTCACCGAGGGCGGCACGATCATCCGGGATGACCGGATCGCGGCCTTCGTCGAGGACGACCTGGACGCCAAGTCGCAGTGGCCCGATCCGTGGGTGTCGCTCAACCCGTTCTTTGCCTCGGGCGGTTCGGTGCTCGAACTGGTCAGCCAGGGCGTGCTGCACGAGGAATGCGCCCGGATCTTCCAGGCCAGGAAGACCGAGGGTGGCAGGGTCTGCGACGGTCGTTCGCTGACCCTGCACCAGCATCAGCGTGAGGCTATCGCCAAGGCGCAGTCCGGCGCGTCCTACGTCCTCACGACCGGCACCGGCTCCGGCAAGTCGCTGTCGTACATCGTGCCGATCGTCGACCAGGTGCTCAAGGCACGCCAGCAGGAGGGGCCGAAGGCGACGAAGCGGGTACGCGCGATGATCGTCTACCCGATGAACGCGCTGGCCAACAGTCAGCTCAAGGAACTCGACAAGTATCTCCAGGACGGCTACGGGCCCGGCCGTGAGCCGGTCACCTACGCGCGGTACACGGGCCAGGAGAGCGACGAGCGGCGTAAGGAGATCCGGGACAGTCCACCGGACATCCTGCTGACCAACTACGTGATGCTCGAGCTGATGCTCACCCGCCCGGACGACCGACGGTCGCTGATCAAGATGGCCAGCGGGCTGGAGTTCCTCGTCTTCGACGAGCTGCACACGTACCGGGGCCGGCAGGGTGCGGACGTGGCCCTGCTCATCCGCCGAGTGCGTGAGGCCTGTCGGGCGGCAAGCCTCCAGTGCATCGGCACCTCCGCCACCATCTCTAGCGAAGGCACCGCCGACGACCAGCGTGCCGTCGTCGCGCGGGTCGCCACCACCCTTTTCGGCACCGAGGTCACGCCCGCGAACATCATCGGGGAGACCCTGGTCCGCGCCACCGCTGACGCTCCGGAAGCGGTGCCGGCCGAGCGGCTGCGGGCGCCCGGTGCCCCCCGCGCGTACGGCGACCTGGTCAACGACCCGCTGGCCCGCTGGATCGAGACCCGTTTCGGTCTCGCGGTGGACGAGGCCGGGCGCCTCGTCCGGCAGAAGCCCGCCAAGATCGAGGAGGCCGCAGTCGAACTGGCCGAGGCCAGCGGCCTGACGGCCGCCGACTGCGCGAAGGCGATCCGCCGCACGCTCAAGGCTGGCTCCGAGGCGCGGCACCCGGTCACCGAGCGGCCCCTGTTCGCCTTCAGGCTGCACCAGTTCCTCTCCAAGGGCGACACGGTCTACGTGACCCTCGAAAACGAACTCACCCGTCATCTCACCCGCGACTACCAGCTCGTCCTGCCCGGCTCGGACGGCAAGATCCTGCTGCCGCTGGCCTTCTGTCGCGAGTGCGGGCAGGAGTACCTGACGGTGTGGCGGACCACCACCCGGGACCCCAGCGTCGTCTACGAGCCCCGCCGGGACACGTTTGCCACGGGCGGCCGGGCCACCGACGGCTACCTCTACATCGACTCGGACCGACCCTGGCCGAAGACCAGGGAAGAGGCGATCGAGGCTCGTCGTATCCCGGAGTCCTGGTTGGAACCCGACGACAACGGGCAGGAAACCGTCCGCAACTCCTTCCGGGACCGGCTGCCGACCGCCATCACGGTGGACCCCTACGGCTACGAGGGTCGGGGTGATCTACAGGCTGCCTTCATCCCGTCGCCCTTCCTCTTCTGCGCCCACTGCGGCGTGAGCTACGAGCAGACCCGGGGCAAGGACTTCGCCAAGCTCGCCACCCTCGACCAGGAAGGCCGGTCGTCGGCGACTTCGCTGGTCTCCGCCTCCATCGTCCGCTCCCTGATGAGCGCGCCGGCCGAGGCGTTGGACAAGAAGGCCCGGAAGCTGCTGACGTTCGTCGACAACCGGCAGGACGCCTCGCTGCAGGCCGGCCACTTCAACGACTTCGTGCAGATCACCCAGCTGCGCGGCGCTCTCTACAAGGCCGCGGTGGACGCCGGTGACGAGGGCATCAGCCACGAGGAGCTCGCCGCTCACGTAACGGCCGCCCTGGGCCTTCGGGAGGCTGACTACGCACGCGGTGAGGATCTACCCCCCTCGCTGGCAAAGAACGCGGCGAAGACGCTCCGGGACGTTGTCGCCTTCCGCCTCTATCTCGACCTCGAACGGGGCTGGCGCATCACGATGCCCAACCTCGAGCAGACCGGCCTGCTGGAAATCGACTACCAGGACCTCGACTGGCTCGCCAACAACCAGGAGCGTTGGTCGAAGACCCACGAGACGCTGCGCAACGCGGAGCCCGGCCAGCGTGCCGAGATCATGCGCGCGCTGCTCAACGAGATGCGTCGGTCCCTCGCCATCGATGTGCAATATTTCCGGGATGACTTCGACTCGCTCCAGCGGGCGAGCGAGGAGCGGCTGACCGACCCATGGGTGCTGTCGCTGAGCGACAGTCCCAAGGTCGGCACCGCTTACCCACAGTCGTCGGGCCGGGGCATGGACCGGTCGGGGCTGTTCCTCTCCGGCAGGGGCAAGTTCGGCAAGTATCTGCGCAGGGTGCACTTCGGCAAGGACCTCACCTTCGATGACGCGCAGACGGCGATCGCCGACCTGCTGGAGGTGCTGGCGAACGCCAGTGTGGTCACGAGGATCGACGCCGCGCCGCAGCGCGCGGGACGCTTCCGTCGCCCGGCCGGACCCAGCATCACCGGCTACCGGGTATCGGCCGCCTCGATCATCTGGCGGGCCGGGTCGGGGGAGACGGGTGCCCACGACCCTCTGACCCGTACCTACGCCAGCGGCGACGGCCCCCAGGTCAACACCTTCTTCCGTAACCTGTACCAGGAGGCCGCCGGAACCCTCGCCGGCCTGACAGCACGCGAGCACACCGCCCAGGTCGACCCGGCGGAGCGGGAGAGGCGTGAGGACGCCTTCCGTAGGGCGGAGCTCAAGCTGCTCTACTGCTCGCCCACCATGGAGCTGGGCGTCGACATCTCCGAACTCAACGCCGTCATGATGCGGAACGTGCCGCCCACCCCGGCCAACTACGCCCAGCGCAGTGGCCGGGCCGGCCGGTCCGGGCAGCCGGCGCTGGTGACCACGTACTGCGCGACCGGTAACAGCCACGACCAGTACTACTTCCGCCGGTCGGCCCGGATGGTCGCCGGCGCGGTTGCGCCACCACGTCTGGACCTCGCCAACGAGGACCTGGTCCGGTCCCACGTTCAGGCGATCTGGCTGGCAGAGGCGGGACTGAAGCTCGGCCGCGCCATCCCCGAAACCGTGGACATCTCCTACGCCGAGGACTCTCGGCGGCCGGACCCGGCGCTGGGTCTGCACGACCACATCATCGCGGCGTTGACCGACACGCGGTCCCAGGAACGGGCCGCCCTCGCAGCGCGCCAGGTCTTCGCCGGGCTGCTCGGCGACTTCACCAGCTCCAGCTGGTGGGACGACCAGTGGATCGAGGACACCGTCCGCACCACGCCTGAGCGGTTCAACCAGGCGTTCGACCGATGGCGTGACCTGTTCAAGGCCGCCCTGGTCGACCAGGCCGAGCAGAACCGTCGGGTCCTCGACCACACCCTGTCGGAGCGGGACCGGCGGATCGCCGTGGGCCGCCGCAAGGAGGCCGAGACCCAGCTCAACCTGCTCAAGAACGAGAGCGTCGACAGTAAGTCGGTGCTGTCGGACTTCAACCCGTACCGCTACCTGGCCAGCGAGGGTTTCCTACCCGGCTACTCGTTCCCGCGGCTGCCGTTGGCCGCCTACGTCCCCACCACCGGGCGCAGGTTCGGTGATGGTGACTACCTCCAACGTCCCCGTTTCCTCGCCATCCGCGAGTTCGGCCCCGGCGCGCTGATCTATCACGAGGGGGCGCGCTACCAGGTCACTCGCATCCAGCTCCCGCCGGACGCGGCCGGCGACGTGGTCACCGGTGCGGCGCGCCGGTGCGCGCAGTGCGGATACCACCACGACGTCAAGGAGAGGGCCGACCGCTGCCAGATGTGCGATGAGCCGCTGGGCGAGGAGACAACTGGCCTGCTGCACCTGCACACCGTGTACACCAAGCGTCGGGAACGGATCTCCTCCGACGAGGAGGAGCGCCGCCGGGCCGGGTTCCGGCTGGTGACCTCGTACCGGTTCCACGACCACGGCGCACGCCCCGGCCGGCGGGACGCGATCGTCTCCGACTCGACCGGGAGACTGGCGACCCTGTCCTACGGTGATTCGGCCACGGTCCGCATCACCAATGTGGGCCGGGTGCGGTCCAAGCAGGACGAGCCGGACGGCTTCTGGCTCGACCCCGCCGACGGTCGGTGGATGAACGAACGCGACGCCGGCGAGGCGGCCGGCGATTCCAGCGAGATGCCGCTCATCGACGCCGACGGCAACGACAAGCGCCGCAAGAAGCGGGTCATCCCCTACGTGGAGGACCGGCGCAACATCCTGGTCCTCAAGCTCGACGAGCCATTGGACCAGGACGTGGCGCTCTCGCTGATGTACGCGCTGGAGCGCGGCATCGAGGCCGCGTTCGAGCTGGAGGACTCGGAACTGACCACCGAGTTGCTGCCGCCGAACGACGGGCCGCGCGAGCGAATGCTGTTCACCGAGGCGGCCGAGGGTGGCGCCGGGGTGTTGCGCCTGATGCAGGCCGACCCCGACGCCCTGGCCCGAGCAGCCGCCGAGGCCCTGGCGATCTGTCACTTCGCCGCCGACGGCACCGATCTGAAGGGACCGCATCCCGACCGCCCCTGCGCGCTGGGCTGCTACGAGTGCCTGCTCACCTACGGCAACCAGCTCAACCACCGGTCCATCGACCGGCACAGCGTGCGGGACCTGCTGCTGCGCTTCGCCGCTGGCAGGGCGGCGCCGACCGGTCAGGGTGAGTCGCGGACCGAGCAGCTCGAGCGGTTGACCGCCCAGTCGGACACCGCGCTGGAGGCCAAGCTCATCACCTGGCTCAAGCAGCGCGGTCTGCGGCTGCCCGACGAGGCGCAGACCCTCGTCACCGAGGCGCTTGCCCAACCCGACTACGTCTATCGGCTGCCCGGCGCCACCGTCGCGGTCTTCGTCGACGGGCCCGTCCACGAACACGACGAGGTCGCCCAGCGCGACCGCGACGCCGAGGAACGGCTCCGCGACGCCGGCTGGGACGTGATCCGGTTCCCACACGACGCCGACTGGGCCGCCATTGCGGCGGACAACAAGTTCTGCTTCGGCACCAGCGCAACCGGCTGACCCTCAGGCCACCCACAACCACACATCACGACGCGCGAGGAACCCCTCATGACCACCTCCTTCAGCGCCGGCACGCTGGTCTCCGCCCGAGGCCGCGACTGGGTCGTCCTGCCGGAAAGCGCATCCGACATGCTCGTGCTGCGCCCCTTGGGCGGCGCGGACGACGACATCGCCGCCGTCTTCCCCGCCTTCGAGCGCGTCAAGAGCGCCCGGTTCGCGGACCCGTCGCCGACCGACCTCGGCGACGCCCAGGCGGCCGGCCTGCTCCGCTCCGCGCTGCGGATCGGCTTCCGCTCCGGCGCCGGGCCGTTCCGCTCGCTCGCCGGCATCGCCGTCGAACCGCGCGCCTACCAGCTCGTGCCGCTGATGATGGCGCTGCGCCAGCAGACCGTCCGGATGCTGATCTCCGACGACGTCGGCATCGGCAAGACCGTCGAGGCCGGCCTGATCGCCAGCGAACTGCTCGCCCAGGGCAGCGCCCGCGGGCTGGCTGTGCTCTGCGCGCCCGCGCTGGCCGAGCAGTGGCAGGCGGAGCTGCGTACCAAGTTCGGCATCGACGCCGAACTGGTCCTCGCCTCCACCGTCTCCCGGCTGGAACGGGGCCTGGACCTCGGTCAGTCGCTGTTCGACCGGCACCCGCACGTGATCGTCTCCACCGACTTCATCAAGTCGACCCGGCACCGCGACGACTTCGTGCGGCACTGCCCCGACCTCGTCATCGTCGACGAGGCGCACACCTGCGTCGCCGCCGACGACAGCACCACCACCCAGAACCAGCTCCGCTTCGAGCTGCTCCAGCGGGTCGCCGCCGACGCCCAGCGGCACCTGCTGCTGGTCACGGCGACCCCGCACAGCGGCAAGGAGGGAGCCTTCCGCAACCTGCTGGGCCTGCTCAAGCCGGAACTGGCCACCGTGGACCTCGGCTCGGACGCGGGCCGTCGGGCGCTGGCGCCGTACTTCGTGCACCGCAAGCGCGCGGACGTGCGGCAGTACCTGACCCGGGAGGACGGGCTGGCCGACGACAGCCTTGCCGAGGAGACCTCGTTCCCCTCCGACCGGCTGTTCAAGGACGAGACGTACAAGCTCTCCCCGGCGTACCGGGCGCTGCTCGACGACGCGATCGCGTACGCCAGCGAGCGGGTGAGCGCCGCGGACAGCAAGGGCCGGCGGGAGGCCCGGATCGCCTGGTGGTCGGCGATCGCGCTGCTGCGTTCGCTGGTGTCGTCGCCGCGCGCCGCCGCGCAGACCCTGCGCACCCGGTCGGCGACCGCGGCGGCGAACAGCCCGGAGGAGGCGGACCGGCTCGGCGCCCCGCTGACCAGTGACTCGTCCGACAACGACGCCCTGGAGGGGTTGGACGTGGCCCCCGGCGCGGAGGCCGCCGAGGTGGAGCACGCCGGGGGCCGGCTCGCCGAGCTGGCCGAGCAGGCCGCCAAGCTGGAGGGCCCGACCGAGGACCGCAAGCTTGCCGCCCTGATCACCCACCTGAAGGCGCTGCTGAAGGACGGCTACCACCCGATCGTCTTCTGCCGCTACATCCCCACCGCCGAGTACGTCGCCGAGCACCTCGACGGCAAGCTCGGCAAGAAAACCGTGGTGCACGCGGTCACCGGCACGCTCTCCCCGCAGCAGCGCATCGAACGCATCGAGAAGCTCGCCGAGGCAGCCGGCGACGACCCGGCCGCCCGCCGGGTGCTCGTCGCCACCGACTGCCTCTCCGAGGGCGTCAACCTGCAACACCACTTCGACGCCGTCGTCCACTACGACCTGGCCTGGAACCCCACCCGCCACGACCAGCGGGAGGGCCGGGTCGACCGGTACGGCCAGAAGCGCGGCGTCGTGCGGGTGATCACCCTCTACGGCAGCGACAACGGCATCGACGGCAAGGTCCTCGACGTCCTCATCCGCAAGCACCGGCAGATCCGCAAGGACCTCGGCATCTCCGTCTCGGTGCCCGACGAGGCCTCGTCCGGGGTGACCAACGCGATCGTCGAGTGGGTGCTGCTGCGGGGCCAGCAGGTCGAACGCGGCGAGCAGGGCAGCCTTTTCGACGCCGACGAGTACCGCGCCATCGACTCCAAGGCCAGCGCGCTGGCCGCCGACTGGCAGTCCGCCGCCGAACGGGAGAAGACCTCCCGCTCCCGGTTCGCCCAGCACAGCATCCGGCCGGAGGAGGTGGCCCGCGAGGTCGCCGCCGTCCGCGACACCCTCGGCCGCGCCGGGGAGATCCGAGCCTTCGTGCGCCGGTCGCTGCGCGCCCTCGACGGCGTCCTGCGCGACGCCCAGGGCGGCTCGGGCGACTTCACCGCGGAGGTGAGCGGCACCCCCGCCGGACTGCGCGACGCCCTCGCCCCGGTGCTCGGCGGCGACGTCGTCGAGCTGGGCCGCCCGGTCCCGTTCCGCAACACGGCGGCCGTCGCGCGCGGCGAGGCCGCCCTGGTCCGCACCGACCCGACGGTGGTGGCCCTCGCCGGGTACGTCCTCAACGCCGCCCTCGACGAGCAGGCCACCGGCCCCCGCCCGGCCCGCCGCTGCGGCGTCATCCGCACCCGGGCCGTCGCCGGCCGCACCACCCT
This sequence comes from Micromonospora sp. BS32, assembly GCF_059089345.1. Taxonomy (NCBI): domain Bacteria; kingdom Bacillati; phylum Actinomycetota; class Actinomycetes; order Micromonosporales; family Micromonosporaceae; genus Micromonospora; species Micromonospora sp. BS32. The sequence goes on from NZ_JBSSHR010000026.1 coordinate 49,978, forward strand.
GCTGGTGGTCCGCTACCGCTTCCACCTCACCCTGCCGTCGCGCACCGGCACCCGGCAGCTCGTCGCCGAGGACGCCCGGCTGCTCGCCTTCGCCGGCGCCCCCGCCAACGCGAAGTGGCTGTCCACCGACGACGCCCTGGCGCTGCTCGACGCCACCGCCGACGCGAACACCGACCCCGGGTTCGGCGAACGCACCATGCGGCGGGTCCTCGACGAGCTGCCCGCCGTCACCGACCACCTCACCGGGTACGGCGAGGAACTGGCCGCCGAACTGCTCACCTCGCACCGCCGGGTGCGTAGCGCCTCCGGCGAGATCGTCCGAGGGCTCACCGTCACCGTCCAGGACCGCGCCGACATCCTCGGCGCCTACGTCTATCTGCCCGCCCCCACCGCCGGAGCCGTCGCCTGATGTCCGCAACCGCCCGCAACCAGGTCTTCACCGCCGTCCACACCATCGGCGGCCTGCTCCCCGCCGACATGCTGGTCCGCATCGCCGACGGCCGGGACGTCAGCGGCTGCAAGCCCGCCGACTATGGCGTCATCGTCTCCCGATCGGTGCGCGACGACGCCGAACGCCACTGGGACTGGCTCAAGTCGGTGTGGAAGGAGCTGCGCGGCGCGCTGCCCCCCGCCCCCGAGGCGGACATCCCCGCCGACCCGACCGGCCGTGCCGTCACGCAGTGGCTGGAACCGCTGTTCAACGCCGTCGGCTTCGGCGTCCTCACCGGCATCGGGGCCACCGGCATCACCGCCGACGACGGCGGCAAGACGTTCCCGATCAGCCACCGCTGGCAGCACGTCCCGGTGCACCTGGCCCCGTGGAACGCCACCCTGGACAAGCGCCCGGCCACCGGCGGCGTCCCGCCGCAGTCGCTGGTGCAGGAATGCCTGAACCGCTCCGACGCCCACCTGTGGGGAGTGCTCACCAACGGCCGGCAACTGCGGCTGCTGCGCGACTCCAACGCCCTCGCCACCGCCGCCTACGTCGAGTTCGACCTGGAGGCGATCTTCGACGGCGAGCTGTTCAGCGAGTTCGTCCTGCTCTACCGGCTGCTGCACGTCTCCCGCTTCGCGGTGGGGGAGGGGGCCGCGCCGTCGACCTGCTGGCTGGAGAAGTGGCGCACCGAGGCGATCTCCTCGGGCGTACGCGCGCTGGACCATCACCGCCAGGCGGTCAAGAACGCAATCGAGGTGCTGGGCACCGGGTTCCTCAGGCACCCCGCCAACGGTGAGCTGCGGCGCAATCTCGACGTCACTGCCTACCACGCCGCGCTGCTGCGCCTGGTCTACCGGCTGATCTTCCTGTTCGTCGCCGAGGACCGCGACGCCCTCCATCCGGGGGGTACGACCCAGGAAACCCGCGATCGGTACGCGAAGTATTTCTCCTCTGGGCGGCTACGCCGGCAGGCGCTGCGCCGTCGAGGTACCAGCCACGCCGACCTCTACCAGGCGCTACGGATCGTCCTCGACGCGCTTGGCGACGTCAACGGCCGCCCTGAGCTGGGATTGCCGGGCCTTGGCGGTCTCTACGACGACATCGACGCCGATGCCCCGCTGCACGGGTTGTCGCTCGCCAACAAGGACGTGCTCGAGGCGGTGCGCCTTCTCAGCCGGGTCCGCGACGGAGCGTCTGGTCGCTGGCGTCCGGTCGACTACCGGAACATGGGCGCCGAGGAGCTTGGCTCCATCTACGAATCGCTGCTGGAGTCGGTGCCGAAGCACAGCGCCACCGACAGCACCTTCCAACTGGTCGACCGGGCCGGCAACGACCGTAAGAAGACCGGCTCGTACTACACGCCGAGCTCGTTGATCGAAACCCTGCTCGACTCCACGTTAGACCGGGTCATCGACGACGCGCAAAAGCGCGGCGAGGTGAAGGCGTCGGCGGCTGGCAAGCCTGATGCAACCGAGAGCATCGTTGACGAGCTCCTGTCGCTGACGGTCTGTGATCCGGCCTGCGGCTCCGGCCACTTCCTGGTCGCCGCCGCCCGCCGGATCGCCAAGCGGGTCGCCTCCGTCAGGGAGCGCAATCCGGAGCCGACGATCGTGGCTGTACGTCACGCCCTGCACGAGGTGATCGGCCGGTGCATCTACGGTGTCGATCTCAACCCGATGGCGGTGGAGCTCGCCAAGGTGTCGCTCTGGCTGGAAGCATTGGAACCGGGCCGCCCGCTTGACTTCCTCGACGCGCACGTCAAACGTGGCAATGGACTGATCGGAGCGACGCCGACCCTGATCCGGGACGGGGTTCCGAGCAAGGCGTTCAAGCCGGTCGAGGGCGACGACCCCGCTTGGGCGCGGGCACTGGAGAGGCGCAACGAAACCGAACGGGGAGAGCACCCCGTCCTCTTCGGCTTGGACGAGGGCATGACGCTGACCAACGTCGCCTTCGCGACCAGCCTGCGCCGGTCCACCCGGACTGCCGCCGGCAACCTGCGCGACGTCCGTAAGCAGGCCGCTGCCTACCGCGACTGGGCGGCCTCTCCGGCATACGGGCATGCCAAGGACGTCGCCGACGCTTGGTGTGCCGCGTTCGTGTGGCACAAGGCCAAGGACGCGCCCGCGGCTATCACGCACGAGGTGTTCCGCATGCTACGAGATCCGGCTGGCGCGGGCGCTCTCCAGGAGACCCGCGATGAGATCACCCGGCTACGCGAGCAGTACACCTTCTTCCATTGGCACTTGGAGTTTCCTGACATCTTTGTAGTGCCGGAGGGGTCCGCGTCTTTCACCGACGTGGACCCGGGCACCGGCTGGGCGGGTGGCTTCTCCTGCGTCCTTGGCAACCCGCCCTGGGACAAGGTCGACTTCGAGGACAAAAAATACTTCAGCGTGGTCGACCCGGCCATCGCCGCCATCGCCGGTACCGCTCGCCGCACCCGTATCACTGCTTGGGCCGAGGAGTTCCCGGAGGAGGGCGAACGCTACCGGGCCGAGCGTCGGCGGGTAAAGGCCACATTCCACTTCGCGGGTGATTCCGGTGCATTTCCCCTCTGCGCGAAGGGCCTCACGGTCAAGGGGGTCACCATGCTGCAGACCGACCAGCTCTTTGCGGAACGCTTCGCGTCGATCGTCGCTCCTATGGGTCGATTTGGGTGCCTTATTCCCACCGCCGTAGCGACGAGCGCCGGTGCGCAACACCTGTTCGGCGGCCTCAGCGAGAGTGGCCGGGTGGCATCGCTCTATGACTTTGAGAACCGCAAGCCGCTGTTCGTCGGGGTGCACTCCAGCTACAAGTTCTGTCTGCTGTCGGCAACAGGGCGGGACTCAATCGAGCCGGCTGCCCGGTACGCGTTCTTCCTAGAGGACCCAACAGACCTTGACGATAGCGATCGGGTCTTCGCCTTAGCCCCCGACGAGATCAGCTTGATCAACCCGAACACCGGTACTCTGCCGGTCTTTCGAGGACGGCGAGACGCAGACCTTACGGCCGCCATCTACCGTCGGGTTCCTGCCCTGTGGAACGAGCGTGATGGCCGCGGTAACCCGTGGCGGGTGACCTTCAAGGCCACGATGTTCCACATGACCGATGACTCTGATCTCTTCCGTACTCGTGAGCAGTTGGAGGGTGAGGGCTGGGAGTTGCACGGGAATGTATTTGTCCGTGGCGAGGAGCAGATGCTGCCCCTGTACGAGGGCAAGATGGTCCACCACTTCGACCACCGCTGGAACACTTACCATGGCGAAGGCAGCGAGGACCGGACACGCCTCAGCGTCTCGGCGAAGGCTGCTCCATCAGTTGCTGCAATGCCACGATACTGGGTGAGGCGAACGGGGACCATCGCCACGGTCAGGCGAAATCAAGAGCTGCGGGTTCCCGGGGTCGACCAACGGTTGCGGGACCTGGGCTGGGATGCAAGTTGGCTATGTGGTTGGCGTGACGTGTGCCGCACAACTGACGAACGCACTGCCATACCGGCTTTCATTCCGCGGGTCGCGGTCGGGCACACGTATCCGCTGATGCTTCCGGGAGTTGAGCCCGCACTGGCGGTTGCGCTGGTTGCGGCTCAAAGTTCGCTGGTTTTCGACTTCGTCAGCCGGCAGAAGGTTAGTGGCGCTCACATGGCGTTGATGACCTGGAAGCAGCTTCCGGTGCCTGCTCCAACAACTATGCAAATACATGCATCATTTATCGCGCCGCGAGTCATGGAACTTGTTTACACTGCCGAGGAAATGGCTCCGCTTGCACGGGATCTTGGGGACCGAGGCGAGCCGTTCCGCTGGGACGAGTCGCGCCGCGCCCGCATCCGCGCCGAGCTTGATGCCTACTTCTTTCATCTGTACGGCATTGAGCGTAGCGATGTCGACTACATCATGGGGACCTTCCAAACGGAGAATGGTGGACTGAAGCACAACGACATCGCAAAGTACGGTTCCTACCGCACCAAGGAGCTAGTGCTCGCTGAGTACGATCGGATGGCGAGTGCGGGCCTCGGCCAAACCAGTCCTCTTATCGACGGCCAGAATTACCAGTCAGCTCTGACTCCGCCGCCTGGTGTGGGTGCCCGTTATGCGGCAACCCCTGGTGCGCTCCAAAAAATTGGAACCAACTGATCCCACCCCAATCGATCGAGTTTTTTGCAAGACGGCCAGGGAGATGCTGAGTGGGCTACGAGGACCCGCTGCCTGAGTACGCTTTCTATGAAGAGAAGCAGCCGCCGGGCATCTCTTGGCGTAAGGCAAAGCGAGCGGTCGCTAGCGCCAGGGATATAGATCCGTTCGTCACGATAGAAGGATGGCGAACGCCTCGCTGGGATAAGGAGGGTTGGCGACAAAAGCCTGATGTCGAGCTTCGACCTTTGATGGGCGAGGCTCACAACGAACAACGAATTAAAAGGCTCCTATCCACTCGTCCCCACGGTGTTAGTGATGAAGGTCTACCCTGGTACGTAGGTGTTCTCTATTCGGCTCCGAAAGACCCGATCTTCGGCTTTGATGATCTTGTTGGGGTGGTTACGTGGGTTGGACACGTGGCGTGTCTGCTGCCCGGAGGTGGGAGACTTTTTCGGCCTATGGTTGAGTTGCTCGCCGAACAGTCGCGTCACTTTGTGGTGCCGCTCGTTCCATTGGACGGCGGACTGCGTGTGCTTTCACCCTCGTCCGGTTGGGACTGGAGGAGGCACTATCCCCGACGGTCCGGCGACAAGCCGGCCGGGGCCTCTTGAGTGGAACTCCCAAAGCGGGGGGAAATTACCCAGCTCTGGATGTCCCGTTTAAGGTCCGCCCGACCGTCAGATGGCGTACTTCTCGGCCAAGAGGCGAGCGATGGGGGGCCTACGCCCGGGGGCAGATGTCGGCCCGGATCTTCCCGCGCAGGTCGTCGCTGATCGGCACCAGGGCGGCTGGCGTACAGCACCCGATCAAGAAAGACTCCTGGCTACTCTTCCGCGTCCTGAAGGTCTGGCCGGTGGTCCTTGATCCACCGCTCCACGTCCTCGGTCCGCCAGATCCGCCCGACTGACAGGACCGCTGCCGGGTCAGGGAAGGACTTCGAGTTGGTGATCTGGTAGGCGCGCGTACGGGAGACGCCAAGCATCTCCTGTACCTCTTGGCTCGCCACCAGCCGAAGCTTCCCCACCCGATCACGGTAGGAGCAGCCGAACTGAACATCTGCTCTCTGCGCAAGTGCTCTCTTCACCTGTTCGCTTGTCATGTAGGCTGTTCACCTGTTCACCCCTTAAGTCGACGCGATACGCAGCGGGAGCGGGAGGCGGCATGGGTAGGCGGCGAAGGTGGTTCCTGCGGCCGAGGTCGGTCGCGGTTGACCTGGTCGGGCAGGTGACGCCGGACGGGGGCGTGCCGGGGCGCTGGCGGCGGGAGCCGGCCGAGGTCGGCGTACCCGATCAGGTGGTGACCTCGCGGTGCGACGGCGCGCTCGTCTACGGGCGACCGTCGGCGACCGGTGGTGGTCCAGCCGAGGGGAGGGGAGCGGATGGCTGACGGGGTGGGGTCGACGGTGCCGCGTCGGCAGCTCGGGCGGGCGTTGCGGGAGCTGCGGACCGAGGCGCGGATGACCCTCGACGGCGCGGCGGCGGCGTTGCAGTGCAGCCGGCAGAAGGTGTGGCGGATCGAGAGCGGCATCGGCGTGGTGCGCGGGCTCGACGTGCGGGCGATGTGCGAGCTGTACGCCGCGACGCCCGAGCTGACCGGCGCGCTGAACGGCCTGGCCGGCGAGACGCGGGCGAAGGGCTGGTGGCATTCCTACGGCGACACCGTCCCCGACTGGTTCGAGCTGTACGTCGGCCTGGAGGCCGCCGCCGGCCGGCTCCGCGAGCACGACGACACGCTGGTCCCCGGCCTGCTGTAAACTCGGGGGTACGCGTCCGCAGTGTGCCAGCCCCGCGCGGGCCGCAACGCCGACGAGCGGGAATGCCTGGTCGAGGTACGGCTGCAACGGCAGGCCCTGCTGCTGCGGCGACTGCCCCCGCCGCCCCGGCTCGACGTGATGCTCTCCGAGGCGGTGCTGCTGCGCGCCGTCGGCGGCCCGGCGACGATGGCCGACCAGCTTCGGCACCTGCTGGAGGTGGGCCGGCTGCCGCACGTCACGATCCGGGTGATGCCGCTCGCCGCCGGCCTGCACATCGGTGCCGTCGCCGGGGCGTTCGTGCTGCTCGACTTTCCGCTCGGCAGCCGCGTCGAGCCCGAACCGCCGGTCGTCTACAGCGAGTCGTTGACCGGCGCGCTCTACCTCGACCGTCCGGCGGAGCTGGCCGCGTACGAGGAAACCTGGGCCAGCCTCGACTCGTTGGCCTTGGACGAGGACCAGTCCCGACGACTCATCAACAAGATCCTTGTGGAGGTTCACCATGGCTGAGCTGACCGGTGCCCGGTGGCGCACCAGCACCCGCAGCGGCGACAACGGCGGCAACTGCGTCGAGGTCGCCGACAACCTGCCCGGCGTCGTCGCCGTACGCGACAGCAAGGACCGCGGCGGGCCGATGCTCACCTTCCCGCCCGGTTCCTGGGCGGCCTTCGTCCGGACTGTCGCCCACTGAGGGGCGGGACCGGCGCCTCAGCGGCGCTGGTGGGTGACGCGGATGGTGAGGACCGTGCCGTCCCGGCCGAGCGACACCACCCCGTCGCGCGGCCGGGACCGCGACCACCGGCGGCGGACCAGCGGTGCCGCCCGGAGGTACGCGGCGACCTGGCCGTCCGCGAGGTGGCGGTACAGGCTGCTCTCCACGCCGCGGAACACCTCCAGGGTCTTGCCGTTCGGCAGCGGCGCGCGGTAGAGGGTGCCCTCCGCACGCAGGTCGTCCGCCACGGGCTGCGACGTGGCGGTGCTCGCCGCCCACGACGGGTCCAGCTCGAACAGCCTCAGTTGGCCGGTGTGGGCTTCCTCGTCTCCGCGTTGCCGTGGCGTCGCGTAATGACGGGCCGTGGCGCTGTCGCCGGCGAACAGCAGCGCGGTGGCCGCCACCGCACGGGTCAGGATCTGCGTGAACCAGCCACGTCGTTCCTCAGGCACGTCGAACACCTCGGGTGCTCCCGGCGGCAGGTCGTCAGCCGGGGTCGGGCCGGTGGTGCCAGGCGGTCCGGCGTCCTCGACCGCCACCGGCCAGGTCCGTGCCTCGTCAGCCGTAACGGGCCGGGTCCGCCAGTGGTGGTCCTCCGGGCGGCCGTGCAGCAACTCGTCGAAGCCGTCGGGGTCGCCGTCCCACAGCTCGTCATCGCCTGGCGGATCGAGCACGTACGAGGTGATCTGACGCCCGGCCAGGCAGGAGGCCACCATCAGTGCCGGTGGGCGGCGGCCACCGACGTTCAGCGTCCTGACCTGCACGGCGGCCCGGGCCAGTTGACCGTAGGCGAAGCTTGGCGGCTGATGGGTGCCCTTGCACTCCAGCACCACGATCTTCATCCGGCTGCGGCGACCCGAGCTGTGGTGCCCCACCAGGAAGTAGTCCGGACGCTTCTGGCTCTTCGAGGTGCGTTCCACCGCACCCGCCCCGTCGATGAACCCCGCCTTCAGGGCCACCTCCGCGTCGACGGCGAAGAAGGTCCATCGGGGGTGTTGTCGCTGCAGCACCCTCTTCGCCACCACCAGGGCCAGGCCGATGCCCAACTGCTCGGACTGGGTCACCTTGTGGTGGTAGACGAGGCTCTGGGCTGACGGAGTGAGCCCGAGCGTGCCGCGTTGCCGGGTAAGCGTCGCGCAGTAGCGGACGTGCGCCCAGTGCCGGGCCACCTGGGCCAGCGGCGACGCGGTCAACAGCGTGGTCGCCACCCCGAGCTCGTGCAGCACGTGCGCCGGGCTGGTCCCCACCGTCTGGCCGATCGTCACGGGGACGGGAGCCTTGCCGTACCGGTACGCGTCGTTTTTTGCGGCGGCGTCCTTGGCGTACTTCTCGACGGCGTCGACGAGGTGCTGAGAGGATTCGACGACCAGTCTGGATGGTTGGCTGAGGGAACGTACGAGCGACTCGATGTCCACGCCCACCCCCGGTGCTGACGTACCGCATGGGTCAGAACACCCAGGGTGATCGAGGAATGTCAGAGTGTCAATCCGGTGACGGACGTGCCCGTGTCCTCCGTTGACGGCGGCGGCGTCAGGAGCAACGGCACAAACCCAACGACCCTACGACCACTCCGCAGGCCGGGCAGGCGTCCGGGTGAGTCCGTGGGGTGTGCAGCGGCCGGGCGGGGGCCAAGGGAGTGAGGCTTGCGGAGCGAGGCGGTGCCGCAAGCGCGGCGCGAACCTCGTTCTCGGTCACGGCAGGCCAGCCCGACTTCCGGAGCTTCTGCATCACTCTCCGGACGTCCAGGTCCGGGTGCTTGCTCTGAACTGCCTTCGCGGCGTCCGCGAAGCGCTGAGACCTCACCGGGTTCTTCTTGGCCGGGGCCGGGCGCCTCTGTGGCGGTCGACGCTTCCCCCCTTGCAGCACCCGCCCGACCTGCTCCGCAGTCACATCCGGCCAACCCGAGCGCCGCAGCTGGCGGGCCAAGGTGCTGTCCTTCGCGCCCGGCATCGTGCTCAGCAACTTGCGGGCGGCTGTGGCAAGATCACCTGTCATCTTGCGAAGTTGGGCCTTGCAGGGCATGCACTGACAGGACGTTCCCGGACGGTGCGGGGCTCCACCGGTCGCGGACCGCTGCGCTCCGCCTCGGCCACCACCTGATGAGTGCGGAGGCGACGCGATCCCCAGGTCGTCGAGCCAGGAGTCGGGTGTGCGATTCGGGACCTCGTCGTTCTCCCAATCGCGGCCGTGATCCGCACTGCCGCGCATTTCCGCGTCGGCGTACCAGTCGCCGATCGAACCCCTGCTGGTGATGTCGCCCTCCGATGCATCGCCCGCCGAATTGAAGCGCTGACGCCTGCGTCGCGCGACCGGCAGAACTGCGGGCCGCTACCGCGTTCGTGTCGCTTGATTCTCGCGTTATGGCGGCCCATGTCCGAGAGGACAGCCGTCCACATGGGAGCGCTGATCGGTGGGTTGGTCCAGCCTGTTCGGAGGAGGGCTTCATGTGATGCCCGCGCCGAGGTGGTATCCGGCCGCCATGTGTCGCAATGCCGACAGAACGATCATGGAGAATCGGTTCGATCTCCGTCTATCGTGGGCTGTTCCGCCTGCGGTGGATCGCCTGCGCTGCCAGGTCGGAAACCGTGGAGAGACGAGGAGTCGGTACATGGTCGCGGCACACGAGACGACGCTGCGGGAGCTACTCGAGGGCGCGAAGCAGTATCGGGTGCCGCTGTACCAGCGGACGTACTCGTGGACGGACTCCCAGCTCCGGCGCCTGTGGGAGGACATCCGCAAGCTGGCCGAGGAGCGGATCGAGAACCCGAGCCTCACCCACTTCATCGGCTCGCTGGTGCTTGCCCCCAGCCCCACGCTCGGGCCCTCGGTCTCCGAGTTCCTGGTGGTGGACGGCCAGCAGCGGCTCACCACGCTGTCCATCCTGCTCTGTGCCATTCGCGATCACCGCGCCGAGCATGAGGACCCGGGCCACCGGGACCGGATCGACCAGGAATATCTGATCAACAAGTACAAGCCCGCTCATCGGTTGAAGGTCGTCCCCACCCAGGCCGATCGCGCCGCCTACGAGGCATGCCTGGAGGCCACTCCACAGGCCGGCGGCAGCGACCAGGTGGGCGCGGCGTACCGGTTCTTCGCGGCCCAGCTCGTCGCCGTCGACGACCCTGACGACCCGATGGACATCGAGCGCATCGAGGACGCGGTCATCTCGGGGATGGCATTGGTCTCGGTCGTGGCGGGGGCCAGCGACAACGTCTACCGGATCTTCGAGTCGCTGAACAACACCGGCTTGAAGCTCACCCAGGCCGACCTGCTGCGCAACTACCTGTTCATGCGGCTGCCCAACCGTGGCGATGCGGTCTACGACTCGCTCTGGTTCCCGCTGCAGAAGCAGTTGGACGCCGGAGAACTGGAGCAGTTGTTCTGGCTCGACATGGTGCACCGAAACCCCGAGGTGAAGCAGACCGACACCTACGTCGGCCAGCAGGCGCGGCTCAACGGCCTGCACACCGAGGCGGAGATCGAGGCGGAGGTGCGCCGATTCTGCCGACTCGGTGCCCTGCTGCGGATCATCCTGCACCCCGAGGAGGAGCAGGACCCGGAGGTACAGCGGCGGTTGGCCCGACTCAACGCCTGGGACACGACCACCGTGCTGCCGCTGCTGCTGCACCTGCTGGACCGCCGCAAGCAGGGGACGGCAACCTCCGACCAGATCGCCTCGGCGATGTTGTACGTGGAGAGCTACTTCATTCGGCGCCTGCTGATCGGTCGGGCCACCGCGAGCATCAACCGGGTCCTGCTGCGCATCGTGACCGACATGCGCAAGGACCTGCCGGTCGACGAGGCGGTGCGGGCATACCTGTCTGTCGGCCGGAAATACTACGCCACCGACGCCAGCCTCCGGGAGGCGGTGCGGTCCATCCCGTTCTACCTCAACGGGCGCGCGACCCAGCGCAAGCTGGTGCTGCAGTGGTTGGAGGAGTCGTACGGCAGCAAAGAACCGGTCTCGCCGGGGTCGCTGACCATTGAACACGTCATGCCGCAGAGCCCGACCGCGGAATGGCGGCAGATGCTGGGCGAAGACCTGCAAGGGGAGGAGAGCTTCGCCGAGGCGCACGAGGCCCTGGTCCACACGTTGGGCAACCTGACCCTGACCGGCTACAACGCGGAACTGAGCAACAGCTCCTTCCTAATCAAGCGGGCACAACTGGGCAAGAGCGGGATCGCGCTCAACCGGGAGATCGCCGACCAGAAGCGCTGGGGACGTCCCGAGATCCACGCCCGTGCGGATGCGCTCGCAGAACGGATCATCGCCACCTGGCCCGGGCCCAACAAGGAAGCGGGCAACAAATCCGAGGTGCCCTGGGACGTCATGAACACAGCGCTCGCCGCGCTGCCCGCCGGCTCCTGGACAGCGTACGGTGATCTGGCCGCGCTGATTGGCACTCACCCTGTCTCCGTCGGTGCCCGGCTGGCCAACCATCCCGCGCCGAACGCGCACCGGGTGCTCCAGACGGAGGGCGTACTCGCGCCGAACTTCCGCTGGCTCGACCCGTCCCGCACGGACGACCCGCACGACCTGTTGCGTGAAGAGGGTGTCGAGTTCGACAAGTACGGTCGGGCCAGCCAGGCGCAGCGCATCGGGGTCGAGGAGCTGGCCCAACTTGCCGGCATGCCGCAGCAGGACGGGCCCGGCCAGCTTCTCCGGCCACGGTCCAGTCGCAACAACTTGCTGGACGACCGGTTCCTCGAGCAGTTGACGGACCTTCAGGACGCGCAGGTCGCGCACGGCGCGGTTGCGGTACTCGAAGCCTGGGCCGGTATGGGCGGCATGCTGCTCTACGGCTCCGGCGGCGAGACCTCGTGCTTCCTCATGGCGCGCGGCAAGGACCACGAACTGGGCAACATCTGGCCCGCGACGATCTACCCGAGCGGGAAGTTCGAGATCGTGTTCCAACACCTGAGCACCCGGACGCCGTTCGACGACATCGCGCTCCGAGAGCAGTTCCGCCAGCGGTTGAACGAGCTGCCTGGTGTGAAGATCGCGGCAGCCAAGCTCGCGCTCCGCCCCGGCTTCCTCCTGGACGTCCTCGTCAACGTCGAGGCTCGCGAGGCGCTGATCGAGCATCTCCGCTGGTTCTACGGGCAGGCCGTGCAACCCGCGGGCTGAGTCTCGCCCTATCCTTCGGCCTCGCCCTTTTCACCGCGCGCCACCCGTTGGAGACCCCTCGTGCCCCAGCTCGCCTTCGCCAACAGCTTCTGGCAGAGCTTCGACGTCCTGGAGAAGCCGGTCAGGGCCGGCGTGCGCAAGGCGATGGAGAAGTTCCAGCAGCTCACCATCGCCGAGCTGCACGCCGACAAGGGCCTGCACCTGGAGTCGGTGAACAACGCCCGCGACCCGCGGATGCGGACCATCCGGATCAACGACTTCTGGCGCGGGGTAGTCCTCGCCCCCGACGACGGCAGCGACACGTTCCTCCTGCTCAACGTCGTGCCCCATGACGGCGCGTACACCTGGGCGGCGAAGCGCCTCTACACCATCAACACGGCGACCAGGGCCTTGGAGGTTCGCAACGCCGTGGCCATCGAACAGCTCACACCGACGCTGGAGAAGGCGGCGGCGCAGGCGCCCACGTTGCTGTTCGCGAAGCATTCGGATACGGCGCTGCGGCACCTCGGCGTCGACGACCAGGTGCTGCGGGCCGTACGCACGATCATCGACAAGCCGCAGCTGGAGGCCTTCGGCACGCTGCTGCCCGAGGACCAGTTCGAAGTGCTGCAGTACCTCGCCGAGGGGTTCTCGCCCGACGAGGTCTACCGCGACCTGGTCGCCGAACGCCGGCCGGCCGACGCCCCGAAGGAGCCCAGCGAAAGCCTGGCGGTGGCGATCGCCAACACCACCAGCCGCATCACGCTGGTCACCCGGCCCGACGAACTGGCCGAGATCCTGGACAAGCCGTTCGCCGCCTGGCGCGTCTTCCTACACCCGTCGCAGCGACGCGTTGCCTATCGGGTGTCCTACAACGGGCCCGCCCAGGTGACCGGAGGGCCGGGCACCGGGAAGACAGTGGCGGCGCTGCACCGGGTCAAGCACCTGCTGTCCCGTACGCCCGACGGCCGGGTGCTGCTCACCACGTACACCAACGCCCTGGCCGCGACCCTGCGGGAGCACCTGGCGCTGCTGCTCGACGACGAGAAGCAACTCTCGCGGGTGGAGGTGACGACGGTGAACGCCTTCGCCAACCGCACCGTGCGCGCCCTGACCGGTCGGGTGCCGGCGCCGGTCGGCGACCTCGACGAGCGGCAGGTCTGGCGGCGGGTGTGCCGGCGACTGGCCCTGCCCTGGACCGAGCAGTTCCTCGCCCAGGAGTTCCGGCACGTGGTGCTCGCCCACGACGTACGCGGCCGGGAGGACTATCGCGCGGCCAGCCGGCGCGGCAGGGGATCGGCGCTCGGCCCTCGGCAGCGCGACCAGGTGTGGGACGCCGTCGAGATGTTCCGGGCCGAGCTCTCCGCGGCGGGTGCCGCCACTTACCTGCAGATCTGCGCGCGTGCGGCGGACCTGTTGAGGGACGCCGACCTGGCCGCGCACGGGTTCGACCACCTCGTGGTGGACGAGGCGCAGGACCTGCACCCGGCGCAGTGGCGGGTGCTGCGCGCCGCAGTGGCCCCCGGCCCGGACGACCTGTTCATCACCGGCGACCCGCACCAGCGGATCTACGACTCGCGGGTGTCGCTCAGCTCCCTCGGCATCACCGTCACCGGGCGCAGCAGCCGGCTGCGCATCAACTACCGCAGCACGGAGGAGATCCTGTCCTGGGCGACCCAGGTGCTCGTCGGGGCACGGGTCAACGAGCTCGGCGGCGAAGGCGCGGACAGCCTCACCGGCTACCGGTCGCTGCTGCACGGCAAGAGGCCACAGGCGCAGGGGTGCGCGACGCCGCAAGCCGAGGTGGCGGCGCTGGTCAGGCGGGTGGGGGAGTGGCTGGAGCAGGGCGTCGGTCCGAGCGAGATCGCGGTCTGCGCCCGGTTCAACACAACGCTCGCCGACGTGCACGACGAGCTGACCGCCGCCGGGATCCCGGCCGTCAGGGTGCGGGATCAGCCCGGCGCCGACGTCGACGGGATCCGGCTCGCCACGATGCACGCGATGAAGGGCCTGGAGTTCCGCTGTGTCGCGATAGTCGGGGTGACGGCCCGGGCGCTGCCGTTCGCCAAGGAGGTCACACCGGCGGAGGTGGACCAGGTGCAGCACGAGAACGACCTGCTCAGGGAGCGCTGCCTGCTCTTCGTCGCCGGGACCCGCGCTCGCGAGGCCCTGTACGCGTCGTGGAGCGGCACGCCCAGCCCTTACCTGGCATTCGCCGCCGACGACCAGCCCAAATAGCGCCAAAGGAGAAGCGTGAAGCACCCCTTGACACTCGCCGAGATGCTGGCCGTGCTCGATGACCCACGGTCAGTGCCCGACCTGCAGCGCTATTTCCTGGCGGTCGGCGACGCGGCGTTCACCGGTGGACAGTTCGAACAGCTCAGCGGCGGCGGTAGCCGCCCCGAGACAGCGAACACCATCACCGCCGACGACCTGATCGCGGTGGAGCTGCTCAGCGTGCGGGTGCCTCCACGTCGGGCGCTGGACCTGCTGCAGGGAAAGCTCGGGGAGAAGCTCGCGGTGGAGCTCGCGAACATTCCCGTCGACGTGGAACTGGGCACCGGGGAGGCCCTTCCGCTCATCGTGGAGGGTGGGCCCGCGGACATCGCGTGGCGGTTACTGCGCGACGCGGACGGTATTGGGTGGGTCATCGCCGGCAAGCTGCTCGCTCGCAAGCGCCCGAAGCTGGTGCCGGTGTACGACGAGGTGGTGTCCTGCGCCTACGGCACCGGGACCGGATTCTGGAAGTGGCTGGACGGCAAGCTCCGCGAGGAGAGCGGCCTGCTGGCGCAGCGGCTTCGCGTACTGCACGAGAAGGCGGACCTGCCGGCGGCGGTGAGCCTGCTTCGAGTCCTGGACGTCGTGTTCTGGATGCGGCACCACGGCGAGCACGGCGGTAGCGCCTGTGCGGGAATACAGCTGCCGTGACTCGCTCGAGGACAGGAGGGAATGACGAGATGCGAGAGATCACGGTACGCCTCCGCGGCGTGAGTCCGGAGCGGTACGCCGACATCGTCAACGTGATCTGGATGCAGATGGAAGCGATCGGCTGCGATTTCACGGTCACGCCGGACGGGCAGGCTGTGCCGGCCCAGCTTGACGCCCGGTGGGACGACTACAGCCAGGTGTCCTGGGAGGGCGGTGGCCGGCGTGGCACCCCGCAGGCAAGAGCGGCAGGCGCCCACCGGACTGGCAACCGGCGCTCCGCCGACATGGGCGAATGACGAAGCGAGGGCCGATCAACAGCCGGCCCACCGAGTACGCCTGCGTCAATTGCGGCGAAGCCGTCCACGGCCGGGCGAACACACGGCAACGCGGCCCGGACATCGCATGGTTCGTCCACTGCCACCCGTGTGCCGCCTTGGTCGCCGACCAGATGCAACCGCTCGGCGTGCTGCCGGATGGCAGCGTCGACCTCTATCAGTGCCGGATGTGTGGCACCCTCCGGGCCTGCCGTATGGGCTGGCGGACCCGGTGTCACGTCTGCCTGGACGAGCGATCCGCCGGCCCCGCCCTCGCGGCCGGTGAGCGCCTGCTGTCCCGGCTGCCGGACGAGCCCGGACTCGCGGAACAGGTGCGCCGGTTTGCCGGCTTGGCCGCCGCTGACGCCATCTCCGCCCGCGCCGCGGCCGAGTTCCAGGCCGCTGTCGCCCTCGGTGAGGAACTCGACCGACGCCGCCGTGACGGCTGGGCCGACCTGGCCGGGGACGTCCACGGTCTCCCGTGGTACGGCGAACGTCAGGGCAGCTCCTCGCACGGGACCTGGGGCGTCCACCTCCGCTGCGGGTCGTGGCAACGGCTGCGCGACCGAACTTGTCCAGAGTGCCCACCCGAGCCCGAGGACCGGTCCTTCGCCGTGCTGCGGGACACGCCGTACCTGCTGTACCTGGTCCGCTATCGCGGGTTGCTGAAGTTCGGAGTCGGTAACGCGCGCCGCGTTCGGCAGCACCTGCGGGCGGGTGCCGAGCTGGTGGAGGTCGTCGAGGGCCGGCACGCCGACGTCATCGTGGCGGAGGCGACCCTCAAGCGGCAGAAGCGGGAGGCGGCGGTGCCGCTGCGATGGTGGCGTACGCGGCGGATGCCGGCGTCCTTCGGAGCGGGCACCGAGGTGGTCCGGGTCGACGTCCAGATCCAGCTCGCCGACGTCCTGCGCAACGGCCGCGACGTGACCGGTCGCTTCACGAGCGCGGCTGATGAGAGAGGCGGAACGGCTGGAAGAGGTCCTTGGTCGTTCTAACCGCCGCCAAGCCCTCACGTCTCGGCGTTTCATCGGCTGATTCTCGCGCCGCCCATGGGCTTCTGACGCCAATCGCGTAGGGGCCGCGGGTTGAATCAGGCGGGGTGCTCGGCGACGAGCTGTCGCTTGACGTACGCCCCGCACCGTTGCGGCCGGAAGCCGGCGAACAGCAGCTTGCTCTACGTGCGTACCTGAGCCAGATAGCCCTGCCAGGCGCTGCGGTCGTTCGCGTCTGGCGTGGTGCCGGGCGGAAACCAGGTGAGCCCGAGGACGGGGTCCGAAGCCGCGACCAGGATGTCGAGGCCAGCCACCAACACCGCCGGCCACAACCGCGCTGCCGAGAGCTGCTCGAAGGCGCGGCGGGCCTCCTTCAGCTGGACATCGCGCTTCCGCCCGGTGTATCCGAAATCCCAGAGGATTTCGTATGCGTCGAGGAGGGACTGCTCCTCAGGAATCTCGGACGGATACGCCAGATAATTGCCGCTGATCTCGCCTCCCACCTCCTTGTCTGGGTCCGCCTCAGCCGGGCGGCTCAGATAGATCCCGTTGTCGGGGCCGACGGAGGTCTTCATGCTCAGGGCGGAAGAGATCCGGGCGGCGACGTCGTCGGGTGAGTCCTGCGTGTGGATGAATATGTGTTCCAGGGTGGACATGAAGGCACCGTGACTATTCGGGAAGGGTGATGATTCGGTTGTCACCGAGAATGATACGAACCTGCTCGGGCAGGCTGCTTCCATGTTGTCGATGTTGCCCGAGTGCGCGCGCGAAGCCTCTCCGCGCGTCCTCCTCGCTCAGTCCGGCCGTGCGTCCGTCGATGATCAAGTCGCCTCCGCCCGTCTGAGCGACCTGCTTGCCAGCGGTCAAGATGTTACGGCGGACTGCCTCGCTGCTGGACCCATCGAGTGTTTTGAACTCGGTCACCACCCCGGGATCCTCGGGGCCGGATCTGACCATCGCGTCGGGGTTTTTGATGCCGTAAAGATCATCTATCCGTTCTCTTGGGTGCACCATGTCGCCATCCCCGGCCACTCGATCAGCGATAGCCCGTTCCTTCGGCTCGAACAGACCGCGTGGATCCTCGACCCCGGGGCGGAAAGCTGCTCCGAGCGGCCCCTTCTGCGTGCCCGGGTCGAAGTCGGGTCCCTGCCCGTGTTCTCGAGAAGGTGGACCCTTCTCTGCTGGCGATGGCCCTGGTGCGTCCCGTGACCCGGTAGCCAGCAGTCGCCCCAGAGCCTGCTTCAGCTTTTCGATGAGGTCGCCGAGCCGGCGGATCTCCGGCATCAGCCGCCGCAAGCTCGCCAGCAAGCCCCGCAGCAGCCGCGCGATCCGCGCGCCCCACGACGCCACCAGCGTGGTCACCTGTTCCACCACGAGCGGCCCTGCGAACCCGCCGGTGATGACCAGTTCGCCCGCGTACACGATGAGGCGGGAGACGCAGGCGGCGACGGCGTCGCGGACGAGGAGCCGGACGGCGGCGACGAGGCCGGCGGCGCCTTCGGTGGCGGCGGCGAGGATGTCGGCGCCGTGGGCGAGGCCGGTGATGGCCTGCTGCTGCTCCGCGGCCCAGTTGCGGTAGGCGGGGCCGGCGCTGCCGACCCAGCTTGCGACGTCGGTGCGGACGGCGGCGGCCAGCTCGGCCGCTTCTTCGCGCAGGGAGGCGGCGACGTTGCGCCAGGTCTGTGCATGGGCGGTGATCTGTGCCGGGTCGCCGGCGAGCCAGTCGAGGGCTTCGCTGAGGGGTTTGACGTGTTCGATGAGCCACGCGATGCCGTACTGCAGGAGGGCGCCGACCGGGTCGGAGACGAAGGCGAGGGCGTCCAGGCCGGCGCTGACCACGCCGAGGCTGCCGTCGATCCAACTGCCGGTGCGGATGCCCTGGGCGATGAGTTCGATGTCCTCGCAGATCCACATTCCCGCCCACGGCGTGGGTGCGGTGTCAGCCGCGGTGGCCACGAGGGGGTTGGCCGTCACCGCCGGTCCCCGGCCTGGCGGAGCTGCCGCTCGGCGTGGTCGTCGGTGCGCCGGTAGTTGTCGGCGCTGGTGCGCAACCGGCCGGCGGTGTCACGTACCGACCAGGCGGCGATGCCGATGCCGGCGATGAGGGTCCGTTGGAGGCCGTCGAGCAGCACCGGCACGATGACGCACAACTGCCCGTACGCGCCGTCGCTGAGCTGGATGTGCTGGCCGGCCTGCTTGGCGGTGTCGAGGCTGTCGGCGCTGCGTTCGAGGCGCGCGGCGTGCCGGGTCAGGTCGTCGGGGTCGACCAGGATGCCGTCAGGCATGGGCCTCGCCCGGGTCGGGCCGCAGGCGGCTGCGGTACGACTCGACGATGGCCTGCCCGGTCGGGTCGTCCCGGTCCAGGGTGCTCGCGGTCGCCTCGGTGACCTGTCGGAGCAGGTCGGCCCGCGCGGCGCGGGTGGTTTCCAGAATCAGCCGGGCGGTGTGCGCGGCGGAATGCTGCCGGACGCGTTCGTCGAGCCGCAGGTCCAATAGCCCGCCGGTGGCATCGACGGTGACGGTGACGGCTCGGTCGGCGCTGGTGGCGGTGCCGGTCAACGCCTGGACCCGCGCCGACAGGCTCTTCGCCCGCTCCGCCCGCTCGGCCAGGTCGGACTCCCATTGGCCGAGCCGGCGTTCCGCCGCATCCAGCGCGGCCTCATCCGTCCACATGCGATCCTCCCGGTAAGCCTCGCCGGCGCGAACCGTCGTCACGTTACCAACCGGTGGCGCTCCGTGCGCGCCCGCCGATGCCGGCGGGAGAGGTTCCGCATCTGGCGGCGAATCAAGAACCGTCAGGTGGTGACTGTCATCGGCCAGTCGGTGGGATGGGCGCTGGCCGCGGCGACGAACCTTGACCAAGCCGAGGGCGTGAAGGCGAGCGTGGCACCGGCCGGGTCCTTCGAGTCGCGGACGGCGACCATGTCCGAGAGGTTGGTGGCGACCTCGACGCAGTTGCCGCCGTTGCCGCCGCTGCGGGTGCTCTTGCGCCAGACGGCGCCAGTCAGGTCAGTCATGCCGAAGCTCCCCGATGATCGTCTTGATCATGTCGGTCGATTGTGACTCACCGAGGGCTAGCGCATCCAGGCTCTTCCAGGCGACCCGGTAGGCGGCCAACTCGTCGGGCTTGTCGAGGTACAGCGCCCCGGTCAGGGACTCGCTGTAGGCCACCGAGGGCTCCGGCGCAGCCCGGCCGCCTTTCGTCGCCGGGAAGTCGAGGAGCACGAAGGAGCCAGCGACCGCGCCGGAATGCGGTCCGGCGGCGAAGGGCAGCACCCGCACGCTGACATTGGACAACTCGGCTGCCTCAAGTAGTCGGCTGAGCTGCCCGACCATCACGCCTCGGCCGCCAACGGTGCGGCGAAGGACCGCCTCTGAGAGCACCGCGTTGAGCTGAGGTGGCTCCGGAAGCCGCCGAGTGAGCAGACCTTGCCGTTGCAGGCGCACCTCGACCGCCCGCTCGCGCTCATCCTCGCTGAGCGAGGGGCGGTCGAGCCGAGCCAACCCGAGCGCATACTGCCGAGTCTGCAGGAGTCCCGGGATCAGCGTCTCCTCGTACTGCCGGAGGTGGGCGGCGGCGGACTCCAACCCCACGTACAGCTCGAACCAGCTCGGCACCGCGTCCCCGTAGGCATGCCACCACCCCTTGGACTTCGTCTCGGCCGCCAGCCCCCGCATCGCCTCGGTCATCTCCGCCGACACGTGGTACAGCTCGCACATCGCCTTGACGTCTAGCACCCGTACCGGCCCCAGGCCGCTCTCGATCCGCCAGATCTTCTGCCGGCTGTATTCGAGGGCCTCGGCGGCGGCGTCCAGCGTCACGCCCGCCTCGGTCCGGAACTGCCGCAGCAGCCGCCCGAGCTGCCGCCGCGGCACGGTCGATCCGACGTCCTCGGTCACCCGAACACTCCCTGATTCCATCGCGCAACACTGCGTTAAGTGGCCATGTAACAGCTACCGGTAGCGATAAAGAAAGTCAATGCCTCTTGCAAGAATTCTGCTGTGGAACGTTGCGTCTCCGCTGCGCTCCGTCACAGGATGACTACCAAGCCCCTGGTGCCGTACCGCTGATCGGAGCTGCGGTGGCAGGGCGGGGTGGGCCCGCACGCGCGGGGAGGGCGGGCGGTCCCACCCCTTCCAGTCCACGAGAGAGGCAGTCGGCAGATGAGCGTCCACAACCAGCGATCGGCCCGGGGGAGCGGAGCGACCTACCGCTCCTTCGCGTACACCAGTCTGCTGCCGTGGCAGGTGCGCGAGCGCCGCTTCAAGCTGGCCGGGCTCGGACGCCGCGGCCTGGCGCCCGACGACGTGTACGCCTTCCTCGACCGCGTCGCCGGCGACCTGGCCGCCGTCTACGCGGCCCTGGCCGCCAGCCGCCGGGAGACCGCCGTCATCAAGGACGCGCTGCGCCGCTGGCAGTCCGACCAGGCCCGCGCCCGCGACGCCCGGGGAAACGAGCGGTGACCCGGCGGTACGTCATCCACCTGCCGGTCGTCGCGAACGACCTGCCCGCCGCGCAGCGCCTGGCCCGGGTGGTCGGCCGCTGGCTGCTCGTCCTGCCGCAGACCGACCCGGGGGAGACCACCGTGTCGGTCGAGGACGATCAGAACGTACGCCACCGGGTCTTCTGCGACCTGCTGATGCCCGGCGGCCGGCGCTGCCTGCTCCGCGCCGACCACGACGGCCCCTGCGCCCGCCGCCTGCGCCGCTGACCATCCGCTCTTCACCACGCGGTCGTGGCGGTTACCGCGCGGCCGCGGCCCGTCGACGCGCCACCCGGATGAGCTCCGTGTCCGTGCTTCCGGAACACTGCGTACCCCCCCGCCAGCTCCGGAGCGAAACCACTGCCCGGCAGGCAACCGCCGGCGGGGGTGCGGCGTGACTAGGGGTACGACCCGGCGGTGAGGGAGGGGACGCATGTCAGGCGAGGAGAGCTTTGACGCGTTCTACCGAGGTAGCAGGCAGCGGCTCTACGACTGCCTGTACGCCCTCACGGGCAACGCCGCCGAGGCGCAGGACGTGGTGCACGAGGCGTACGCCCGGGCCTGGCAGCGGTGGTCGACGGTCGGCGAGTACGCCGATCCGGAGGCCTGGGTACGGACGGTCGCCCGCCGCGTCGCGGTGAGTCGCTGGCGGCGGGCCCGTTCGGCGCTGCATGCCTACCGTCGGGCCGGCCCGCCGCAGGACGTGCCCGGCCCCAACCCGGACAGCGTCGCGCTGGTCGGCGCGCTCGCCCAGTTGCCGCCCGCTCAGCGGACCGCCTTGGTGCTGCACCACCTGGTCGGTCTGCCGGTGGCCGAGGTGGCGCGGGAGACCGGCGTGCCCGAGGGCACCGTGAAGGCCCGCCTGTCCCGCGGCCGGCGAGCGCTCGCCAACCTGCTCGAGGCGACACCTTCGGAGGCGCACAATGTCTGACGGATTCGAGAGCACGTTCGCGCCGTTGCGGGGGCAGCAGCCGCCGGCGCCGTTCGCGTTCCCCGAGGCGGTCCGCCGTCGCGGACGGCAGCGCTCGCAGCGCCAGGCGGTCGTAGCCGGCCTGGCCGTCGTCGCCGTGGCGGGGGCGGGGGCGGGGGCCGGCTGGGCCGCGAACCTCGGGCCGGGCGACGGCTCGCCAACCCCCGGCGCCAGCCGGACGACCGTGGCGCCGAGCGGCACCGGGTCGCCGAGCGTGGCGCCGAGCCCGACGACCCCGGCAACGAGCGCCCCGCCGAGCCCGAACGGCAGCGGCAGGCCCGACCCCGGCGTGGCGGACCTGGACACCCTCATGCTCCGGCCAGCGGATCTCGGGCCGGGTGCGTGGCGGAAGCAGCTGCCCAGCGAGCCGTTCTCCGGCGACACGTGGCGCTGGGCCGATCTGTGCGCGGCCTACCGCAGCTCCGACTACCAGTCGCTGCGCCGGCAGGCGGACCTCGACTTCACCGGGTACGCCACCGGGTCGGCCGGGTACGTCTACGAACACCTGCACCGGTATGCGGGCGGGTGGGGCCCGCGGGCGCTCGACGACGTACGTCACGTGCTGGCCACCTGCGCCGGCACGGCGACACCGTCGACCGCGCCCGGAAGGCCGGCGCCCCGCAGGTTCACCGTCGTGGGCACCGGCTTCGCCGGGGACGAGGCGCTGCTGGTCCGCGAGGAGCAGTGGTACTACGAGGGTGAGACGCTTGCCGCCGATCCGATCGTGACGCTCGTCGCGGTGGTCCGGGTCGGCGACCTGGTCGGCACCGTGATGTTCTCGCCCGACCGGGACGAGCCGTATGCGCGGATGGTCGCCACGGCGGCGGCGGGCCGGCTCGCGGCGGGGTAGCCGACGGCGGACGCGCGTGGCGACAGCTCGGGCCGGGCGGGGTGCGCTGCGGCCGGTCAGCTGCCGCAGGTCGCGGCGGGCCACCAGGAAGGACGGGTCACGGTCCAGAGAGTCCTTGTCCCGGTCGTACCGCTGGGCGCGATCTGCTGCTGCAGCGGAGTGGACAGCGGGAAGCTGCGTGCGGTGTACCGCAACGGCCGGCGAGGTCGTACCCCCGGCCGGCGAGCAGCGTCTCCGGGCGGGTCAGGGTGCCGGTCACCCCACCGATGATCGCTTCCGTGGTGCACCGCACCCGGGAACTTCTGCCTTAACTGCACCGCCAGGCGGAGTGGAAGCGATGGGTGTCTGTGTACGGGCGCGGCGTCACACCGGTAGCGCGCGGATCGCGGCTACCTGTTAGCTGGTGGTACGACCGCAGCCCGGCCAGGCTTGGTCGAGGTGACCGGTGGGGTCGCTCTCATCGCGGCTGCCCACCGCAGGTTGGTGTGGCTCTCATCTGGCGTGCGTCCCGCCGGTCACCGCGGCGGAGAGAGGCTCAAGAGCGCCTCTGTGTGTCAACCCATGCGGGTGGCGAGTTTGAGTTGGTCCTTGATGAGGTGTCGGTAGAGGACGTTGGTGAGTCGTCGTTTGAGGGCTCGTCGGGCTTCGGCCGGTGTCTTGCCTTCGTTGATTTTGCGCAGGTAGTAGACGCGGCCGGGTCCGGGATCGCGGGCTTGGCAGATCGCGATGGTGTGTAGGGCGGTGTTGAGCTGCCGGTTGCCGGTGGGGTTGAGGCGGTGGCGGCGGCGTTCGCCGCTGGATGCTTCCAAGGGTGCGGTGCCGGTGTAGCTGGCGAAGTGATCGGCGGTCGGGAACCGGGTGGCGTCGCCGACGTGGCCGAGGATTTTCCCGGCGAGGATGTGCCCGACCCCGTGGATCTCGGTGACCGTGCAATGAGTCTCGGCGAGGGTTTGACGGGTCTGTGCTTGGTTGGTGTCGAGGTGTCGGTCCAGGCGGCGCAGGTCGGCGATGAGGTCACGGGCGAGGTCGCGGCGGCAGCCGTCGGTGGCGGTGATCGGCCGGATGGTTCGCAGCAGCGCGGCGGCTTTGTTCGCGGTGAGGTCGAGCCCCGCGCCGCCGGGGATCAGGTCGCGGAGCAGGACGTGCAGCCGGTTGAGGAGTCGTACTCGTTCGGTGGCCAGGTCGTCGCGGCGTTCGGAGAGCAGCCGCAGCCGGGTGTGGTGGTCTTCGGCCACGACCTGGCGCAGCCGCTTGTGGCGCATGGCGGCGTGCGCGACGCTGGCTGCGTCGGCGGGGTCGCTCTTGCGGGATCCGCCGGTGTCCAGCAGTCGGGCGCGGGCGGCGAGGGTGGCGGGCACGTCGACGACGTCTTCGCCGGCGGCGGCGAGGAGTTGGGCGATGCCACGGCCCAGTCCGGCCGCGCCTTCGACGGCGAAGCGGCGTTGCGGCCAGCGGGCCGCCCATCCGATCAGCGTCTTGAATGCCGCGGCGTTGACGGTGACGCGTCTGGTGGCCAGGGACTGCCCGTCAGTGTCGAGGGCGACGGCGGTTAGGGAGGCTTTGTGGGGGTCGATGCCGATCGTGATCATGGGCGGCCGGGGGTCCTTTCACCAGGCGGACGGGAGGGTGCGCCGTGGCGGGCAGCCTGACTTGCGGAATCTTGAGCACGCCTCTGTTGAGCCACGCCAGGGCCGGGCGCCGGCCAGCGGTGGCACGCTCTTGATGAGCCAACCCGGGGGCGGCAAGGGGTTTGCGAGCCAGTGCCAACCGGCGCCCTGACGCTACGGGCTGCAGACCCCAGCGTCTGACGTCAGTAGACAAGTCAGGGGACTGCCCGGCTCAAGGTAGCGCTGCCCTCCCGTCGACGAACACCGTCGGATCGAGGGAGGACAGGATGGCTCAGGTCATCATCGGCGTGGACCCGCATAAGCGTTCCGC